>JAOFOL010000098.1 GCA_028042835.1 Opitutales bacterium | reverse complement strand
CCCGAAACCTTTATTACCCAAATGGACAGTCTGCTCAAAATAATACCTCAAGGGAACCTCCCATGAAAATTCTCCGAAATGGGAGAAGGGAAGGCTTTTCCTTCAATTTTGATGAAGGGTTTAGGTTTGATCAAAATGGTTATCTCCGTGTGGAAGGTGAACAATCCGGTATCATTACTTACTCTCAACTTTGGCAAGTAAGTGGAAACCCTGGGGAGTCAGCGCGTATTGTGCAGGCTATTAATGCTGATGGTTTCAAGATATTAAGTAATCCTGATTCCCGATCCAGTCGTGCCCTGATTTACATCGAGAAAACTAAGGACCTAGTTATTTTATCTTCCCATGCCTTAAATTCGACTTTTGCCAAACGATTTTTGCTCGATAAATTTGACGCTAACGCTTTCTCTCATCCTGAATTTAAAAATGGTGTCAACCCTGTTAGGCAACCATTCATTAGCCAAGCCGATTGGGTCACCAGTATCCCCAATGGAATTTCACTTAATATGCGTGGTGGATACAAAATCGATGCAAATTTAAAAAACTTTCAAGCAAACTTACCTGGAGTACAGGAACCCGTACCATTTGCATTTCATCGTAGAATGCATGATACAAAAACTGGCAAACTTATTAAAATGCCTTCCCAAAACCCTGAAAAAGCTAAGTTTCATCTTATTCAATCGAACCTTCCTATTTTTGCCGGGGGACGATCATACACCGTTCCATCAGGAGGCAAAACAGTCGCTAGCATTGCCACATCCAATGGAATTTCACCGCAAATGCTATCTTATCACATTGATGAATCAACTGATGTCACTTTATCAGAAGGGGATGTGATCGAGATACCTGCCAGAGGTTATCAGATGTCACAAGCTTGGTTTTTTATGGATCAGGAAATCTTCGATAGTACCCTAGTTCAAGGCTTTCTTATGGAAGACTTACCCGACCAATTATTCGAAAAAATATACTCTTCACCGTGGGGTAAAGTTTATAAAATTGTAAATTAATTTAAAAGACTGTGTATTTTTTGTGGACAAGATGCTAAATAATAGTTGAATATTATACATACAACTATCACGAAACCAGTATATGTTATGAAAGTTTCCTTAATCCTACCTTTTCTCTTTTTATTTTCATCTCTCTTTGCGCAGGAGTCTGAGACGCTTGAATCCAAGGGGGCTATCATAATTGCTTCCTTGGAAGGGCAGGTTGTTGTAACTAATAATGTGACCCAGGCACAACTACCATCTAGCCAAGTCAAGGCGGGAGGTTTACTTTTCGATGGTCACACTGTCAAAACCGGTCCCGCATCCAAAGTTATCCTCCTTCTATCAAACGGTACAGTTTCTACTATCAAGGCAGATTCTGCTTTGAATATTAAGAAGTTTACTCAAGAAAAATTTGATCCAGGCAGAAAGAAATTATCCGAGATGAAAGGAGAACCGAGTTCTTCGCAGACTGTCCTTGACCTAGAATTGGGTGATATGGTCTTTGATGTCAAAAAGCTTGATAAACGATCGAGTTTCAATATCGAGTCTCCTGTTGGCACTGCCGGTATACGGGGTACTTCAGGTCAGATGGGGGTCATGGCCAACAATGGAGCGACTAACCTTAACATCAATATGTTTAAAGGGTCAGTTGCCACGAGATTAAGAGGTTCTGACATTGCGACAATGGTTCGGCAGGGCCAAAGTTTTTCCGCCGGCATTAGTGCAAGTGGAGTAGTTCTACCGCCCACCTTGGGTCAAGTGCCCACTACACTACTTGCAAGTATTGAGGCTGACTTGGAAGCGTCTGAAGGAGCGACTGGAGTCACATCGGTTGGTGATTCCGCTGTCCCTGCCGGAGAAGGAGGAGAGAATGTGGAAGACGAAGCACCATCAGAAGAAGAGCTTCAGGAACAGGATGCCGAGCAAGCCGCTGCTGCTAAAGGTCTTGGAGATGATGACAACGGGACAACAGAAGCTGTTGCCCTAGATAAAGCAGGTCTTATCGATTTAGACGATGCCGACCAAGTTGCAAAAGTTGAACTTTATGTTGAAGCAACAACTAATGCTGCCGGTATGCTTGCAGCTAAACAAAACGACGAGAGTGGAGCTACTAATCCCGACGGATCTCAACGTGTTAGGCGTAATAATGATGGTACTTCAAAAGATAGTAAATCTTTCCTTTCAGATCTGGTAACTAATCTTGATGATGTAGTCGATGTTTCTGCCGAAGCGGATGAAATCGGTATCGACAAGTCAGTAATGTTTGAAGGTTTGTTGGAGAACTCTGAAAATTCGGGTGCTGTTAAAGATGTGGTCGCTGTTGCAGGGAAAATTGGCACGAAGGATAAAAGTAACATGTTGTCAGTTTTTACTAATGTTGATCAAGCTGACTCGATTAAAGAAGTGCTTGATACATCTGCTGATCTTGGATTACAGGATGCTTCTAATTTAACAGCTGTTTTTAATAATGCAGATAAAGCAGATGATCTTAAAAGTGTCATGGATGTTGCCAAGAAAGCGCTTGGGTCAGACGATGGATCTGGAAGTAATAAATTAGATACTAGTAGTGCTTCCATTTTAGCCAGTACATTACAAAATGCGGATCAAGCAGATCAATTAAACGAGGTCATGGAAGCATCTGCTGATCTCGGTTTACAGGATGCATCAAATTTAACCGCTGTTTTTTCTAATGCAGACAAAGCGTCTGATCTAAAGGCAGTTATGGATGTAGCGAAAGAAACTTTAGGTT
>JAOFOL010000100.1 GCA_028042835.1 Opitutales bacterium | reverse complement strand
GTGATCGGTTAGGGTATTTTTTGAGAATTTCCTGATTTTTCATCCCCTGAATTGAGAGAAGCTCTTCTGTGTTAAAACGGGTAACTCCCCGGGCAATGGTGATTCCTTTGTGATTGATAAGTGAGACTACTTCGGCCTCGGTGAATTTTCCGTTTACAGCCGTAATTCCGCCAGCAAGTAAACTACTTCCTTTATCGATAATTGCGAGAGAAGCCCCTTCATCAATATGAATGGATCCCTTGGGTTGAGGAAAAAAAGCGAGCCATTTTTTTCTTTGATTTAAATCTAATCCAGTTGGGGAAAAAAAAGTTCCTTCTGCTTTATTGGCCAGGATGTTAGTTAAATCAGGTTTGTTCTCACCACTACCAATGAAAACAGCACAACCAGATTTTGTGGCTATTTTGGCTGCTTCTATCTTAGTAGTCATTCCACCAACTGCGGTCGCACTTGAAGTGCCTTGTGCCATTTCTTCAATTGCGGGAGATATTTCAGCAACGAAAGGGATAAGTTCCCCTGCTTGAGGGTGGGTCATTAATCCTTTTGCTGTTGATAAAATAATCAGCAATTGGGCACCGGTTAAAGAGCACAGCAGAGCTGAAAGCACATCGTTATCACCAAACTTAATTTCCTCATCACTAACTGAATCATTTTCATTAACAATGGGCACAATTTTTCGGCAGGTAAGATTAGATAATGTTTCTTTCACCTTTTGAGATCGGTGGTGATCTGCAAAATCTTGCCTAGTCAGAAGAACTTGGCCCGGCATTAGATCCACTTTTGCCAAGGCATCTGTCCATGCATTCATTAGGCAACATTGACCAATTGCAGCACAAGCTCTTAATACTGCGAGGTTAGACGGTCTTTCCGTAAGACCAAGTTTTCCCATACCTAAACCTACTGCACCAGAACTTACGATGATCGTTTTTACTTCTTTATTTTCCGAAAGGCTCTGTATCCCTACAGCTATTTCGTTTAATCTTTCTTGATGTATTTTTCCTGAACCCGCAGATAAAATACCTGTGCCTAATTTAATGACAATAGTCTGCGGATTCATAAGAGGATATAAGTAAGAAGGTGAAGCCTGCCGGGTCTCTTATGAGCAGAGATAATTAAATTTGCCTTAGATCTTTTTCTTTATTGGAAAGAGCACTATTAATTTGCTCTACCGCATCGTCTGTCTGTTTTTGCACATCTTTTTCTCCACGCTTAAAATCATCTTCCGGTAGGCCATCTTTTTGGGCAACTTTGAGGGCATCCATAGCATCCTTGCGTGATGCTCGAATTCCAATTTTACCTTGCTCTGCGTAGCCATGGGCCATTTTGCATAATTCTTCTCTTCTTTCTCCACTAAGTTCTGGAATTGGTAACCTTATGAGCTCACCATTGACGACTGGCATAATACCAAGTTTGGCTTCTATTAAAGCTTTTTCTATGGGAGCAGCAGTTGATTTGTCCCAAGGCTGTATTTGAATGGTTCTTGAATCCGGAGTTGTAATCGCTGCCACATCTCTGAGTTTCATATTTGACCCGTATACATCGACGGTCACACTTTCTACCATCGATGTATTGGCTTTGCCAGTGTGTAGGGTGTTGAATTCATGCATGACATGCTCGACTGACTTTTGCATATCTTGTTTCATCGTAGAGAATATTTGTTCAGTTTCCATAGGTATTCTGTCTGGTATTAATTCGATTAAATTTGATTTATAAAAATAGTATTAAGAAACAATGGTTCCAATTGTTTCTCCATAAACTGCCTGACGGATGGATTGTTTTTGCTGGAGATCAAATACGAGAATTGGCATACCGTTGTCCATACATAGAGAAAAAGCAGTTGAATCCATAACTGAAAGTCTTTTTTCAAGACATTCCATATAAGTCAAGGATTCGAATCTTGTAGCATCGTTAAATTTATGGGGGTCTTTATCGTAAATACCATCAACTTTTGTCGCTTTCAAAATAACTTCTGCAGAAATCTCGCTCGCTCTTAAAGCGGCTGTGGTGTCAGTTGAGAAGTAAGGATTACCAGTACCTGATACAAAAATTACGATACGGCCCCTCTCAAGGTGCCTAATTGCTCGTCTTTGGATGTAAGGTTCGGCGAGTTTATCCATAGGAATAGCACTTTGGACGCGCACGACTGAACCCATTTTTTCCAAGCGGTCCATGAGGGCGAGACCATTGATAACAGTAGCTAGCATACCCATAGAATCACCCGTAGTACGATCAATACCTTTATCACTACCTTGAAGCCCTCTGAAAATGTTACCACCGCCAACAACAAGACCAATTTCTACACCCAAATCTGCTACAGCTTTAATTTCTTCGCAGATATTTTCGAGGGATTTTGCATGAATGGGCTCTCCTTCATCGCGACAACCAAGGATCTCTCCACTGATTTTAAGAATGATTCGTTTGTATTTGGTTTGTTTCATTTGAGTTTTTTTGCTTAGCCAAGACACTTGACTTTACGAGCCTCTGTTTCATAATAAAAAAGAGTAGCCTGGTGGTGTAATGGTAGCACAGGAGTTTTTGGTACTCTCAGTCGGGGTTCGAATCCCTGCCGGGCTGCCACTCTTTAATTTCATAGAGTGGGGTCTAACGCCTTAAGATTAGTTTTCAGGTGGTAAATCAAAAGGATTAAATGTATCTGCAGGTGGTGCCTCAGGA
>JAOFOL010000096.1 GCA_028042835.1 Opitutales bacterium | reverse complement strand
TGAGGAAGTCTCTGGTGTCGGTTCAAAAGTTGAAAATATAAAGAAAGAAGTTGAGGAGACTGCCGCAGTACAAAAAGAAAACTTTGAAAAACTTAATGAGAGGCAAAAGCAGTCTCTCAATGAAATTTTTACGAAATATGAACAGAACAAAGTTCAACTCGAATTAGAATTCACCCATAAAGGCGGGTTTCTCGGCACAGAAAAGAAAGATACATTTACTATGGACTCGATTATTTTAGCTGATGGTTCATTTGCATACAGCTTAGTCCATGTTAGGGATAGCCCATTTCGCTTACAACCAAGGCCTCGAAGTCTCGTTTCGGTAACTGGGTCCTTAACAGGTGACAAGCTGAAAGATCCAATCGCTATTAAAGAAATAGCGTTTATGGATGATCCAAGGATTATTATTATACCTCTCTACCTTGATCCTAAAAAGCTTGTTGAAACTTCAGAAATTGAAATTTTCTCTGCCCCTCAAAACCCTTATCTTTTCTCAGAAGCAGTTGTGGTCGACTCTAAGAAAGGGCGTTTTGGACAGACCAATTTTGTACGGGATGAAAGAGATTCTCGATACATTAAAGTAGAACATACAAGCTTTGCCTTTCTTACCGGTAAGTTTGATCCTGCTGAAAGTGATCTCGTGTTTTCTCAAAAGGGAGAATTATTAGGAATAATGGTAAATAATAACTTTGCTTTTCATGTTAAAAATTTGGGCTCCCGTCTCCACTCCGGATCCAGAACTTTACTGGGGAAATCATTCGAGCCTAGCAAGACCAATACACTGTTGAGTTCTTTAGGTAAGAAATTGTTTGGCTTGCAAAACAGGTTTCGGTAAAAGCTAGGCTTCCTTCCTTTAAAGTTTGAGCAAACAAGAAAGCATAAAAGACTCTAACAAGCATTCATCAGCTGAGATTGCTACTGATGAACCGGGATGGGTACAAAAAGTTATTCGTGACCGGGGGATGTTCGGTAACTTTTTATCATTCCCTTCCGATAAAGCTCCTTGGTTTGTAACCCTTTTGCTGATTGCGGTGGCTTATTATTTAAGCTTCTGGGTACGTCTCGAGTGGATTGACTTTGCACAAGCTCATTACGAGGACGACAAAGGAGAAAATGTATACTTCCATCCGGAGATGGTTAAAGATGGGGTCGCGCTGCCAAACACTCACGATAGCTTTTATTTTGGAGCAATCCTGCAAAAGGCTAATTTTGGGATGCATCAGAATAATTCACTCATTCCTAGTGTCTGGCAAAATGGGATGATTACTTATCTTCCACACCTCTTACTCAAAGCTTTTCCCTCCTTATCTATTGAGCAACTTCTTCTTTGGCTTCCTGTCTTTATCGCAGGTATTGTTTGTATCCCGATTGTATTAATCGGCAGACTCTATGGAAGCCATGCTTGGGGGTTCTTTGCCGCTTGCCTTGCAGGTGTGACGCACAGTTATTACAACCGAACTTTAGCGGGGTACTATGATACAGATATGTTTTCTATCACGATACCTGCCTTTGCACTCTACTTTTTACTCTCAGCCAGTCGGAAAAAATCCCTCAATTTTGCATTAGCTGCTGCCATTACCCTTTATTTATATCGTTTCTTTTACATTTCTGGACAAGCAATTACGGGTGCACTCGCACTTGCTTACATCGGCTACAGGCTTGGTCTCATCGTCTTAGATTTCTTTTCTGCTCATTCAAGAGATTTCAAAAAGACTATTTCTTCTGAAAGTGCTGTTTTCTCTTTCCTTTCAATATTGTTGGTAGCATTCGCAGGGTATGCAGAGTATTGGGCAGGCGGCTTATCCATCGAAAATAGTCCTGGCAAATTTTGGTTGGGTATTTTTATCTTATTTCTTCTTCGGATTTGTTTTTCTTTCATTCAATTAAAGCCTACCGCTCATTCTGCTCATTCAAATATGTTTGCTGGAAGGAAGGATCCAGTAGCCGGTTCGTGGAAAAAATTTTCAATCCCTGCCATAGCCCTTCCGATTGCCTGCTTAGGTATGTTAACCTTTACGGTTTTGGATGGAAATTACCGAGGTAAGATTTTCTCCAAATTAGACCGCTATATATCCGCTGGAAAAGTGGGTGCTATGCAGTCGCAAAATAAAGAAAAAGGATACAACCTGAGTTACCTCGATGTTATCTCGACGGTTCGGGAAGCTAGCGGAATACCCAAGGCGGTTGTTCGCAATCGAATATTGGCGGATAGCCCATCCTGCTCATGCCCTAGATGTCTACCTCCTCAGGATAGAGAAAATGCATTGATTATACCTACCGCCATTTTTGGCTTATTTGGAGTAGGCTTATTGATTTTACGATACTGGGAGTTTTGTATGACGGTTCCATTTTTAGCTATTGCATATTACTGCTTTCAGGGTGCAGTGGGATTGCGATTTACTGTACATGTAGGAAATATTGCATCAATCGGTATTGTTTTTCTGATTTTATGTATACTTGGCTTCCTTGCTAAAAAGTTTCTCCCCAGATCGAATGAACAGGGGAATAACCTACAAAGATGGAATGCTTGGGGCGTTTGGATAGCTACCGGATGTGTAGTTGTCTTCTTGTTGCGACCAAATATTCAGCATGCTCAAAATTATCACTCCCATGTAGTTTACCCAACCAAAACAATTGATGTTCTGGAAAAATTAGACGAAGTGGCAAAGGCCGATGATTTCGTGGTCACTTGGTGGGATTATGGATCGGGTTGCTGGTATTACGGAGGAGCCCGTACCTTTACATCTCCTGCCCACCAGACATTTGATAATTATTTAACC
>JAOFOL010000095.1 GCA_028042835.1 Opitutales bacterium | reverse complement strand
GCGGAGGAATCTTCCAATAATTCAGCGAAACCTAATACAGATAATATTAACGAGAATAAAAAACCTAATGGAATTCCTAGAAATATCGGCCTCTCTTTAGTTCTTACTCCACGAATCAAAAAATATCAGGTTATTGAAATTGATTTTTTATCCCAATTCACGCGACTCATTGATGATAAAATCAAAGCTAACGGTGAAAAGGAACCAACTTTCTGGTCAACTCGTTTCGAAACATCAATACAGATAGGCCCAGACCAAACATTCATATCACTTGCCTCTTCATCCGAAGAAGGCTTCGAACTTATTTCCTTTCTAACTGCCCAGATCAAAAGATGACAAAATACCTTTATTTCTTTTACATACTTTTACTTCCGTTTCTACATTCTGCTGACTGGCCGAAGTGGCTCGGCCCGAATAACGATGGAGTATCCACGGAGTCCGACTGGGGAAATGACCTCGATAACTTGCAATGGAAAACAAAAATTGGTGTTGGCTTCTCCTCGATGGTGGTAGCCGATGGTCGTCTCTTCACCATGGGGCATGACGGTCAGAAACGCGGAGGCAAGGAAACAGTTTATTGCCTGAATGCGAAAACCGGAAAGCCAATCTGGACTGATTCGTATGAAGCCCCCCTTGTCGATTATTTACATGAGGGTGGTCCCTGTGCCACCCCCACGGTAGATGGTGATCTAGTCTATACCATTAGTAAGCATGGCAAACTTGGTGCTTACCAAGCTGGCACAGGAAAAAAAGTATGGTTCAAGGATATGATGGTAGTCTCAAGTATGAAAAAAGTTCCCGATTGGGGATTTGCCGCCTCGCCCTATGTCATGGGAAATCTTTTGCTTATCGAAGCAGGTTCCACTTATGCTCTCGATAAAAATTCGGGGAAAATCATCTGGAAAAGCAAAGATTACCGTCCCGCCTATGGCTCGCCCATTTCTTTCAAAAGTGGAAAAGATACCCATATTGCCGTCATCAAAACCGACGGTTTGGTCATCCTCGACGGAAGTAATGGTAAGACTCTTGCCTTCGAAAAATGGGAAACCAGTTACAGTACCAATGCTTCCACTCCGATTATTAAGGGAGACAAAATTTTTATTTCCACAGGATATCGCCGGGGCTGTGCCCTCTTCCAATGGAATGGAAAATCCCTCAAAAAAATCTATGAAAACAAGAATTTGTCCACCCATATGAACCACGCGATTCTCGTGGATGATTATCTTTTCGGCTTCGATGGTAATGTACATATGGCCGGCCCCAAGGATTTTACCTGTATTCAATTTTCCACGGGCAAGGAACAGTGGCGGGTAGCAGACGGTGGTCTACAAATTGGCTCCTTACTTGTCGCGGATGACCGAATGATCCTACTCGGGCAGCGTGGAGAATGTACCATTGCCAAGGTAAATCCAAAAAAATTCGAAGTCCTCAACCGCGAGCAGATCATCGGGGGAAAAACCTGGACTATGCCCGTCCTTGCAAACGGACTCCTTTATGTTCGTAACACCCGCGGAGACTTGTTTTGTCTAGGGCTGTCAAAATAAAAAACGGTAAGAATGTAATTTTATTACTACTTTCGCTAATATAGTAATAGAGAATATTTATAATCTATTGCTATTTTTAATTAGACTATCTTATAAAATATTATAAAGTTATTCTTTGATGGATTCATTTAGAATATGAAAAAGTTTCAACATAATATCATATTTCCGCTTTCGGTTTTATTGTATGCTGGCTTTCTTAACGGACAGACCTACACCTTTACCAACGCCGGAGCGACCGGCCGGGAAGGTCCAACACAGGCCCAAGTTGACGCAAATTACACGGGCACCAATCTAGCCGGAAATGTCACCATCAACACTCAAGGCATTCAAGAGTGGGTAGTGCCTGCAGATGGAGATTACTCGATAGAAGCATATGGAGCACAAGGGGGGTCAGGTGGCACTTGGTCCAGTTCTTTCTACAGCACTGGAGGTCTTGGTGGATATGCTAGCGGAAAAATATTTCTCAACGCTGGTGCAACCATCTATATTTTTGTCGGTCAGCAAGGAGAAGGATATCCAAATCGAACGGAAAGAATAGGTAGTATAAAGAGAGGTGGTTGGAATGGAGGCGGAGACAGTAGTTACGGCACTAGTGCAACCGGAGGCGGTGGTGCTTCTGATGTAAGGCTTGTCGGAATCGACTTAACAGATAGAGCTATTGTTGCCGGTGGTGGTGGAGGTGGTGGAAACGCAGAAACTGCTGTTAAACTAAGTAACGGTGGCAATGGGGGAGGATTAGATGGTCAAACTAAACCGAACTCTTCACAATTTTCGAATAGAACTCCAGGCATTGGAGGCTCACAAACCTCAGGTCATACACTAGGTAATGGTCAAAATACACTTACAAACCTTTCTGGAGGTGGGGGAGGAGGTTTTTATGGAGGAACTGTTGGAGCAAACAGTACCGGAGGTGGAGGTGGTTCTTCTTATGTAGGTGGAGTTTTTAATGCAAGTACGATTTCTGGTGCAAATATCGGGCATGGGAAAGTAATCATCACATTTCTCGGTTCTGCCAATGAAAGCCCTGTGATTTCCCAAGGTGCAGGTCCGATCTCCAAAGTCTCTTCGGAGGATTCACAAGTGTCATGGAATGCAAGTGAGCTCAATGCCACTGACTCGGACACCAATCCTGCCCAACTCTCTTGGTCTCTTCTCTCGTCTCCCAGTAATGGAACTGCAATAGTCGATGGCAATGGCTCATCTCCCGAGGTCTTCACCTACCAACCGAATGCCAACTATTATGGTTCTGATTCC
>JAOFOL010000094.1 GCA_028042835.1 Opitutales bacterium | reverse complement strand
TCCAAGCACGATTGGTTTATCCGTGGTCCGCCCATCGGGAATAAAATTGTGCCCGCCAAACATACCGATGTCATTGCGCGAACCATCCCGGTCATTGTACTGTGGGTCGGCTGGACCCTTGTCGATGCAGGGGGAATCGGGTTTTAGGGTTAGGTCATTGTTTAGGAGTGGATCGGTAACATCGAGAATAATGTCCTGTCCAATTACCCCGCCTTCAAATCCCTGGGCAGTCGCCCCCCCTCCTACACCTCCCTTAGGCACAATCATATTATTTCGAAAAACTGTACCAATTGGTGCTCGAACCATTCTGGTATTTCTATATGCAGAATAACAATTTTGTATCAAATTACCGAGAATATAAGCACTCGCAGAATCTTTGATAAGTATGGCTTTTGGTTCAGGATCGTTGTTTCCATCCCTATGCGTATCAGAGCACCTCTCAATGAGATTATTTAAAATCTGAATCTCGGCACCATTTCTTGCACGAATTCCAATACATTGTTCATAAAAAGAAATATTGTGTGGGAATTGATAGTCATGAATGTGAGAATTCCGAACTGAAAGAAAGGTGTCCGTCCCTTCAATGGAAATGCCAATACCACCTTCTGAATTTCCATTCAAATCACACCCAACCACATTTCCTTTTCCAGTAAACATCATTCGGCGTATTCCTGCATAACGAAAATTTCCGACGGTTGCGTTGAAATCGATTAATCCTGAATAGTAGCCCTGAACGATTTCTAATTTTGTTGGATTTGAAGTATCCCGAGCGGTCAGGTTGGTGGCTTCAATTCCAATCAGGTTAACCTTGCTCCCGTTTACCTCGATATTTCCAAATACCGGGGGAGTGGTTGAATGTTTGCGGATGGTTAAGTTTTTATCCACGACTGTCAAATTAGCAAAGTTACCGGGCATCACTCTAATAACATCACCATTGGATGCACCATCCACCGCGTTTTGCACACTCTGTCCGGGACTGACCATGATGACTGCCCCGTGGGCGAGGGTGGTTCCGAGAAGGAGGCTGAGGAAAAAAGTAAGGATGGAAGATTTCATGATTTAAAATTTATTTCACGGTGGCTCCGGTGGATTCGATGGTGACGGTGCCACCTGTGGGCACGGCAATCGGGGCAACATCCAAACCGAGCACAATCGGTTTATTGGTGGTCCGTCCATCGGGAATAAAATTGTGACCACCAAACATCCCAATGTCATTACGGGAACCATCCCGGTCATTGTACTGCGGATCCGGCGGCCCGGCATTGATGGCTGGGGAGTCAGATGCGAGAGTGAAATCACCATTGGCAAAATCGGTAAATTTCGGATCGGTATCTAAATTTTCATTGCCAGTAACAGTTCCTTTGATTCGGTCAACTTCTCCCCAGTTCTTCCATAAAACATTGTGTCTTAGAATGGTACCTAATGGGGCATAAATTAAACTGTTACCCCGAGTGGCCATACGATTACCATCACCAGAATATTGTATAAAACAATGCCACAAGACATTTCCCAAAATTGATGCTTCAGAATTAGGCTTTATGAATATTCCCATACCACAGTCGGTCTCCTTCCCTACTGTATTATTTTCATAGCAATGATAGATTACATTGTTTCTTATGAACGCTTTTGCCCCGAGGTGTACACGAATACCAATCAAGGTTTCAATGGTTTGTTCACTCTGCACTTTACTGTAATCATGAATGCGGGAATTCCGAACGGTAACGATGGTATCAGATCCATGAATATCAATTCCGATCCCACCGTCCATCTTGCCATCTAAATTACAACCTACAACCAAGCCTTGTTTGGCAATTACGAGGTGTTCGATTTCGCAGTAGAGTAAGGAGGATTTCGAGCAATTTATATCAAGGGAATTAAAAGTGCCCTGGGTAAGGATCAACTTACCCGGGTGATTTGGCAGATCGTCGGCTTCAAGTGTGGCAGCACTAACCCGAATGAATTCTACATCTGAACCAGAAATCTTAACATTTCCCAAAAAGGCGGGGGTTGCTCCGGTTGATTTGAAACTCAAATCCTTGGTTGAAATTTCAATGTCCCCATAAGTTGCGGATAGCAGACGAATTTGGTCCCCAGAACTGGCCGAATCAATCACAGACTGTAGGTCCTGCCCGGAGACCACATTGTGTACCGCCCCGTGGGCGAGGGTGGTTCCGAGGATGAGACTGAGGAAAAAGGTGAGAATGGCAGATTTCATGATCAAAATTTATTTCACGGTGGCTCCGGTGGATTCGATGGTGACGGTGCCTCCTGTGGGCACGGCAATCGGGGCGACATCAAGACCGAGCACGATCGGTTTATTGGTCGTCCGACCATCGGGTATAAAATTGTGCCCGCCAAACATACCGATGTCATTACGGGAACCATCCCGGTCATTGTATTGCGGATCGGGCGGACCCTTGTCGATGCAAGGGGAGTCGGGTGCTAGGGTTAGGTCACCACTAGAATCAAACTTAGGATCTCCAAAAAGCGAATCCGTATCCAACACCCCACCGCGCACAACGGTCGTGCTGTACACACTTATCTTCAGAAATAAATTATTTTGAACGAGCACACCTAGCGGTGCATAGATTGGAGTACCAACATCACTTTGTGAAACATAACATTCTTGAATGATATTTCCCAGTATCCGTACATCCAGGGAGTTTAAAACATAAACTCCCATTCCAACATTATGCTCGGACCCGTGTCTCGAACTATCATAGCAATTTTTAATGTAATTATTCAAAATGTCCACTTTGGGGAACCCAGCTATACGGATTCCGATGCATTGATTGTAGAG
>JAOFOL010000093.1 GCA_028042835.1 Opitutales bacterium | reverse complement strand
ATACGGGGAGCAAATCTTGCTTTGGGTGCTAGTGGTGCCTTGGATGACTTTTTGAAAGACGAAAACGAGGGAATAGTCTGTACACTTGAAGTCCTAGGAACAACCGGTACTGATGGTACATCTCTGTACCCAAAAGCATGATACCCTAATGGGTAAATAAAAGGGGATACACTAAGACAAAACAGCAAACTTTTCCACAGGATAAGCCTCTGATAATTGATCGAGTAGCCAGGGAGTGGGTTCATAACTAGTGAAAATTTCGAAGGATTCACCATTTTTGTGCATTTTAACGCTTGTAACATTAATTTCAGGTGTCTTAGGCGGTGCATAAAGAATATCGTCGTGAGAAGCATTCATTTTTGAATTAAATAAATCTGGTGTCAAGTTTCCTCCAAGATGGTCACTTCTTCCAGTTGCAATATGACATGTTCCAAATATTTTCTCATCTTGAATATCTTTGCCTGAAAATGGGAGAAGTTGAGTACCAAAACCAAGTTCTCCGAGTATGCCAGTTGCAGGGTCATCATTAAGTTGTTTATTCCTTGCATTAACATTGTCGATGTTACCTTGCAAATACTGCGCTTCCGTAATTTTACCATCTTTGACGATCATTTCAGCAAGAGTACCATCGGAATACCTGAAAGGAAATGATCCCTCAGCACCTTCGGGAACAAAATAAACTTCTCCTGCTGGAAGATTGGCAATATCAGGTTTACCGGCTGGGCAAAGTCCATGACTTTTTTGTGCATCTTGTTTGTTGCAATGCAAGAAAAGTTTGTAAGAGACACCAAGAGTTTCGAAGCTAATTTCAAATTTATCCGATTGGGTTAGCACATTTCTATATACTTCGGCTTGTTCGCTAATAAAGTTATAATCAACTGAAAGTCCTGAATTAAGGATAATGTCATTCAGACCGTGGAGCGTTGCCCCACGAAACCCATATTCTTTGGCTTTCGCAGTTAATGGAGCAGTTAGCGAAAAATCAGTGACTGCGAGAATTATATCATAATTAGGATAGATGTCTTTATCGAGGGATAGGTATGTACCCTTGTCGTCCATTGCACCGTCTTCTGGGTCAAGGTTACTTCCATAAGTTGTTTTGTAAGCAAACATGTTAACATTGGTCGCATTAAACTCTCTACCGATGCTCCCTCGTAAGGGCTCCAAAAATTTGGTCACAGCATGCTGTTGAACTGCAAACTTTTCATTACTCAAAAAAGAATATTCTTTCATGAGATTCAAGTCAGGTAAATCAACTAATATACAGACTCGGGCCGAATTTTCGGGCTTCCCGAAGCAAGTTGATAGCAACTTGATAAGATTAAACTTTTCGAATTCATCTAAACTTGGTGTAAACATGAACAACAAGATATATTAAAACTCCAAATAACCAAGCAACAAGGTAATAGTATATAGTAACACTGTAGCAGCGCATGCAGACAAAGCCTTGTCATAGTCAGTCTTTGTAACTGCTTTGCGTAAAATAAACAAGACATAGAACCCAAGTGGTGCGAGAAAGATAGTAGTCCAAGCGCTAGGTATTAGAAATGGAATTAAAATGGTTGAAACCAGAATACCCAAAAGAAAAAGCACCAATCCAAATTTCTTTCCGAAATATACAACAAGCGTTTTCTTCTGAACTTTTTTATCTTCCTCATAATCTCTGTAATTATTTACGACTAAAAGATTATTTATAACAAAGCCTACTCCCAGGGGTAAAATCCAGTTAGGTTGCCACAGTTCACCTGCGGATAAAATGAGTATGTAATGTGTAGCCTCTACCCCTACCAAGCCAAAAAAGAGAATCACAAAAATATCTCCTAAACCATTGTAAGCCAAAGGATAAGGACCTCCAGTATAACCGACCCCACAAATCAGACTTAAGAGTCCGATAACCAGCAGGTATCGACTACCACCAACCAATTCCATAACGACAATACCGACAACGAAACCCAATATAAACACAAGTAGTGTAGCTAAGAGCATTACTTTTGGTTGTACCAAGCCAGCACTTACCATTCTTTTAGGTGCATTTATTCTTTTATCATCTGCCCCTTTGATAAAATCAAAATAATCGTTGGCAAAATTCGTACCCACTTGAATGAACACACAATATATCAAGCAAAGAAAACCCATAAAAATCGAAACATTCTTAGACTTCTCGTATGCAAGGAGGAAACCTGCGGTAACAGGTAAAATCGAAGCTACTAAAGTTTTAGGTCGAGTTGCTAGCAACCAATGCTTGAACATTACGGTTCTCTTAGCGTGTAATTGCCATAGGCAATCGGAAATGATTTCGATACTTCACCGGAACCCGCCGGTACCCTTCATCACTTGTCGGGTCCGGCACCTTGTAAGGCCACTGAATATCTACTTGAATTCCTAAAAAACCATTACTGGGATGATGTTGGTGCCTATGATCCAGGGGAAATTGAGAGCATTTAATTAAAAAATATCTTTCCTCTTCTGGAATCCACCGGATCGAATATGGATAAGTTTCTTTGTGGCTATCATCAAAACCATTCAAAGACACAGGCTCTTCTGTTGTTTGATTAAAATAGATGACTCCACCCATTTCTTTACTCAAAAGCTCTTGATTTGGTCCCTCTTCAAGCTGATCACCATTGAGAAGGCTTAATGGTGAATTCTCTACCACTTGCTCAAACGCTACAGCCCCGCCCTCCCGTCGGGCAACCAACAATAGATCAAACTGCGTGCCTGATTCTCGTGGTGAGTCAAAAGAACTATACAAACCAGAAAGACGATTCGTCCCGGCTTCCACCATCGAAAAGCCCATTCTTTCAAATTCGATGTGTATACCATCGACTAACCCATATGCAGTATCTTGC
>JAOFOL010000097.1 GCA_028042835.1 Opitutales bacterium | reverse complement strand
TCTTATCCTTATCTGAGTCAAATAGATCTAATTGCATTTTCGTTTAAAATTTATCAAGAGTTTATTTAACCTACTTTATAGAAATTCGTCCTGCAAGATTTCAATCTAGCTACCAAAACAAGATTTCCGAATACATCGTTAAGGAGAATTGCTATTTCTAATGCGACTTAATGATAATAACAAAAAATATATGTAAAAATAAATTATATTTGTAACTGATTGAACTTTAGGCTTATCAGTGATTGAAAAAAAGAGTAACTAATCTTCCATGCAAGAAAGTCCTGCATTAGCCAAGGTAAGGAAAAAATATGTCGTTGAACCTATAAAGGCAGATGGCAGGACGAATTTTGATGAAGACATACTGCTTGGTAAGCATTTAAATACTGTAAGAACAAAAGTAATCGAATTAGGTAGGGCTGACTTTACCCGAGCGAGTCGTGGCTTTACCATTGAAGAAAAGGTTTTGCTCTACGCTTACTGCAATATGCCTGGACATATCAAAAGGGGGATAGAGATTTTCAGCAAAGAACATGATAAGCTAGAATCAATACTCGAATCCGGACTGTTAATTTACGACATAGGATGCGGGCCTTTAACAACTTGCCTAGCTTTTGCAGATTCATTTGAGAACAAAACATTCGATTATATTGGCGTCGATAATTCTCAAGGAATGTTAAACTTGGGTCATAAACAATGGAATGGTTACACCAAGTTTAAATCATCAAGGGTTAAACAATGTAGTCCTGAATCATTTCTAAATTGGAATCAAATCAATCCAAGTGGAAAGACAAAAAGTAGAAATACTCTTATAAATTTTTCCTTTTTTTTTGCTTCTAAGCAGCTAGATGACGAAGACATTCAATCTTTAGTTTCCTTTGTAAAAAATGTCATTGAATCGACACCAAATGAAACCTTGCTTTTGCATGTAAACTCAAAGGATAAACGAGCGAATAGAAAGTATCAGGAATTTGCAGAGAAATTAGGATTCAACTCAGCTCCGACTATTTTGGGAGATAAATCGGAGTATGATTTTATTACTCTGAACAAAAATGTAGATAAAAGCGAAACTCCAGCTCAATCTAAAAATCAGAAAACTATGCTAGAGTTAGCTGACGAAAGATGGGAGGGTATGTGGTCACCTCGAACTTTTCGTTCTAATCTCAAAGAAAATGAACCTAATTGTGAAATATATGGTGCAGGGGGAAAGGAAAGCTTATCAAAATTAGATGCTATATTAGAATCACAACAGATACTAAGAGATAAAGTAAAGATTGAGAACGCGAAGAAAGAGCGAGAACGAAAAGCGGAGGAAGAGCCTAAGTTAAAAGCGAAGAAAGAGTGGGAACGAAAGGCGGACGAAGTGCTTCAGCAACGGGCGAAGGAAGCAGAGGAAAGGAAGAAAGAACGTGAACGAAAAGCGGAGGAAGGGCGTAAGTTAAAAGCGAAGAAAGAGCGGGAACGAAAGGCGGACGAAGTGCAGCGTGATAAAGAGGCGAACGAAGTTCTTGAGGAATGGGCTAATGAAGCAGCGGAGAGGAAGGAAGCAAGGGAACGAAAGATATTTGTAATGTCTATAATATGTTTAATTGCCGCAGGCATATTGATAAAGCATGTTCTAGAAGGGCCGATTGAAAAAAAAGATGAATCAGATAATTCAAATAATCAACTTCTTGCCCCTAGGTTAAGCAATGCCGAGCAACAGATAGAAGCGGTGACGAGCCAAGATATAAAAGCATTGCCAATTAATCCCCCAATGCGGGTGATTGAAGAAGAAATTTCCTTAGGAGGTAAAGTCGGTTACAAGATTCAAGAAGCAATCTTTTCTAAAGATAAAAAAATAGAAAAGAAGCAAATTTCTATAGATAGAATTCCGCTTGGTCTTAAGATTGATCGGGAAAAACTAATTTTGCATGGGATTCCTTTATATTCGGGAAAAACTGTATGCCTTTTACAAATTAAATCTGACTCAATTACCCGGAGAATAAGATTAATCATTGAAATACAAGGTTTTGAATTTCGAGCAAATGTTTACGGATATGTTTCCAATTACTCTAACTTGATTACATTTAGCGTCCCTGATACTAACTTGGTTAGTGGTGTACATTTTGCAATATGGGATTTAGGTAAAAAGAAAGTCCTTGGATATGCGACTGTTCGGGAAGTTAACAAATATGGTTTAGACGCATTAATTTATGAGAAAAAGGTGAATCTAGAACTCTTAAGAAATAGTAAAGTAGTGCTTACAAGCGTAAGATACAATTGGACGGGTCAAAGAAAATGAAAACCTCCATCCGCCTTTCCCGCTCGAACGGATACCGCGAGTTGGGCATGTTTGATGAATCCATACTCGAGTTGGAAGCGAACAGATACTATTTTTGCTTACATTATTAAATGTTTGGATTTTCAAAATTATTTAAAAAGAAAGAAAAAGGTCTTTTTGATTCGATCTTAGACGAGTCAACTAAACTTGATCAGGAGTTCTTCGGTTCGCTTGCTTCAGTTGAAGATTATCGAATTGATACTAGTGAATTTCAGGACAAAAACTTTTACAAGGTAGTACGGGAAGGATTTGGATGGACTGAAAAAGATGGGTGGTGTCAAGTTAGTCCAGAAGTTAAACGAATGAGGGAGGAACTGAAGGGAATAAGAGATAGAAAAGAAAGATGTGCTAAGATAGTTGAAATTAGAAAAAAAATTAATGTGTGTCCCGATTATGTTACTTTACTAGATGCACTCCGTAAAAGTATGGTAGATTGGTTTTCAGTTAACGGTCTTATTC
>JAOFOL010000092.1 GCA_028042835.1 Opitutales bacterium | reverse complement strand
AACAGGAGGAACCGCATGGGCATTTGATAACAGACCCAACAATAAAATCACGATTCCAGCGATTCGTTTCATTGATTTGAATAATTGAACAATCCAATGATTGTGTCAATCTTCGGGTGAGGATCCGGAACTTAGAAAAAGAGGACGGACAGATCCTGATCTTGCCTCGCATTGCGGACGACAAGGTCTTCGATGTATGAGCGTAAGTCTAGGTATTCCTTTTCTTTGCGTACGGTCCAACGTCTTCCAGCAGCAAGAGTTTCCCTAATTCCAGAGACCAATATAAAGCCTCGCATGGAGCTTTGAAAGGATTGAACAAATTCGAGAACAGATGCTCTCACCCAGAGTGGTTCAATGGCATGGCAACGAGCATTCCAATGGGTGTAATGAAAGTTTCGATCGTTTGGGAAATGGAAACGCACAACCTGTTCGATACAATGCTCGAAAGAACGAATTGTCATTTGTCCTTTCTCATTATCGTTTTCACGCATGAAAGTCAGGGTACGCTGAAGTTGCACAGTTTCATCTTGTGTAGAAACACTCCCGATAACCGAGAATAGTGCGTTCAGGTTCTGAAGCCTGGTGTAGTCGTCTCGTTTAGTCGCCGTCTTCCCCACCAGTATCCCCCACACCCAAGTTAATGACCTCCTCGGCAAAGCGAGAAAGCCCATGGAAATCCTGGTAGAAACTAGCGTATCGCAGCCACGCGATCGCATCTACCTTGCGTAGTCGTTGCATGATTGCATCCGCAATCGCTCGACTAGGCACCTCATTATCGAATTCGTTTTCAATTCGACGAAGTGTGTCCGAAAGCAAAGCGTTGATTTGTTCCGCATCGATGGGACGCTTGGAGATCGCACGTCGTAGGCCCATAGCCAACTTTGTACGATCAAAGCTCTCCCTTCTTCCGTCTCGCTTGACCACCGCTAAATCCTCCCGTAGGACTTCTTCGATAGTCGAAAAGCGATGATTGCACTGAAGACATTCCCGCCTTCGACGGGTTGAGGCAACCTTATCGGCCCTCGTCTCCAAAACCTTCAATTCTTCAGACGAACACTTAGGACAACGCATTGATTTCGTAGGATTCCATATACCACACGATATGTTTCTAGCAGAGTTCTAGGAAGTTCTTCAAGATCATAATTCCATTTTCTGTCGCGAGGGACTCAGGATGGAATTGCACACCCCATACAGGAAGCTCGCGGTGGCGAATTCCCATAATTTCATTATCTTCGGAAGTGGCAGTTATTTCTAATGAATTTGGCAAGCTTTCCCGTTCAATGACAAGAGAATGGTAGCGGGTAGCAGAAAATCCCTGAGGCATGCCTTTGAAAAGGTCTTTGTTGTGATGGCTGATATTGGAAGTTTTTCCATGCATCAGTTTATGAGCCCCTATAATTTTGCCCCCAAATGCCTGCCCAATTGATTGATGCCCTAAACAAACTCCGAGTAGGGGGATCTTTCCTGCCCATCGGTCGATTGCTTGTAGACTGATACCCGCACGATCAGGATCGCAGGGCCCAGGAGAAATTACCAATCCGTCGAATCCATCGAGTTTGAGATCATCGATAGCAATTGCATCATTGCGAACCACTTCCTGTTCTGCACCCAATTCGCCAAAATATTGAACGATATTGTAAGTGAAGGAATCGTAGTTATCGATGACGAAGAGGCGCATCTGAAAAAAAATTATACTTTGTAGCCCTGCTTACGAGCACGTTCTTTAAGTCTTAGAGCATGGAGACGAATAAAGCCACCGGCATCTTCAGGTGCATAATCACTCTCATCATCATCCATGGAAGCAATTTCCATATCGTAGAGAGATTGATCGGACTTGCGACCCACGGTTGTGATATTACCTTTATAAAGTTTGAGGCGCACGATACCTGATACAGTTTTTTGACTGTCATCAATGAGGGCTTGTAGAGCATCTCTTTCGGGTGCGTACCAAAAGCCGTAATAGATAAGCTCAGCATATCGTGGAATGAGAGAGTCACGCAGGTGCATGAGATCACGGTCCATGGTAAGAGTTTCAAGTTGGCGATGAGCACTTAAAAGAATCGTTCCACCAGGAGTTTCGTATACCCCTCGGCTTTTCATTCCGACAAATCTGTTTTCAACGAGGTCAACTCTTCCAATACCGTGTTTTCCGGCAATTACATTAAGCTTCTTAATTATATCGGAAGGTGAACCGGTTTCTCCATCGATTGCTACACAGTTACCCTGTTCGAACTCCAACTCTAGGTATTGAGCCTCATCCGGAGCAAGTTCAGGATCCACGGTTAATTTATACATTTCCCGATTATCAGGTGTAGTTGGATCAAACCACGGATCCTCCAAGATACCAGCTTCGTAAGAAATGTGCCAAAGATTACGGTCCATGGAGTAGGGCTTGGATGCACTAGCTTCGACGTCGATTCCATGATCTTTACAATACTCAATCATTTGCTGGCGACCAGGGAAGGTTTTACGGAAATCTGCATCTCTCCATGGGGCAAGTATTTTAAGATCAGGGGCAAGGGCAGAGAAGGTCAGTTCAAAGCGACACTGGTCATTCCCTTTGCCAGTTGCTCCGTGAGCCAAGGCAGTTGCCCCGAATTCCCGGGCTATGTCAATCTGTGCTTTAGCAATTAGGGGACGGGCGATCGAAGTGCCCAATAGATACTGGGATTCATAAATCGCATTTCCTCGAACCATTGGATAAATGAAATCCTGGGCAAATTCGTCGACTAAGTCGAGTGTACGGTGAGCGGTAGCTCCTGTTGCGAGAGCTTTTTCTTCGAGTCCGTCGAGCTCTTCTTCCTGTCCGACATCTGCACAATAAGTGATGACTTCCGCATTTTGGGAATTGGCGTACCAGTGGACGAGAACGGAGGTGTCGAGTCCTCCGGAGTAGGCGAGTATGATTTTCATAGGTTAAGAATAATCAATTCAGGAGTGAGTCAGTTGTTTAAGTATCGCTTTCTGCATG
>JAOFOL010000091.1 GCA_028042835.1 Opitutales bacterium | reverse complement strand
AACGATACCAGTGGGTTGGTTTTTTTTGTTTGATTTTGGCAGCTGTAACAGCGTGGTCAGTAGGGCTATCCAGCCATCAGGCATCCATGACTTTTTTCGGAGCAGGCGGTTTGTTACTTATTGGAGGTCTTTTTCTATTTCGATCTCAACTTGGAAATCCTCAGCGCAGGGATTCGAACTTGTCGGGTTTACCTCAACTTAATCGACGAAATTTAGGCAGAAGACCAGGGCGTAGCTTGGTCACTGTTGGTTCAATGGCTGCGGGTGCATTTTTAGTTGTAAGTACGGGTGCGTTTCGCAAAGCACCTATTGAGTCAATTCTGACTTTAGATTCAGGTACCGGAGGGTTTTCATACTGGGGAGAATCAGCATCTCCTATCTATGATGACTTGAATGAGGCAGAATCCATCGCACTGTTTGATTTAAATGAGAGCCTTTTGATCAAGTCAAAGATCATACCGCTACGTTTGCGTGATGGGGATGACGCAAGTTGTCTGAATTTAAATAAAGCGCTCCGTCCAAAAATCTATGGTGTGAAATTAAGTGATTTTGAAGAACGCTTTTCTTTTGCTGAAGGAAATTGGTCTAGTTTATCTCAAAACATTGGAGGAGGTGTAGTTCCCGCTTTGGTCGATCAAAATACTTTACTGTGGGCCCTAAAAATGGGTATAGGTGACAGACTAGAGTTTTTGGATGGAGAGGGGAAGGCTTTTGAGGTCGAATTAGTGGGAGCACTTAAGGGTTCAATGCTACAAGGATCCATATTTATTAAAGAGGGAGATTTTTTAGATAAATATAAACAACAAGGTGGATACAGAAGTTTTTTGATTAGTGGAAAAGCAGAAGATGCAAAGAAATTAGCGGTACATTTAGAGGATCGGATGTATCAGCAGGGAATGGAATTTAGAGGAACCAGAGAAAGGCTCATGGATTTGCAAAAGGTGGAGAATACTTATCTTTCAATATTCCAAGGTTTAGGTGGGCTTGGGATGTTAATTGGTACATGTGGGTTGGGGTTGGTTGTGGCTAGGAATTTGGTTGAACGAAGTAATGAATTTGCCCTTTTGGAAGCCGTAGGTTATGAACTTCGGATTTTACAAAAAAATGCTTTTTTTCGAACATGTACAATTAGGGTTTTGGGGAATTATTTTGGGCTCAATTTCAGCGATTTTAGGAATCGCACCTGCCTTATTTGGAGGTGTTATTGATGCACCAAGTATCAGTTTCCTTTGGTTTTTCATAGCTCTTACCTTTCTGGCTTTTTTCTGGATAGGAGTAGCCGTTCTATTGACCTTAGGTAAAAGTCAGCTTCACATACTGAAAAATGAATAACTGTAGAACTCAAAACCCATGCAATCAATATCTGTGGAAATGTTTGGTCACAATGGCTTGTATTTCAGTGGTCGGATGCTTTCATAGCAATCATTCTATTACACCCTTAGGTAATGGTGTCGAAGGTAAGGCTGAGACTCTAGTTATTCCTGCTTTAAGTAATGAAGCATGGATGGAGGAATTTTCTGAAGACTTTACTGAAGTGGAAGTCGATGCAGAACCCGAAAGTCTTTTTATATTAGACGGAGCTTACACGGTACAGATCGATCACAACGATCAAAAAAGTCTAAGGCTACCTGGTTCACCAATGGGTGATTTTGGCTTACTTTTTGGTCCAAGAATAAGGGATAAGGCACTGGAATTAAGATTTTCATTTTTCTCAACTAAAATGGGCCGAAGGATGCCTTCCATTGCCGCAGGCATTGGAGGAGTTCGTGGGTTTCGTTTGCGTATAAACCCAGCCGCTCGAAATTTAGTTTTATCTCTCGAGGAAAAAAGTCTCCATACTTTACCATTCTCGTGGTCTGGTGATCAATGGTGGTCTGTGCGCTTCCAGATTATTCCTAAGGATTTAGGTAATTCTACGCTCGTGAATTACAAACTTTGGCCAGCACAAGAGATAGAGCCAAGCAGTTGGTTGGTTAGCGAGAAATTTGATATCGAATATAAGGGCGGCAAGTGTGCTTTGTGGGGCTTTCCTTATGCCAGTACGCCAATCCTTTTCGACAATTTGAATATTCTTTCCAAGTAAATTAAATTCTAGTTCCATTATTAAAGTTCTCATTAATGATAGAGGACATTTGTAGTTTGCCTAAAAAGAAAGAGAATACTGTTAATAGCATGTCATTGGTTTACCAAAAAATTATTGTTTCTATTTTCCCTTTCTTTCTTTTGCTAAACTTAGGCTTTGCCGAGAATGAAAAGAAAGCTGCTTTTTTGGAAGAAGTTACACCTTTGCTCGAGGAGTACTGTTATGATTGTCATGGGGATGGAGCTAAGAAGGGTGAATTTGAGATGGATCAATTGATCGGTCAGGGTAATTTTCCAGAGAATAAAAAACAGTGGGATCGAGTGTGGAAGAACATCTACAATCGAAACATGCCGCCAGCCAATGCCCCACAGCCACAAAATGATGATATTTCTAAGATTTTATCATGGGTTGAGAAAGCATCCTTTCAATATTACGCCGAACAGATTGATCCTGGTCATGTGGTTTTAAGAAGGCTAAATCGCACGGAATACCAAAATACGGTTAAAGATCTGTTTCAAATCACAATCGATGCAAAGAGTTATTTTCCTGCTGATGATACAGGGTATGGTTTTGATACTATTGGAGAAGTGTTAACCCTTTCCCCTTTGCTTATGGAAAAATATTTAGACATGGCTGAAATAGTTATGGAAAAGACTCTGGGGCCGATTGATGATCAAGGAGAGAAGGTGAGGTTTCAAGCGAATGATATCGAAGGAGGAAATAAGCAGGGTCATTTTCGAGTAATGCCTTCACGGGGTAGTTTTATTATTTCTCATCAGTCTGAGTTTGGAGGCACTTATCAAGCAAAAGTATTCGCTTCCGCTAGCAGGGCGGGCGAAGAAATGGCCAAGATGCAAGTGAGGGTTAATGAGAAAGAAATAAAAACTTTTTCCATTAATTCGGAATATCCTGAAAAATCTGCTTATGTTTTTCAGTTTTCTGCAAAAAGTAACTCTAGTAATCAAATTGCGCTATCCTTTATA
>JAOFOL010000090.1 GCA_028042835.1 Opitutales bacterium | reverse complement strand
CAAAGTTCTAACGGTAACAGAACCATATTATCTGGGAAAATATGAAGTGACCCAATCTCAGTACAAGGCGATTACAGGACAAAATCCAAGTCATAGAGGAAAGGGGGATAATATACCTGTGCATCAAATTAACTGGCATAACGCCGTTTCATTTGCTGCGAAAATCAATGAGCTTGAGAGCAATGCAGCTCGACTCAACCCAAACTGGAAATATGACCTGCCTAGTAAAGATGAATGGAAATATGCATGTCGAGCTGGAACTACGACAAAATATTACTGGGGAGATGAATACAACGCATCCCTAGTTACAATCGAAAGAAGTGTCGAAGTAGGCACTTTACAACCCAATCCCTGGGGTTTTTACGATATGTTTGGAAGCATGTGGGAATTTACCAGAGATACTTCGAAATCAAGGTGCTTTATGTTAGGTGGAAGTTTCTTTCACAATAAAATCCCAAATACAGACTTCGAAAATGTTCCCCAACAAAGAAATGCAGGAGGGAATTTCGGTGACCGTAGCATACGCCTTGTTCTAAGAAAAACCGGAGAAGGTAGTAATTACCCATATAAACCCGCCCCTGACGCCACTCCACCCAAGACCGGTCCTGGGGACGCCCCTGATCTTAAATGCAAGGAGACTATCGCCAAACTTGAAGCTGAGATCAAAGACCATAAGATTGAAATCACAGATCTCAATATTCTAATCATCGAGTTGCGTAAGCAGGTTGCCGACCTTAACTCCAGCAACCTCGTCCTGACTACTGAAGTATCAGGATTAAAAGGTCAGGTAAAGAGTCTCAACGGACAGGTCACCAGCCTCACCACTGAAAATGGAAAGCTTACAGGGCAGGTAACCAACCTACGCGAAGACAATGGAAACCTGCAGGGCACTGTAACCTCCCTCAACGAACAACTCGTCGAAGCTGATCGCATCGCCAAGACTCCGTTCGTTCACGGCTGGGTCTACACCCCCGATCATGGATGGTTGCACATCGATCCCCAGAACTTCCCCATCATTTACAAGAATGATACCCAGACCTGGCACTTCTACGAACAGGGTTCGATCAATCCCCGCTACTTCTACAACTTCAACGAACAAAAGTGGGAAGCCTGGGATTCCACTGAATAAATAGGTAAAATAGGAAATTAACCAAGCGGGGCCTCCATATCGAGGCCCCGTTTTTTTGGCAGAAAAACAAAATTTTAAAATAATTACTTGACCTACTTATGCATTTAGTGTATTTGTATTATATATTATCTTACACCATCAAAAATATCTCTTACTATGAATAATGAATCTCTTTTTCTCGCTTTTGCCGGATCCGAATTATCCTTGGCCAGCAAGGCACTACTCATTCAGGAATCACTGGAAACTAAGTCCCGATTTTCAGTTCCAGTATTTCCAAAAGTTGAATTTCATCGCGAAAAAAGCAATCGTTCCCTGACCAGAATCGTTTTTCCGACTCGCCAACAAACCAGCACCAGACTTTCAGAATAGAAAAAATATAAAAAGGGCAAAAATAGAAAAGCGGGGTCTCCTCATCGGGACTCCGCTTTTTTATGCCCAGATTCCCTGCTCTTTTAATTGTTTGGTCGCTGCCTCAGCCCATCCACGATTGGCCGCCGGGCTTGCCGGACTTGGGTGAAGAATTGTCCCGATATTAATTTCCCTGTCCTTAAATACTTCTTCTGCCCGCTTTTTAGCAAACCCACCTACCCCGATCAACCACTCGGGTTCCAAGATCTCCACGATCTCCCGTAAGTGTTGGTCACACACCTCCTCCAGAGGCTTTTTTTCAGAAGCCGGTAATTTATCCGGGGTCCGGTTCCTCCCGCTCTCTTCCATGAAGACAAGCGGACAATAGTTGGCCACAAAATGATCCTTGAAAAAATCTTTTGCATCCGGAAATTTCTCCGAAAATAAACCCCATAGTCTCCGTCCACTCACCTCGCTCTTGGTACAGGCCAATCCTTCCACCGGACGTTTTGGATGCTCCCGGCTTGGCTTTTCCACTTCCCCCCGCAAGCCCATCCAGTCACGAACTGCGGGAATCTCCCCAAAGGGCACTCCGGTCTGGGCCATCCCGAACGGACCGGGATTCATGCCCAGCATGACCACCTTTTTTTTGCCATGCCCGGCCAATTGTAAATACTGCTGATGAATCTCCCACGCATACTCCAATGGATTATAGATAAATGATGTGGGTTCGCCAAAAGAAAGGGAATTTACCCCTTCCGATAATTTCTTGGCTACCTTAACCAGAGAATCTATCATGGCTATTTCTCAAGAGGAATATCAAGGAACATACTCAGGTCCAACGCATGATTTTCCGCCTTAAACCGTACTTCCAGTTTAGGCATTAATCTTGAATTATTCTTTTTTTCATTATGGCTGAGAAGATTGAAGATAATTTCCTCTTTGGCACCTGGATCGAGTGAAATATTTCTAACCGTCGGGCTCATCTCCAAATTCGTAGATTTTGGACTTACCCAGGTTAAGCTTCCATTAATTTGAAAATCAAACGGATTTGCCAGGATTAAGGTCAGGGACTTTCCATCCAGCCTGGTCTCTCTTTTGAAATATTCCTCAAATACCAGGCTACGCCAAAAAATTTGATGACTCTCCGTGGTTACATCGTCCTTCATAATTCCATCGATGCTTAAATTGGCCATTCTCGGACCTTTATCTGTCATGGTCACCCAGGTCGCATGGTCGAACTCACCAAATGCCTCCCCTCTTAGCTTGCTTCCCCCTCCGGTAGTGCCAAGCGTGTAGAAAGAAGTGCCGTTTCTTTGATATTTTCCATAATGATGAACATGACCGGCAAACACAGTATGCCCTCTACCTTTCA
The DNA here is from genome assembly GCA_028042835.1 of Opitutales bacterium. Lineage (GTDB taxonomy): Bacteria > Verrucomicrobiota > Verrucomicrobiia > Opitutales > Seribacteraceae > Seribacter. The sequence continues at coordinate 233 of JAOFOL010000090.1, read as the reverse complement.
AAGCTTTGGCGATCTTCGGCCAACCTGTCTCAGTCTTACGAAGAATTTTTTTTCCCTTATCCCGGATCAAAATACCCTCTTCCATTAACCAAAGCGGTTGGTGCATAAAAACGAAGGTCCAACGAACTTTATCATTTTTCTTAAGCTCTTCTAATGCCCACTCAATTTGCTCATCCTGAAGGAGGGCAGGCTTTGACCCAGGACCACCCTGTGTATTCAGGCACAAAAAAAGA
>JAOFOL010000009.1 GCA_028042835.1 Opitutales bacterium | reverse complement strand
ATCGTATGCTGTTTTGTGAAAAGATAAACGAATTCGTAAAAAACTTTTGCGGGCAATGGCTCCAACTGAGAGACTTGAATCTTGTAAATCCGAATCCAATTCAATTCCCAAAATTTACTCCTGATGTGCGAGCATCTATGATTCAGGAGACCGAGGAATTTTTTAAATTTTTACTAACCGAAAATTTACCCACGGATCTTCTATTGGGGGCAAATTTTTCCATGATTAATCAAGATCTTGCGAAGTACTATGGAATCGAAGGGGATTTTGATCAGAAATTCAGAAAAGTCGTATTTACGGGTAATGAATTAAAAAAACATGGAGGTTTGCTTACTCACGGCTCTATTTTAACAATAACTTCTAACCCGACTCGTACATCTCCGGTTAAGCGTGGCAAGTGGGTTTTGGATAACTTACTGGCAGCTCCACCCCGAGATCCACCTCCTGGAGCGGCAGAACTTGAGGTGCCTAATAAGGAAAGAGAGAACAAACTTACTCTTAGAGAACAAATGACTCAGCACTCCAAAAACCCTGCCTGTTATTCCTGCCATGCGAGTATGGACAATCTAGGTTATGCCATGGAGAATTTTAATCCTGTTGGAGAGTGGAGGGTGGAGGAGGATGGAGGACCTGTTGATGTTAGCGGTAAATTGAGCTCGGGTGAAAAATTTAACGGAGTTAAGGAACTGCAAATGTTTTTGAGAGATAATAAAAAAGCTGCGTTACATCGCTGCATAACTCAAAAGTTATTGGTTTATGGATTGGGACGGGGCCTTAGTTACAAAGATAGACTAACGATTGATGAAGTATTAGCCAGTTTTGCAAATGATCAAATTAACTTTGCTGATTTACTTTTTAAAATTATTGCAAGTAAACCATTTCAGTTTTCTAGATAAAAGTTTTTAATTAATTAGTCCTAAATCACTATTAATAAGTAATATACTTTATAATGAGTAACCACCTTTTCAGTCGAAGATCTATGCTTCGCGGCTTGGGAGTTTCCCTTGCTCTACCCTCTTTCGAATCTTTCGCAAGAGCGTCGACTGTAAATATTCCCTTGCGAATGGGTTTCACATACATTCCGAATGGGGTAATTATGGACGAGTGGCGCCCAAAGGCGACTGGAGCTCTAAAGGAATTACCCAAAAGCTTAAAACCTCTCCAGCAGTTCACCAAGGATTTTCAGGTTTTGAGTGGTTTAGATCACACCAAAGCTTATGCCAATGGAGACGGAGGGGGAGATCATGCAAGAGCCAATGCAACTTTTTTGACAGGATGCCAAGCCAAGAAAACGGCTGGTAAGGATATAAGTCTCGGTGTCTCAGTTGATCAAATTGCCGCTGGTGTCATGGGTGAACATACAAAGCTTCGTTCCTTGGAATTGAGTTGTGATGGTGTCAGGAGATCGGGGAAATGCGATTCTGGGTACAGTTGTGCTTATCAGTATAATTTATCATGGAAAACCGAATCTATGCCCATGGTACCGGAATCTAACCCACGGTTAGTATTTGAACGGTTATTTGGTAAATCAAATTCACCAGTCGATCGCAAAAATCAGCTCAAAAGAAGAGCAATAAATAAAAGTATTCTTGATTTTGCTTTTGAGGATGCAAAAAATTTACGAAAACGACTTGGCATTGTGGACCAAGAAAAACTGGACGAATATTTCTCGAGCGTACGGGAGTTAGAAAAAAGAATAGAGCGTGATGAAAAATCTCGGATTAATTTATCTAATCTAGAATATCCCGAAGGTATCCCTGGTAGCTATAAAGAACATTTACGAATCATGTTCGATATGAAGAGTCTTGCGTATCAAAGCGACTCCACCCGTGTTTGTTCATTCTTGTTGGCACACGACGGAAGCAATCGAAGTTTCCGTGATATTGGTGTTCCTGAAGGTCACCATTCACTTTCGCATCACAGGGAAGATCCCGAGAAAATTAAGAAACTTGCGAAGATAGATCATTTTTATTCTGAACAATTTGCTTATTTTTTAGAAAAAATTTCAAACATTCGCGAAATAGATGGGAGTCGGTTAATCGATCATTGTATGATCGTTTTGGGTAGCGGTATTAGTGATGGAAACCGTCACCGTCATTCAGATCTTCCTGTATTATTAGCTGGTGGGCAAGCGCATGGCTTAACTACTGGAAGGCATATTTCTTGTGGAAATGTGCCTATGACAAATCTATTTTTGGGGATTTTAAATAAGGCAGGGGTGAATGCCTCGCAAGTAGGGGATAGTACAGGTAAACTCATGAATCTCTAACTCATCAGCGAGCCTTCGATTGATAATAGATTAAAATACAGGTCGTTTCCCAACAAACTCTTGCCAAGTAGGGTCTAATTAAAATAAAAGGAGTTCTTGCCCATGTACTCCTTAAGTAAAGCATTTTTCTTTTCTCTAGGAACAATTTTGTTCTTAGTGCTATCGCTTTTTTGGATAGGGTTGGCTCTCGATTTTTCTGCTCTGGAAAATTTTATCGTTAATTTGTCGTATTCAAAGTTCGTGGGTTACACTATCCCGCAAATCATTGGAGCCGGTTGCGAAGATACTGTTGTAGAGCAGGTATTTCGATTGAAGATAATTTGCACTTTGATCGGGATTTCATACGGGTCTGTAATGTTATGGATAAGTAATTTAAAAACGAAAAAAGCTAAGTTACTTTGTCTTTACTATTCCATCGTTATTCCTTTGCTACTCGTCCTTGCATTAATTTGGTTCAAAATCATTTACGATGACCATATTCTTTCTTATGCAGATAAAATTGAGCTTTCTCAATTTTCAACTGTTGGCTTTATTATATCTATAATACTGATTCTTTTAAGTGTAAGAAAAGAGAAGTCAAAACTTGCAAAATCAGTTGCGGCAAAGTTACCTACTGTCGATGAATTAAAGACAGAAATTATAGATTCCTCGTCCGGCAAGTCTACCAATGTAGTTGATCCAGAAATCGATAAAGAGGGTAGTAATGATGACAATGCTTCATCCATAATTACTGACAAAAAGTCAGAGATTAAACCTGTCGAGGAAAAGAAAGCAGCAGTTTCAAAAGAGGTAGAAGAAATTAATCCTAAAGTGGATGCTGACTCGGGACCAGTTGATGAAGGAAGTGAAATTAAAAAAGAGCAAAAGACCGACGATGACTTAGCCCCACCCGCGCTTGATGAATTACCGCCTGAGTTAGCAGAGTTAAGGGAACAATCAGTACCAAAGGAGGAAACTGAGCTCTCTGATAAAGATGAGGTAATAGAAAAACCGGAGGAAGAAAAGTGAGAATTGCCCTAGGAATAACAAGTTTTATTGCAGTAGTTTTCATCTTATTTTTATTTGAGGGAATTTGTTTTCGAATGGTTGAGAAATATTCCTTAATGAGACTTGAAAGTAGTTGGGGTGCCAAAAATTCAGTAGATCTAAATAAATATCTCAAACTTCTTCCATTTAATCATTTTCAAAGTCCGCCAATTGATAATAGTGAAGTTGAGTTTTCGATCTTTCGGGCAATTGAGGAAGATAAATATGCCTGTAAAATTATGAGTTTTGGTAGGCCGCTAAGAGACCAGTTTATCGATTTTATTCAGGATAGTGAGCCAAATAGAAAGTCATTTGCGATAAAAGATGTTAAGCATATTCGTGGCTTAACATTACCTGGATTAAAAAGATTCCCCACTGATGAGGAAGTTGCTAAAGGTTGGGCGGGTAGGCAGCGAGATTCTATTGAATTTGCACATGCTGTTTTTGTGGATCTTAAGCCATTCACTGTTTCCAATACGGTTGATAGCAGATCTCAGTATGAGCAAAGGCACGAAGATTACCTTCTTGAGCAGGGTTTCGCGTGTTTATCCCTTCCTACTCGAAGTAAAGATATTCTCGTCAATGACTTGAGGATACTTAAAGAGAATTTTCCTGCAGTTGCAGAAAAAATCATTTGCAGAGCAACCGGAAGGGAAGCAGAAATACTCCTTGATGCATGCTCTGACCACCCGTTTTTAGTAAATATGTTGATTGTTCATTCTCCAAGTGGATTTAGTAGTGTTCCACAAGTAGAAAGTCCGCCATGGTTTTTTTGTAGTGTAGATAGAACTCAAATGGAAGATTATGTGCTTGTTGACGGATTATTAAAATGGATGAATGCAGTTAGGGATACAAAGTTTATCTACCCTTCTAAAATAGGTGGTCTTATGAGAGTAAGAAATAGTTACACCAGTCAAAATATTGATACATTCCATATTCCAATTCTAATGCAATGCATAGATTTTTATAAAAAGCTAGAAGAAGACAAAGCCCGTTCTTATGCACTTAAAAAATCTTTGGTTAATCAAGCCAAGAAAAATGTAGAAACCAAGCGTGCAAAAATCGATTCTGAGGGGGTAGATTCCTTAGGTATAAATTCTATTCAATCTGAATTATCTAGTTTGAAAATTACATCCAATTCTACTCAGTCCTTCGATTGCAAAATGGTTCGAGAATACAGGGATTTACATTTCGATGATCCTGGCGTAGCGCAGGCTAATAATAGAGACTTAGTATTAAAGATAGGTTTAAATTTCGAGCAAATGAACCCTGCTGTAATGCAGGAAGTTAAGCAGAAAGATCCTCTTTTCTTTCAATTTTATCAGTCGCTTAAGATTATAGAAAAATAATCCTACTTTAATAATTTTAACCTTTAAACAAACCGAGTTACTCCGGGGGTAGGGGGTGCAGGTACTTCGAGGGATTTATCCCAATCTAATGAAGAAGGCATTAAGTTTTCTTTTGAATTTAAAGCGTCCTTATAAGTTATTTTTTGACCTGTGTAAGCTGCCATTCTGCCAAGAATCGCAACCATTGAACTATGTGCAGCTTTTTCGCCATCATTAAATGGCGATCCATTGCGAATTGATGCAAAAAGTTCATCATGCTCGGTCTGGTACATATCATTATTATCTCCCCTGTAGCGCCAGGAGTTATCGCCTGCAATTATTGTGTGTCGATTTTTGGCAGAACATGTGCCTTTGGTTCCAAATAATTCAACTTCATAACTTCCCACAGTGCCATTTTGCTGTCGTGAAAAATGATATCCTTTCGCACCATTTTCCCATTGATAAACACAGGCAAAGTGATCGTAAATATTTCCATATTTGTCTGGGTCATTGTAGACCTGTCTTCCACCAGAGCCTTCTGCATACAGGGGCAGTTGATCTCCCATTGCCCATTGCATCATGTCAATGCAGTGTACAGCTTGTTCTACAATTGAATCACCTGATAGCCATAAATGTGCGTTCCAATTTCGCATTTGTGCTTCTAAGTCACCCCAGCCATCTTCTCTCTTTTTCTTCCAAACTTCACCACCGTTATAGGTGCTATACATAGCCTGCACATCACCGAGTGCCCCGTCTAAAATCTTTCCAAAAACTTCTCTTTTAGGGTTATGGTGCCTCCAGCAAAAACCTGACATGAACCCTAGGTTTTTTTCTTTGGCTTTTTTTGCGAGTTCAATCACTTTGCGGACTCCAGGGGCATCCACCGCTACCGGTTTCTCAAAGAAGCAATGAACTCCTTTTTCTACAGCATATTCTAGATGTTGGGGTCTGAAGTTGGGAGGGGAAGTCAAAATTACAACATCAACTCCTGAGTCGATAACTTTTTTGTATGCGTCGAATCCGGTAAATGTAGTTTCCGGTGTAACCTGATACTTATCACGACCCCGAGCTTTTAAAATGCGGCTTCTTAATTTAATACGATCTTCAAACAAGTCTCCAATTGCAGTGAGAGCAACATTTTCATCGGCCGCCATAGCTTGAGCAGCAGCTCCGCTTCCTCTTCCACCTATTCCTACAAGACCAACTTTTAAGGTTTTACTGCTGTTTTGAGCATTCGCTATGTGAGGAGACGATAGGATGGCACTTGCGGATAAAGCAGAACTGGCTTTAACAAAATTTCTTCTAGAATAACTATTTATTTCCATGGACATTAATTTGTAGACTTTATTCATAAAATGGAAGTGATTAATGCAGTTTTTTATAATTTTTTTCTGTCCTGCAGATATCATTCATCAAAAATAATAAGAACCATAGCTTGACAGAAAATTGATTCCGTATCTTCTCTTGGAAGATGAAAATTACTTTACATGTAATAGGTCTTTTATTGGCTTTGAGTCTTTTTGCCGAAAAGAAAGTTATCTTTATAGCAGGAAAGAAAAGTCACGGGTATTTTTCACATGAGCATATTGCTGGAAGTAAACTTCTATCAAAGCAACTTAATCTTGCGAATGTGGGTATCAAGTCCGTGGTGATTACAGATGATGGTTACCCCAAGGATCCAGCTATACTGGAAGATGCTGACGCGATTGTTGTATATTGCGATGGCGGAGGTCGTCACTTACTTAATCCACACTTGAAAGAATTCGACAAGTTGATGCGCAAAGGAATTGGACTTTCATGCATACATTACGGAGTGGAGGTACCCAAAGGTGCACCTGGGAATTATTTCCTAAAATGGATTGGTGGTTACTTTGAAACGAACTGGTCAGTGAATCCTCATTGGGTTGCAAGCTTTACTATATTTCCGAAGCATCAGGTCGCATCTGGTGTAGGCCCATTTTCAATAAATGATGAGTGGTATTATCATATGAGATTTCGAGAAGCTATGTCTGGAGTAACACCCATTTTATCATCCTTACCTTCCGAATCGACTCTTCGTAGAAAAGATGGCCCTCATAGCAATAATCCTGCGGTTCGTGATTCAGTCTTAAAAAGGAAGGAGGCACAACATGTAGCCTGGGTATACCAGCGGGGGAAAGACTATAACAATGGCCGTGGTTTTGGATTTACGGGTGGGCATAATCATGCCAACTGGGGCTCAGATAATTTTCGAAAATTGGTCTTAAATGGGATTGCATGGACTGCAAATGTTAACATTCCAGATTCAGGATTGAGCGCAGGTCAGGTAACGGTAAAGGACTTACAGTCTAATCAAGATTATCCTCCAACTGATCGTTGGAATGATGATCAAATTCAGTCTGCTTTGGATCGTTTTCAATAAATTTTTATTCGAGGTTCATTTTCCGCTTTCCATGCATTCAACATAGATTTGCTTTATTGAAAGAGTTTTTACATTGATCCATTGTGAATTTGACCTTTAATTAAAATTTGTCCTTTTGTTCCTAACCTAGGACAATCTGTTTTACCCTCCTTTTCATGAATAATAAGATACTTTGCGTAGATGATGAAGAATCCATTTTACGAGGATTTCAATTGAATCTGCGTAAAGATTTTGAGTTACATTTGGCCTCTGATGGCGTTGAAGGCTTGGAACTATTTGAGAAAGAAGGAGGTTTTGCTCTAGTTCTTTCGGATATGCGAATGCCCCGAATGAATGGAGCTGAAATGCTTGCAGAGATTAAAAAAAGAGATCACGAAGTTTCGACTATTTTACTTACCGGACATACTGATTTTGATTCAGCAATGGCAGCGGTCAACGATGGTAATGTATTTCGAATGCTTTCCAAGCCATGTCCTCCAGAGAGGCTCATTAAAGTCCTCAATGATGGATTAGAGCAGCATGATTTAGTAAAAAGTAAAAGAATTCTTTTAGATCAAACATTGCGTGGAGCCGTCGATGCCCTGGCAGAGTCTTTGTCCACAGCAAAGCCACTTTTTTTTGGCAGAGTTCAACGAGTCAGAAGAATGGCTAAGGAATTGGCCAACAAATTAAATATTCCTCATGCATGGCGTGTAGATGTCGCAGCCGTATTTTCTCAATTGGCTTATTTGGCCTTACCTGAAAATGTCACGGAAGATGTTTATTACAGAAAAGATTTGAATAAGGAGATTAAGGCACTTTTAGCAAAGTTTCCCGAGGATACTAGAAATATTCTCGATAAGATCCCAGGTCTGGAAGAAATAGGAGAAGTCCTTAAAAGCGTAGATATTCAGTACCGTTTTGAAGAGGAAAAGGAAGATGGTGTTCGTATTGCTGCATCTATTCTCAAAGTTGCCTTAGATTTCGACTACTATGAAGAACAAGGTTATAACAGAAGCTTGATTGTAAGTACCCTTAAAGAGCGCACAAAGGACTATGATCCCAAGGTAACAAAATCTTTATCAGATCTGATCGTGATTGCTGCCGAAACTTCCTCTCTTCAGGAAATAAAGATTGAGGATATTGATATTGGTATGAGGTTGTCTCAAGAACTCAGGCTGGACGACGGCTTTCTAATCGCGGCGGCAGGCACAGATGTTGACCGACAATTACTTAAAGTTATCCGGAACTATAATTCCTGTTACGCGGAGAGCCCTTTTCCTAGCAAGGTTCAGGTTATTGTTCCTGCAAGTCTTCTTAAATAATTTGAACTATGTTTACCTGACGTGAGAGTACGAACCTACATCGTGCTGCTCACCAGTGGCAGTTTAATAGGTGCCTTATGCATAGCTTTATTTGGCTGGCTTACTTTTAGTGGGCTTAACGAGGCAACAGATGAATTAGAAAAAGAAGCACAAAAATCAGGAATTTCGTCCGACGAGCTCTCTGATGTAATGGCATTTCTTACTACTACAAGAAGTATCTTCATAACTATGGAAATTTACCCGGAAAATTTTTCTGGTGTTTTCAGTATTGCATATGATGCAATTACCTTAGCAAAAGAAGGAGCAAACCAACTTTCCGACAAATATTACGAAAATTATCCTGATGAAATCCTAATTCCAATTTCAACAGCAATTCGAGAACTTGAAGATTCAATTTCTGAAATGCAAAAAGTGCCACCTTTTCAAAATGACAGTGACTGGGCGACAAGGAATTTATTAGCAAGAAAAAATTATGATTCAACAAGAGAAAAACTTAAAAACAACTTGGATGATCTTGAGATCAAAGCTCTAGGAAACCTGAATAAAGCTAATCAAGCTTTATCCATCAAGTGGCAGGAGCTCGAAGACCGTGAGCAAACCAGTCGATTTTCTCTTATTTTTGTTATCATTGTTTATTTTATACTCATTATAGTTCTTGCCTTCATAACATACCGGAGTTTTGCCCGACCCATATCCCGTCTTGAGGAGGCAGCAACAAGGTCAATCGAAATGAATCAACCTTTCAATTCTCCTCAAATAGGACCCATAGAAGTTAAATCTTTAACAAGAAGATTGCAGGGCTTAATTATTGGCTTGGAGTCGACGGTAAAGAAAAGAACTTCTGCACTCGTAAAAAAAACCGATGAATTAAAGCTCGAAATCACTCAACGTAAGGAGCTTGAAACTCAGCTTGTCCATGCCCAGAAAATGGAAGCTGTCGGACAATTAGCTTCAGGAATTGCCCATGAAATTAATTCTCCCTCGCAGTTTGCAAATGATAATATTTTATTTTTGAAGGAAGCCGTCGAAGGTTTTATTTCTAAACTTACGGGTTCAGAAAGTGCTCCTGATGACAAAGAGCTTTCTTTTTTGAAGGAAAATGCGCCTGACGCAGTTCAACAAGCTCAAGAGGGAATTTCCAGGATTACCACTATCGTAAAGTCGATGAAAAATTTTGCTTATAGGGATGCGGAATCAGCAAAAAAACCCAACGACTTAAATCAGGCAATTAAGTCCACTATTGTAGTTGCAACTAATGAATGGAAATACCACGCAGATGTCGTTACTAATTTAGATGAAACCTTACAGATGGTACCCTGTAATGTAGGTGAAATTAATCAGGTTGTTTTGAACCTTGTGGTTAATGGGGCGCATGCAATTAGGGACCGTTTTGAATCAAAAGGGAAAGGAGAAATTACGATTACCACTAAGCATTATCCTTCAGATGATTGTGTCGTAATTTCGATTACTGATAATGGTGGAGGTATTCCCCTTAAGGTACAGGAAAGAATATTTGAACCATTTTTTACCACTAAAGAAGTTGGAGTCGGCACAGGTCAAGGGTTAGCAATAGCCCACAGCGTGATTGTTAAATCGCATAATGGGCAGATATGGTTTCAAAGCGTTGAGGGGGAGGGCACTACCTTTTATATTAAATTGCCTATGACTCAAACTTGAGCTCATTTTATGATGAGACTCATATTATTCTTCTTTTGTTTTTTTCATTTTTCATGTTCGGATGGTGAAATAGAGCATTCTGGGAAAAAAAAATTAAATTCAACTAAGCCTTTTCCAATAACTCAAAATAAGGAATTTTCGGCAGCTGATCTTAAAATATTAAACAGAAAAGAATTTCAGAAGAAATTTGTTAAGATTAATCCGGGTGAATTTATGATGGGGAGTTCTCTTAAAGAAAAAGGACGTTCTATAGATGAATTAAAGCACAAGGTTATCTTGACTAAACCATTTTATATTTCAAAGTTTGAAACTACTATTCAAGAGTGGAATGAGTTGGCGGTAGGTTTAACGCAATATAATTCGTTTACAATTACCCCAAATGAACAAAGTGTAATACTTGCCCTTTACGGAAAACTTAAAAGTAATAAAACTTTTAAGAATCAACTTTCGGATTCTCTTAAGAGCCAACTCGAAGCACTTTTAGCCGAACAGCTAAACTCTAATATTATGGGACTGCTGGAGCTAATTGAAATTATAGATTATTGGAGAAAAGCCCCTGAAAATTTTAAAAAAGGAGTGGCTCATTCATTAAATTTCAAAATTGCAGAATTTTCACAGATTCTGGATTCCTTGCTTGGAAACCAAAATCAACTTCCTGTAAATAATGTTTCGTATACACAAGCCACAGCTTATTGTCATAATTTAACAAACAAAGCCTATGCCCAAGGCCTATTACCAAAAAATATGCTATATCGCTTACCAACGGAAGCTGAGTGGGAGTATGCATGCCGTGCAGGAAATTTGGGGTCTTGTGGTCTAGGCGATGGAACCACACTGTCAGGCTTAAACGCAAATTTAGACGGTGGTTTGAAAGAGTATATTATTGGTTCCGATACAACATTGATTAACCGTGGCAAATTAATACCTGTGACAAGTAGGTTTACAAGATTTGAACCTAATAAGTGGGGTATTTATGATATGCATGGAAGTGTTATGGAATGGTGTTATGATTTTTATACTGCCTACAACGAAGGAGTGAGTATAAATCCTATTGGTCCAATAAGAGGAACACGTCGAGTGTTAAGAGGAGGAAGCTTTTATAGAACAGCATTTGAGTGCAGGTCAGCAAACCGAGAGAGTTCGGATGCCACATGGCGTGGCTCAGAGATTGGATTTCGGGTGCTTTTAGGCTACCCAGTACGCTGATGAATTAATTAGTTGATTGGTTGCAAGTCACTAACCATGACTCTTGCTATATTACTTGGTAGAGAAAAGACGGTAACTCGGTCCACTCTTGCAATGTTAATTCCAATACACTTTCCTTCCACATCAAATAATGGTCCTCCCATCGCTTCTTTGGGTAGTGGTAAGTCGTGCTGTATTATCATCGGGAAATTGTCTTTTCGCTTAGAGACAGGCCCACTCATCTGTAAATTCCGGTTAAATAAATCGAAAGTAACGGATCGGTGACCTAGAGTAATGTTGTAATCTTCGGTCTTCTTTTTTCTTAATATTTGTATCTTTACAACATCACCTGGATCTTTCTTCCCAACAAGATCAACTACTTGATCTCTAAACTTGACGGATCTACGGTCAACTTTTTGGATGATATCACCCTGTCTTAATCCTGCTTTATCAGCGGCTGCCTGTGGTACAACTTCAGTAATACGAATACCCTTAGCACTTTCGTTCCCAAGAATTACACCCATTACGCCACCTTCTCTACCAATCTCGCGTGGATTAGCACTAGAGATACCAACTCTTATTTCACTCAATTCTCTGTAAGCCGAAAGAACCCACGAAATATTATTTGTGGAATTAGTTTCACTCCATATCACATGAGGAAAGTCAGTTCGGTCTGAAATAATTTGATAGAGTGCAAGATCGAGAATTTCATTCCGCTTTTTAATTTTTAGTTTAAAAATTTCTCCATTGGCTAATGTTGCCTCTCTGGCTCCTACGCACGAACTAGCTTTTGTAAGGATATGCCCTTGAGGAGTTACAATTGCTCCCATAGCGATAAGTTTGTTGTTTCGGGTTAATTTTGCGGTCGTTGACAAGGCTATTTCCCGTGCATCCCCAAATGCGAACTGCGTATTGGTCCCGTTAAGTCTATATTTTTTCGGGAGAGACTCTTTTGTGGCATTTTGTTCTCCCCGGCAAATTTGATATTGAGAAGCAAATAATAATAGGATACTTAAGATTTTAATCGTCATTAGTCATCTTCAGGTCGCACTCCTAATTTTACCTTAACGGCTGATTGTGAGCCATTTCGCTGATATAATATGTTGGCTTCTTGGCCTGGTTCAAGAGATGAAATTAGAATAATAAATTCTTCCCTCGAATCTAGTGGTTCATTATTAACCTCAAGTAAAATATCGTTTATGGACATTCCTGCTTTTTCTGCTGCTGTGCCTTCATAGACTTCTCGAATCATAATACCCGATTCAGTTTCTTCGCAGGAAACTCCAAAAAAACCACCCTCTTGCATGGTTTCATAAGTGACAAGAGGCTTTTCTTTAAAAAAAGCCCAATTAGCATGAAATGCTTCTATTGGAACATGAAAATTTTGATCAGGTTTTTGAGATACACGACTGTGGATGGCAATCAGTTTTCCATCAAAATTAAATAAAGGACCACCTGAATCACCGCCTAAGAGGCGACTGTCTGTCTGCATTGTTTCGTTTTTCTTTGCAATAATTCTCCCAATCCTCACAACAATTCCTCTTTTTTCGTCAAAGCCGCCAGGATGGCCCAATCCGAAGCACCAGTTTCCGATTTCCGATTTATTTTTTGCTGCAATATCTATGTAGGGCCAGGGGCCCTTTTGGGTAATTTTAAGCATTCCGGCATCAGAAATTTCTGAACCACCCAAGGTAATTGCAGGAGCACTTTTGCCATTAGGCAACCTAACCCTCATCTTTTTCCCGGTATTTCCGATGACATGAGCAGCGGATAAGACGAGCCCATCTTCTGAAACGATTATACCACTACCTGCCCCGTCCCCCGCTTCGATTGAAACTAACGCCTTTTGAACCTCGGGCAGGAGGAGGTTGAGTCTTTTCTGTATGGAGATTAAATCAGATCTGTTTTCTGGGGATTTTTTATTCCAAGCTTCTGTGCTGACAATATCAGCCCAAACAAATGATGATAATAGGAAAAATATGTATGAAACAGCTTTCACTCTCTAAACAAAGTCACGAAAGAAGTATTTCGCAAATCGTAAAATCATAATGTTAAAAATACTTTTGGATAGTTTGAAGAAGTCTTTTTACAGAGTTCGAGGATTTGCTTGTTTTAGATATATAGTAAGGCAATTCTTTGGTGCTCAGATATTGCTTAGAATACAATCCACTTGGATCCTCGAAATGCTGATGCCCGATAATTATATCTGGTAGGTATTGAGTTGCGTTGCTTTTTGCAATAATTGAAATGGTTTCGTTGGTGTTGGATAGTTTCTTAAAATTAGACTCTATTTTAATACCTTCACGGTTCGAGAACGCATCTGTTGCATGAGAAAGCTTTTCCTTGATTTCCGGATTTGCATAAAGGTTTATTGTCTGGGTCGATTGCCATGGGTCGCCAACAAAAGGAATAAAACTATCTTTATCAGGAAAAATATGACCACGATTTGGAGCCGTAAGGAAGCGGGTAATCGCTAATGCATTCCAGGATTTAGGAATATCTTTACCTATCAAGCAAATCGCGGGAAGGGTAGAGTTTTTGTTTACGGGGGAGTTTTCGATATTAGTGTATTTGCCCAGAACGAATCGTTCTATAAATTTTTCGGACTGTAAATTTACTATGGAAGGTTCGTTACCAGTCACAATTAACATGATGCTAGACTGGGCATCTTTTTTATTTAGTAAAAAGTCTGATATTTCTTCAATTGTTAAAAAAGCTGTCGTACAGCCAATCCCGGTTTCTTTGTAAAATGATTGGATCGCATTTCGGAAAATTGGTTGCAGTTTTTTTTCACAAATAACCTGTAAAGTTTGCTGATTTTTGACTTCAGGTGATTCCGAAAGTTTATTCCATACAACCAGCATTGATGCCAGAACAAACATTGAAAGTAATGACAAAGTTACTCCAGTATATTTCGGTGTTTTGAAAACTTTATTGAAGTCTTGCATTAAACATAAGTTAAAATTTTGGGTGAGATATGGTCACCACAATTTATACTTCACTATTTACACTATAATCCCAAAATCGATGAATCTTTGAATTCTTTAGGTGGTATAACCATTGACCTTCCGAATGCTTATAAAAAAATGGGTATAACTCTTTTGAAGTAAAAAGCCAGCCATGTTCATTGTCATAAAGCCAAAGTGAATCTTTGGTGTTTGAATTAATATACATCCATTTGAGGTGAGAATGATAGATCCATGAATTATTCGAAGTAGTGTAGAAAAGTCCAAACCACCCTGAATTAAACCATGAATTTCCTTGATCACTTATTCCGTTGGCATCAAAAAAAGATATAACTGATATGCTTTCATTTGATTCCACATTTAAATGTAAGATAAAAGGAGGGGTGGAGTTCCCATTATAACCTGGGTTTCGGTAACCAGTTATTTCAATCTTGTAATTCCCTGGTTTTGGAATGATTCCGGATAATTCGCCGACTCCGTAGGTAAGTTTGGAATTTATGCCTGCTGGTAGTCCGGTAATTTCAAAACTTTGTGCTGAATATGGAGACGTAAAAAATTCATAATCTAGGCTTTCCCCAACTTTTAGTGTAATCGAATTTTCGCTTTTGGAATACACTTGCGTGGTTGCACCAGAAAGTGCGTGGGTAGTTATTGTGCTAGCAGTTACAGGGGCCCAAGTATGAATGGATTTTATCAAGCTTGGAATAGGTTTTATCAAAAGTGTAGAAATTTTGATAATTTTAGAAGTAAAAGTACGGGACTCTGCAAGAAGAATTAGGGTAAGAAAAAGGCGTAGATTTTTCATATTAGTTGCATCCACACCCACCACCACCGACTCCCCGACCACCCCTAGAACCTTCTCTGGAAAAGTAAGCATGGTCATCCATTTTTAATGATAGTGGATCGCGGTCTGCTTTCATGACATAATCTGCCAGATGGTATCTTTCCATAGGACTAACAGAAATTTTTGGAGAACACCCACTATTTAAAACTAGAATAAGCCAGAAGAAATTAATTAATGTTTTCATAGGAAAGATATTTATAAAACTTATTACTAACAAGCGAAGATTCAAGCGATTGTATACATCCTTCGGTATCCCATTCTGAATTAATCATTCGAAAGCCACCTTCTTTGCCGATTACTAGGCAGGCTGTTGAGATTATCCCTGATTTTAGGCAACTTGAGCTTATTACAGATGCACTGAGTTCAGAATAGATCGTAGGGTATCCAGTGCGGTGGTCAATGGTATGACCATAGCGATTGCCGTTTAATTTAAAAAACTTTCTATAATTACCAGAACTGGCCAAAGCTTTATTTTCGAGATGAATTATATGAACCGGATTTTCGCCACCCCCCAACATTTCAATACCTATATTCCATAGGGTGTCGGTGCCTGCCTTGCCTGCGGTATAAATATCTCCCCCGAAATCAATGAGGAAGTTTGCACAATCTTGATCTTTCAAAATTAATGCGACCTGATCGACTGCAAATTCTTTTCCAAAACCTCCAAAGTCGAGGCCCATTTCTGCTATGGGTAAATAAATTTCGTCATCCGTATATTTAACTTCCATCCAGTTCACCAAATCGCGGGCTTTCCTAATTTGGGACTCATGAGGCACTTGATTTGTAGCTTTAGCTTGCTGCCATAATTTAGTAAGTGGGAGGCAACTTGGATCGATTGTCTGTTTACTTTGGAAGAATGTAAAAGACGCAATACGAAGTAAATGAATGTCTTTTTGAGAAAGCTTAACAGAATTTTTTCCGGCAGATTGGTTTACTTGAGATATCCAACTATTTGGAAGGTATCGAGAATAACGAGCTTCAAATTCGCTAACCCAAGAGACAACTTCTTTGCTTAACAATTGGTAGTCGAAAGATTCTGGATATGGGAATTTAACTTTACAGGATGTCCCGAAGGCATAAAAGGAAAGAACTTTCATGTCTCTTTCTCTGTATAAAGAAAAAGCTTTTTCTGTGTTCTCTGTTAATAAGCCCATTGTAAACCAACAGTAAAAATATTTGCGTTTGGATAAACTCTTGAATCAGTTATTTTGTCCTTTCCATCGGTTAAATATCGATCATACCCTGCTTCAATTTGTAAGTCTTCTGACACAAAATGCGTTACTTTAAAGCCAAAAGTTTGAGAGCTAAAAGAAGATAAACGATGGTCTGCAGAATAAAAAGGTCCATTACTGGAATCAGGTAAAATTATATATGACTGTAGGGCTCTTACCCGAGGATCATAAAAAGAGGTTTGGTTCTGGTGGTAAAATCGATAACGGGCAGCCCATAACCATTTATCTCCAATTCTCTTATTGGTTTCGAATTCTATCGTATGTCCCTCTAAATCATAGTCATCTAAAAAATAGCGGTAATTTATATGCATTCCTGCTTTTAAGGTTTCCGTATATCTCGATAGCTCTGAAAACAGTACGAAAATTTTTCTTTTAGCAGGACGATTTTCAGGTTCAGCATTAATAATTGGTCCTATATCAACAGGTACTTGCTTATACGGGTCATTGAGGTAACCACGAGGCCATGAGTAAGATAAATTAAAGGCAACGGTCGTGAATTTATCCAAGATTCTGCTTAGTCCGAGTGAGAAAGTGGGCGTTTTCTTGCTGACAAAAACACCTATAGAATTCTTTACGGAATCATCTTCTAAAGAAATACCGGAATTAACAATGAAGGTTTCTGCTGCCATTTTGTATGCGTATTGAAAGGCATAACTTCTAGATAAATAGTCAGGTTCATCACTTATTCCATATTCTAGTGAAAAGTCATGTTTGTCGTTTTTTTTATTAACTGTGAACAAGCCAGCCTTTCTCACTTCTTCAGGTACCAGTGTGAGCCATGAATTAATAGAATCGCTTTCTTCGGGTGGTCTGCCGTTTGGAGTAGCCCCTGACCAAGCATCGATAGTCCCTAGAAATTCAAAGGACCAATCTTGATCTAATTCAATCTCAGTCTCTGCGTACCAAGACCTTACCTCCACCCGATCGTCGTCTTCAATCCATTCCCGGTATTTTCCGCGAAGGTAGTTTTGACCCCATACAGATACCTCTGTTAAACGAAGCAACACCAATAGAAGGGGTAAGGACAAAATCTTCACTTTATATTATTCCATCTACAAATCCTTTATCGTCAAGATTAGCTTTTCAAATTTTGTTCTCAATATTCAGTTTATTGAGCCAATAATTGCTGAATTTTATAGGTATCTGTAGAGCAATTTCCCTTTGTCACAAGATTTACCACAAGGTTATCTTTCTTTCTATAAGTATCAGAGGAATCTTGATTCAGATTCGAGAACAGAGTAAAGATAAGGATGTGATTAAATCCACAGCCATTGACAATACCAAGTCATTTTTAGAAATTAAAGATCTTAGAAAAAGTTATCCATTGGGAACGGGTAATTCTCACTTCGTTGTTGATGTAAAAAACTTTACCTTAGATCCTGGCTCCCAGCTTGCAATTCACGGGCCAAGTGGTGCAGGTAAAAGTACTTTTCTAAATCTTATTGCAGGAATTATAAAACCAGATACCGGATCTATTCGAATTGGTAATTTAGAAATGACAACCCTTTCAGAGCCTGAGAGAGACTTGGCGAGAGCACAGGATATTGGTTATGTTTTCCAATCATTTCACCTACTTCAAGGCTGTAGCGCTCTGGATAATTTATTGGTTGCCATGGCTATGAACGGGAAGGTCGATAGGAAGCGTGCCCGTGAGCTACTTTCATTGGTTGGTATAAAAGAAAAAGAGAATTCTTTACCTTCTGAATTATCTATTGGCCAGCAACAACGAGTGTGTCTTGCCCGTGCACTATCAAATAATCCGAAATTAATGCTCGCAGATGAACCTACTGGGAACCTTGATTCTGCAAATGCAAGTCGCTCGATTGAGTTATTACGATCTTTGTGTGAGCAAAATAATTGTACCTTGTTAGTTGTTAGTCATGATGAAAAGATAATTAATCGTTTTGAAAAATCGGTGGATTGGAAAGAAATTAGTGATGTACATAATTTAAATGATTAATCTTAATTCACGAATAGGGCTGATTTTCTTTTTAGCGATAAAAGGTTTTCGCCAGCACATGTTTGGTTCCGTGGTTGGGGCTTTTTCCATTGCCCTGGCAGGAGGCTTATTCCTGAGCACATTAAAAATTCAGGAACAATCACAAACTTCTTTCAATAATGCGAGTGGTGGTTTTGATGGAGTTTTAGGTGCTCGAGGATCAAAATTACAACTTATTTTGAATGCACTTTTTCATATGGATTCCTCACCGGGTAATCTTTCCTGGGAACAGTATGAATTAATCAAGAAAACTCCAGGAGTGAAAGAAGCCTACCCAATTGCTGTCGGTGATAATTACTTTGGATATAGGTTGGTCGGTACGGATCCTGAACTTTTTTATAAGCATGAATGGAAGAAGGGGCGTAAATATAATTTAAACAAAGGGCGAATCTTCTCGGCTACTGCAAAAGAAGCGTTGGTTGGATCTTTTGTTGCAAAAAAATTAGGGCTAAAAATTGGCGACCGATTTCAGCCCTATCATGGTTTGAATTTTAAAGAGGGAACCCAGCACAAGGATGTTTATGTCGTGGTTGGCTTACTGGAAGCAACTGGAACTCCGAGCGATAAGGTAATTTGGGTCCCAATTAAGGGCATTCAGATGATGGAAGGGCATGATCAAGCGATGTCTCAGTCTGTTAGTGCGGTACTTCTATCGCTACGTGGTGCTGCGGGTTTTAGTTTAGAAATGAAATATAATAAACAGGGTAACCAGGCTACTCTGGCTTGGCCGGTGGTAGCAACTTTAGCTTCTTTTTTTCAAAAAATGGGATGGTTTCGGGGTGTTCTTGAAGTGATCTCATATTCTATCGGTCTGATAGGCTTACTCATGGTAGCTTCCACTATGAGATCTTCTATGCATGAAAGAAAGCGGGACTTCGCAATATTACGCATCATAGGCTCTAGCAGAGCTGTTGTGATGGGGGTAATTCTAGGTCATACTTTTATTATCTCTATGATTGGTGTATGCGGGGCTGTCTTGGTTATGCTGGCTATAGGTGTGGTAACCCAAAAAATAATACTGGAAGAGACAGGTGTTTTGATCGAAATAATGAACTTTCAGCAACATGATATTTTCGTTTTGGTAAGTATAGTCGTGGTGGGCATGCTCGGCGGACTTTGGTCGGCAATTCATGTTTACCACTCAGACCTGGCCAAAAATCTCCAACCTGTTTCCTGATTTTTCTACAATTATTCGAACCTGTCTTACTATCCTGAACCTTTTACCTATGAAAATTTTCACAAAGATACATTGGGTGATTTCTGTTGTTACTGCTTTTACTTTAACCATTGGTTGTAGTGAACCCTCTGTTTCCAATGATGAGGACTTGGTTGGGGATATTATTGGTGATCCGATTCTCGGTATAAGCGAAGAAAGTGATATACCTGCAGGAGCAGATGTGAATGATTCAAGGGACGGCAGTGTTGAAAGCAACTCAACATTAGCAAATGAAACTATTATTGAGGAAGGATTCGTTATAAAAGGAAAGCCCTCACCCAAGGATCAAAATATCACAAACGAACCCATAGTTTCCAACCTGCCACCCTTAGATGAGGGGAGCGAATATAGTCCTCTTGCCTTTAGGGATATGATGAATTTCGAATATCTTGTTGAATGGGAAAAGGATGGCCAGGAATTTGATTTCTCAGCTTATGCTCAAAGAGTACCAAAGAGATTACGGGATAAATCAGGAGAAAAGATTGCAATAGAGGGTTTCATGATACCCACAATTGTTGATGAAAATAATGAAGTTAAAGAATTTCTTCTTTTACCCGATCAAATGAGTTGTTGCTTTGGGCAAGCACCTGAAGCAAACGGATGGGTAGTCGTAAGTGCCACCATGGGAGTTGAAGTTATGATGGACAGAATTATCCGGGTAACTGGAGACTTTGCCGTGGAAGAAAGATGGGACGAAGAATTTTTTGTTGGCCTTTACCACATGACCTGTAATGAAATTACTGGTCCTGCATTGTAGGCTGTACTAGGTTACTTTTTATTCGATTCGGCTTTCTTTTTATCCTCTTTTTCTCCGACGGTTAATTTGATCATGTGATCTGGATCTTCTACGGATCCATTACTGGAAGAAGATCCTCGTTTAATCTTATCTACATTTTCCATTCCTTCAATAACCTGACCCCAAACGGTGTACTGATTATCGAGAAACTCGGAAGGTTCAAAGCAAATAAAGAATTGGCTATTAGCACTATTCGGACTTGCAGCTCTAGCCATTGAGCAAGTACCACGAACATGATTCTTATCGTTAAACTCTTCCTTGAGGTCGGGTAAATCAGAACCTCCAGTTCCGGCACGGCCAGCACTGAAGTCTTTTTTGTTACCAAATTCAATATCTCCAGTCTGTGCCATGAATCCATCAATTACTCGATGAAACGCAACTCCATCATATTTTCCTTCCCGGGCAAGTTTAGTAATTCTTTCGACATGCTTAGGGGCAACATCTGGAAACAGTTCGATGACAACTGGTCCGTCTTTGAGTTCGATGGTTAGAATGTTTTCTGGCTTAGGCTTAGCTTCTGTCATAGCAAGTGGAAGCAAGAGCAGGCAAAATGCAAAATACTTCTTCATGGATATAATATTTTTATTTAAAGGTTGAGAAAAGCCCTTTTTAACGAATGAAAGTTCTTTCGTCGAGTGGAAAGGATCGTTTAAGTAATCTGATAGAAGCCAGATTTAAGTATTCTTAAATCAATTGTGTGATAGGTTGGCCTTTGTCTGATAAAGTAAACGGACGACGAGTGGGGGAATATATGATTTCATCTAGAGGTAAGCCCAAAGTGTAGGCAATAGTAGCGTTGAGATCGGGGATTTCTACCTTTTGATCAATTACTTCCCTTCCTTCCTTATCAGTTTTGCCCCAAACCTGCCCACCTTTGATTCCTCCGCCTGCCAGCATGCAAGAGAAAGCCTTGGGGTAATGGTCGCGACCTTCATTTACATTGATATTTGGAGTTCTGCCAAATTCGGTGGCAAGAACTACGAGCGTTTCTTCAAGTAAACCACGCTTCGAGAGATCATCCAATAGTGCGGATAGAGCTTGGTCCAGAATAGAGCACCTTTCAGGTACCCGAGAAAAATTGTTTTGATGGGTATCCCAACCGCCCAACTGTACTTCCACAAAGCGTACCTGTCTTTCAACCAATCTTCTGGCGAGAAGAACACCCTGACCAAAGTTATCTGAGCCATAAGACTCTCTGGTGGATTCGGATTCATCTTTTAAATCAAATGCCTTAAGGTCATTGCTCTCCATTAAGCGAACGGCATCGTCATACATATCTCTGTATGCGTTCACTTTCTCCAAGTTATATTTTTTGGTGAATGATCGATCCAGTCTTTGTGAGAGATCAAGTCCCTGCTCGAATTTTTCTTCGGTCATCCCCCAAAGTCTTTTTACATTTTTAAGTCCTTCACTTGGATTTCCAACTGCAAGCGGTTGGTGTGATGTGGAAAGAAAGCCAGAAAGGGGATGCCTACTTCCACCACCTACAACAACAGCACCGGGCAGGGTAGGGTTAAAGCGGCCATCAAGACGGGTCATCCATGCACCCATGCTTGGATGTACGATGGTGGCTCTTTGGGCATAACTGGTATGCATGAAATAATTACCTTGCTGGTGAGCACCTTTGGTGGAAGTCATTCCTCTTAGTACTGCTATCTTCTCGGCATGGTTAGCTAGCAACGGGAGATTATCGGCTAATTGGATGCCATCGGCATTCGTTTTGATTGTTTGAGTGGGTCCACCAGTTTCAGTTCCTGATTTGGGATCAAATGTGTCCAAGTGGGTCATTCCTCCCGACATGTACAGGTAAATTACATTCTTGGCCTTAGGAGCATGATTTAGTGGTCGATTTAGGCCAAGCCCAGCTCCATTGAGAGAGCTATGTGACGCCCAAGGCAGTATGCTTACTCCAAGGAAGCTTTTGGCAGCTAAGGAAACAAATCTTCTACGATTCATTTCATCAGAAAAAAGGGAAGAATTCATATTCATGATAATTAGGTTTTGGAATTTACTGCACGAAAGAGAACTGACGGGTATTAATCAAAGACCAAGCGATTGCGAAATATTCACGGTTACGATTAAATTTCTCCCAAGCGAGTTTCTTTTCGATTTGTTTTTTTAAGGTTCTCTTTTTCTCTTTGGATAAGTGTTTGGGGATTTTTTGATTTACATCAAATAGATTAGTCGCCGCTGGTGAAAGTTCTGCCATACACATTTTTAATTCATCAGATGTCGGTTCCCGATTCAGAATTGAGAGGAATAAAACTTTAATTTTTCCCTGTGGATTCATTGCTTCAGAAAGCTTTTTCATAAGGGGGGATTCTTTATTAAACAAAGCCCCGTAGAATGTACCGTTTAATAGAGTGAGAGCCTGGGTAACGGAAGCGTGCTTGTTTGCATTATCTGCAATTTCTCGATCTGACTGACCAAATTCTTGGAGGAAATGACCAGGCTGTGCAGGGGTTTGTAATTCCGATGCTCTGTATATCTGACTGCTAAAGCCTTTCCATCGTTCATTTTTGCTGTAGGTGTTTCCGCTATTTCCGTAGAGAGACTTAACTTCAAAGTCAGGACCCATAATCAATTTGGCAAAAACAGTGCGCTGTTGATTTCTAGCTTTACCATATTCCCTTCTGAGTCGGGCGACGGCTTCTCTGTCATCTGCCTCCTGTGCCTCTCGTAGTTGCTTCTGAAGATCTTCCATTTCGTCATTGATCTCTTTGCTAGCCTTAGCTCCTTTTTTGGCGAGTTTGGTAAGTTTTTCTCCGTTGAGAGATTCAATTTCTTCCTGATATTGCTTAAAGCGTTCCAGTCTTTGGTCGATTACTTTTGCATTCTGTTTTCTTTCATCTGAGTCGGGGATGGATAAGGCAACAAGAGAGTCCCATATTTGCTCCGCCGACATTCTTTCGAGAATGGGGGCTTCAAAATAGTAAGGTGTTTCAATATTTGGAATATAATCAGGAGCAGCATGCTCGAATGCCTTAACTTGAAATAAAATCCTTTGAAATTCCCTTAAATCGAAGTTTACTCGAACCATGAGCTTTTCCAAAAGTTCCAAAAGTTCCGGAATTGATGCAACCGTATCATCCCGCCAATCATCGACGGGCTCAACTAAGCCGCGTCCAAATACTTTTTTCCACATCCGATTGGCAATTACTTTCGTGAATCGTGGGTTTTCCGAGTTAGTCATCCATTCGCCATACATATGAACTTTTGACTCACCTCCTTTTTCTGAAATCGGATTATCAAAAATTGGGGACGGGGAAACCAATGACTTGGGCTTTCCATCATCATACTGATAATCGTGCGGCAAGGTAAGTTTACGATTTGTATGAGTAGCTCCGTATCTTAGGGGTCGAAGCATTTCCTGAACGGACCTTCGCAAAGCCAGTCCTTCTTTAGATTGTACTTTCTTTTTTTTATCTTTTGAGGAAAGCCCTTTGCTTTGTTTTTCAAAATGCTTTTTTATTTTGCTTTGGATATCTCCCCCTTTGGATGAGTTTATCCCATAGGTGTAGGATGCCATTTGGTAGTATTCCATTTGTGTCCATCGGTCAAAGGGGTGATTGTGACACTGTGCACAAACCATTTGGGTACCGAGAAAGATTTGCGTGGTGTTCGACATGTTGTCTAATGGCATACCTGCATCTCGGAGATAATATCCGACTGCACCGTTCTCCCATGGGT
Organism: Opitutales bacterium; assembly: GCA_028042835.1. Lineage (GTDB taxonomy): Bacteria > Verrucomicrobiota > Verrucomicrobiia > Opitutales > Seribacteraceae > Seribacter. The sequence goes on along the minus strand of JAOFOL010000009.1, from coordinate 35,779 downwards.
AACCTTCAGCTGTAATTAAGTTAAACGCCATTTCATCGAATGGAACATTTTTGTTTATCTGTTCCCTCACCCAATGAACATATAACTGGCCCGCACCGATCTGGTTTCCTCCGCGCATCCGAGTTTGAAGTCTTAGCAAATCAGCCCACCAATTGAGCATTTGACTGTCAAAAGCAGATGACTCAACCAGCTGATTAATCAGTTGATTTTTTTTGTTTTTGGATGAATTGGCAAGGTAAGAGGATAATTCCTCATGTGTAGGTATACGTCCTGCAGCTTTTAAGTAGAGCCTTCTCGCAAGGAGTGCATCATCCAATTTTGTAGGGACCTTTACATCATGCTTCTTGTAAGTTGACCCCAAGATCTTGTTGATTGCAGCAATTTCTGCATCAGTCTCTTTCTTAGAAAGTTTATTTTCGGCAACACAAAGGAGTGGGAAAAAGATGATGGGCAAGATCACTGATATTTTCATGTATGTATATACTAATAGTCACGGGCTAAAGTTACAGAAAAATTTAAAGTTTCTCCTCATTTTTTTCGAGTAACCCCTTCCGTAAATTACCTTTAAAAAAGAATGGAGCATGAAAGAATAAAGTTTCGACCTGGACCATTCAGACCGGACCCATGTACTCGGTAGTCAATATCGCCGATGTTTTCCAAAGCGAGAGATATTGAGCTGCTATCTGAAATATCGTAGTTACCATAAATATTGGTTAGCAAGTAGCTAGGTGTACCATGACTGGGTATTCGTGTAAGATCTGTTTCATCCTTGAGAGAAAGATCGTTCGCTTTGCTAGCCGCAAGAAAAGATAAAGTAGACGACCAGTTTGAACTTGCTGGTGCGAACTGTGTGGAGAACTTTGCCTGTACTGGCATGAGTCGGGTAGTTGCACGGTTCACTGGAGAATAATTATGTCCATCGATAGCCATCGTGCCTGTAGCATTATTATCCAGCATTTGTTCGACTTCTCCGTCCATCCATGAAAAAGAAAATTCGGATTTCCAGGATGGTGTCCACTGATAACCAAGTTCAAGTTCAATACCCTGAATAAACCCATCACCGTTTGATTTTAAAACATCAGATTTGCCAGATTCTACTGGTGATCGAACGACCATGTCCTTGATCCAACTGTAATAATAAGATGTTTGCCAATCCCATGAACCTGACTCTCCTCTGATGCCGAATTCAGCTTGTAGAAATTTTTCCGGTTCTAGTTTGGTATCGGGTCTTTCCACGGCACTTGTCTCATCCGTTGAGGTAAGATCATAGAGACTCGGTGGTCTGAATCCTTCGGACAAACCGCTAAAAACAAAAAGCTCATCATTGATTTGCTTGCTTACGCGGAGGCTGCCGATGAGTTCCTCGTAAGATTTCTTTTCTGGATTCAATAAAGTAGTCGAGTCGTCATTTTCTCCATAATACTCCTTTAGGTTAGCCTGAATGGAAGAGAAACGGATACCAGGTTGGAAGGTAAAACCTGTATCCAATTCGTATGTATCCTGAAGATAGAAAGCGATGCGGCTGTATTCAGCATTTGCGGCCAAGGGACCTTGAGTAAGATCAGAGGTGCGGATTGAATTAGCATTAAATTTATAACCACCTGAAATTAATTTCTCACGATGCCATTTAGCACCATAGGATAATCTGCTATTCCATATTGTATCAGATTCAAATCTTGCGGATAGGCCATAATCATCGAGGTCAAACTTTTGGAAGTCTCCTCCAGTTGCTACACCTAAATTTCCTTTCATTCGGTTCCTTGCCTGTTCATGTGAGTGAAGGCTTAGGGTGATCTGACCAGCATCCGCAATTCCACCAATATCCTCCCAGATTAACTTCCCATAATAAAGTTCCCTCTCCTGATCGAGTTTCCTCCAGATTTCTTTACCTGCGGATAACCCTTCCCAGCTTATCCCATCAATTGTTTTATGAGTTCGGGGTACATCATCCATGAATGCTTTTTGGAGGCCAAAAATAAAATGGGCATTATCGGAAAGTTTTCTCGCTAGTCGGGCAGTCGTTCCTCTTGTGTCGTAACCGGTGTTTTTCTGAACCCCGACCGTCTTGCCGCCGGAAAGGTCACCATATGATTGTTCCGAGTGTGAAATTTCAGCAAACCAACCGGGAGTTTTTGTTTCAGCCAAAAGGCTTGCACTCCAAGATTCCTCGGCGGAAGCGATTCTTCCCGTAAATCTGCCATTAAATTGGCTTTTAGATTCTTTAAAAATCGGTTCCTTAGATAAAATATTGACGACCCCACCAATGGCGTCAGCTCCATAAATCGCACCATTGGTCCCACGCAGAACTTCGATTGATTCCTTTCCATTGATAAGGACGGTGCTCCAATACTGGTTGGGCCCAGAGCGCATCGCACTGTGATTAAGTCTTATACCATCTACGAGTAAAACATTATGGTAACCAGTAAATCCACGGATATACGGAGATGACTGACCGAGTGCGGTTTTTTGTACCATCACGGATGTAATTCCGGTCAATGCTTCAGACATAGACCGAGCCTTGGTTAGCTCATCATATTCTACTCTGTTTATTGTCCATGCAGAGGATTTTATTGGCTCAGGAAACCCCCCTCGGGCTGTAACCACTAGGGGGGCAAGATCATCCTTTGAAGCCCTCTGCGTATCCTTTGCGAAAAGCAACAAAGGGATAAAGTATAATAACAAAAAGGAAAGCTTCATAGGCAGTAAGTCTGAAAAAAAGACTTGCTGCCTAAAAATGGCAACAATTACCACGCATATTGCCAGCCGAATGTCCATGTGGAGTCAAGTTCAAGTTGCACTCCATTCACTTTTTGATCGATAGGTGTTTTCCACTCGGCTGCCAGGCGATGTCCGCTCAATCCGCCGTTTTGAAAATAATAATTTAAACCAAGTCCAAAGTTGGTGATGTCCCGACCTTGAGACTTTGGGTCAAGGGCAGAGGACATCGTTTCACTCATTCGGGTATCTTTTCCATCGACTTCACTTTGACTCGAGTAATCGAATTTGGCAGATGCACTTAAAGAATCAGTAATCTTACGAGCTCCCCACAGGGTTGCTTCAAACTTATTGCCGAGAGTGTAATCCTGATCGTTCTCACCGATTCGCAGAATTCCACCCAACTGAGCACCGTAGGAATAGTTGTCGTTTTGTGCTAAGTAAGTAATAGCAGGATGAAAATCATAAGTTCCGGATCCTAGTTGCATACCATAGCCCAATGTATTTCCATTCGTATGTTTTTCATCAATTGATCCAGTAGGAAGGCTTAATCCCAAGTTCAAATGCATTCTTCGTCCACTATTCCATTGTGCAAGGTCGTAGAGCCCGGCTAATTTTATGTCGCTTAAACCCTTTGATTCCATCGTTCCTATCATTGCACTTTGCATGGACATTTCATTATCTAAATAATTAAGCATTCCCATCAATGTCCATTTGTTTGAAATGGCATACATCGTGCCAAACATATGCATGTCCATGGTCATGTCCTTGGGCAGCATATTACCCATCATGCTTCCGGTGTAATCGCCGGCTACATCGCCTTTTAAGACATTATTAGATCCTTTTAGTAACCCTTCCATATCCATAGTCATATAGCGGTAGGAGACCATCCATTCACCTATCTTGTGCATATGATCTCCCATCACTGAGATTGGGGCATGACCATCCGGGCGGGCTGCGGTCCATGGACCTTCGTGAGCGGATAAAGTAGAAAAAATGAGGGTAGAAATAAGTGTTATTGCAGTAAAGAGTTTCATAATAAAAAAGAGTTAACGAAGATTGGATCTTCGAATTCAAAAAAGGTAGCCAAACGGCTAGAGTAAAAATTAAATGAATTCTCTTTGGGCTCTCGGTGGGGGTATTTCCACTTGAGTCCATGCAATTGGGAATTTTTCGTGCTGAAAATATAACCTGCCCAATAATATCGGCTGTTCAATAATGACGGGCAGGGAAGATTCATTGAGGAGTTTTGTATCCAAGGCCAAGGATTGATAGGTACGGATAGACTCGTGAGTTTCGGAGCCCAAGTCCGTCACTAATTCACAACCGGAACACCGATTGTTTCCGTCCAATGTCCATTCCGCTGAAAGACTTACGGATTGGGTCTGGTCATAAAATTCATCGAACATACTCGCCCATACGCCCAATTGCAGCACACCGAGGGGTATACTGGTAGTAGCAATCATGGTAAAGAGTGCAACTTTAAGCCAGAGGCTTTGGCGAAGGAGAGTTTGCATTGTAGGACTTATTAAAAGAACACGCGTTCGATAGTCCAATAAATTCCCATCAATGCGATGACTGCGGACCCGGGAACGACTACCCATTTACGGTAAGCTTTTTCTTCAGTAAGCCAGAAAGTTGCACCAAAAACGAGTGCAATCACGGCAAGCTGACCAAACTCTACGCCAACATTAAATCCAAGCAGCCCAATTACCAATGAGGTGGGATCCAAGTTAAAAGCAGAGAGAGCACCGGCAAAGCCGAGACCGTGAATCAACCCAAAGAAAAAGACCACCAATAGACGCATATGCCTGTAGCCGGGAAAGAAGATGTTTTCAATGGCTACAACTGCAATGCTTGCGGCTATAATAGGCTCAACCACATTAGATGGTGCTGCTACGAGATCCAAGGTGGCAAGACCTAGGGTAATCGTATGGGCAATGGTAAATACCGATACTTGGTAAATGATAGGCTTCCATTTTCTGGATAGAAAAAAGAGCCCCAAAACAAAAAGGATATGATCCAGTCCCAGCGGGAGCACATGAACGAAGCCCTGTCTTGTGAAAGAGAAAAAAGTGCTTCGGGCATCGGCTCTTCGTTTTTCTGCTTGTTCCTCTTTCGAAATAGTTTTGGCTGGTTGGATTACAGCCGGCTTTTCGGCTTCAGGCTCTGGTCTCGTGCCAATGAAGCCAAGATCAAATTTAAAGCTCTTTTCTCCGGGAAAAAGAACATTTACCCGTCGCTGAGGTTTGCCGTCTATTTGATTTGTGAAAATCAAGTCGTAAGGGGCTTCTTCTTTGGCACGAATCTGATAAAAAGTGGAGTTGCTTTCCAGAAAAGTGTCATGGCGGCCCTCAATTACAACAATGTTTTCTTCGCTTAGATCGCCTGCATCCTTTTCGGTGAAATTTAGATCAAAATCTGGAAGGAACCAGGAGGTTTCGCCAAAGCGCAAATCAAAAGCGTCTATGATCATCTCCTCAGCCTTTATAAGCAATTCAGATTTATTTGAGTCAGGAAAGTCTTTGAAAGCCTTTTTAGTTATGAAAGGTATAGATTCTGGATCTTCCGAGAAGCTTCTAGGATCAATTTCAATAATAATGGAGGAATTCCCATCCGAGTTAAAACTGCCAAGAATCGGAATATCCGGGACGGGATGTGCAAATGCACAACAAAAAAATCTAAAAAAAAGTGGTATGAGGAGTAACTTTTTCAAAATTTGGAGTGTTTTAATTAGGTAACAAAAACGAAAAATATTTCATTAAATCGAAATTTAAACTTGTGAAAGCATGAATTGACTATTGATTGAATGAATCTATTACAAACCCTATTATTATATTATTATGAAAATTATTACTACAGCTATTGTTTCATTACTTTTCGCAGCCTCTGTATTTGCAGGATGTCCATCTAAGGCAATTAAAGGTAAAGTCGTCAGCTTTGATGAAGAATCAAAAACATTAACGGTTGCTCAGGGAAAAAAAGAAAAGAAGGTACAGGTTGGAAGTAAAACCAAAATGGAAGGTTTTGAATGCCCAACTAAACTCGAGGCAGGTGCCCGCGTTTCCATTGACGGATGTAACTGCAAAAATAAAACCGCTTCCAAAATTGCTTTGAGCGAAGGAAAAAAGAGTAAAAAGAAAGAAAGCTAAAATTAGTTAGAAAGACTTTTAAAAGAAGCCCTCATTTACTGAGGGCTTTTTTTTTGGTGCAATTATATTATAGGTTAGCACTACTTTAATCTTAACAGTATTCCCCTAGGTGATAAAGCGCAGGCAATGATAAAGATGATTGTAGCAGCGATGGCCATCGCCGCAGCGATCGAGCAGTCAAGCCAATGGGCTAAATGAAAGCCGCCAAATGTATAAAGAATACCTAAGGGGAATGTTATTACTAAAATAATAGGTAAACGTTCAGAGAAAAATGAAGCGGTCACGCATGGGAAAACTAACATGGCTACAACAAGAATGACGCCGACCGCTTCCATGCTTGCAACCGTTGAAAGTGCAAGCAGAAACATCAGTCCCAGATGTATAAGCTTTACGGGCCATCCATATGAATGGGCAAGCGTGGGATCAAAACTCGTTAGAAGAAGTTGCCTGTAAGATAGGCTCACAATTAGCAAAACAAATACACATACAGCACCCATCAAGCATATCGATCGATTACCGCAATTTAGACCCATGAAAAGAAGGTCAGGGGAGAGCGGGGTTAGCCCAATTTCACCGTAAAGAATGCATCCAGTATCCAAATCTAGATGATCTGTTTGCAGATTAATTAATGTAACCCCCACAGCGAAGAAGCTTGTGAATACAATCGCCATGGAAGCATCCTGACGAATGGGTGTATGTGATCGGAGCCATTCGATGCACAAACTGCATGCAAGGCCTGCTGAGCAGGCCCCAATCAACATCGGACCAATTTCCAGGGAACCGAATATTAGGAATGAAATGACTAAACCGGGAAGAATTCCATGACTAATCGCATCTCCCATAAGTGCCATCCTTCTGACCACAATAAAAGACCCTAGAATTCCATTCGTCCAACATACTAAAAGTCCCATTAAAATGACTTGCCCATTCCATTGAACCAATTGATCTGTACTCCAAGGCACAAGGAAGATTGTATTTAAATCAAAAACCGGAAAGAAATTCATTTTTAAGTCTCCTGAGAGATGGCGACCGGTTGAATATCAGTAATACTTGGAATGAGTTTACCGTGGGGATCTCGACGAGGATTCTTTAGGAGCCTTTCGATTTGACGAACGGTTTCCTCCCCAATCACATGTTCAATCTTCTCAGCATCTTCATGCACATGGTCGGGTGCATATTGAGCCTCGTTAGTGAGGTAAAGCTCCCAAAGTCTGTGATTTCTGACAATTCTACACGCATATTCCCAGCCCGATGGTGTAAGTGTAAATCTTGTTTGACGCGGAAGTTTGATTTCTGATACTTGATGCAGGGCTTTGGATGCCAGACCAGCTTTACAGAGGTTTTCAATTTCACCTTCAATTGTTGCACTACTCATACCGCGTTTACGCATCATCTCCTGCGAGCTGATAAGGGTGTCTTCAAAAGATTTTCCTTCAATGATCTGAAAGGCAGCTTTGAGAGAATTTTCGCGGGCAATCCGAACATTTTCTGACCTTGAGATTATCCATTTAATTAGCAGACCTTTTTGCGGACGTAAAAATAAAATAACAGTAAATAAAGCTCCCGAGACTATTACAATTAGTGGACCTGTTGGTAATCTTTCTCCTAAAAAAGAAAGAAAGGCTCCCCCAAACCCTGCAACGGCACCGAGTAAGCATGCCAAAATCAGATATGACCGCATCCTTTTAACAAGTAATGAGGCAGTCGCCGCTGGTATGACGAGCAATGCAGAAGCTAATATGACACCAACCATCTGTAAGGACGAAATTACGCAGAAGGTAATGAGTGCCCATAGTCCATATTGAAGACTTTCAGTTGGTATTCCTATAGAACGAGAAAATCCTGGATCAAATCCTGAAATTAAAAGTTCTTTATAGTTTATTACTATAAATAGACTGATAAGAAGTAATACGATTATTATCCCAATCAAGTCATCGGAAGAAAGTGCTGATGCTTGTCCAAACATGAATGAATCGAGCCCAGATTGATCACTGTAGCCAACTTTTTGAATTCGAGTAAGCAGGCAAATACCTACTGCATAAAAAGCTGAAAGCACAATTCCGAGGGAGCTGTCATCCTGCACTTTAGTGAATTTTCGCAGAATGCTAAGGCATGATATCCCTAGAAGCCCGGCTATCGTAGCCCCCACTAATAATGAGATATTATTTTTTTCTCCCGACCAGATGAATCCTACAGCGATACCTGGGAGTACTGCATGGGATAAAGTGTCACCAAAGAGTGATAGCTTTCTTGTGACTACGTAACTTCCAATAAGTCCACATGACATGCCCATGAGTACTGAACCGAAAACTACAATCTGTACGGATTCATCCTTGAGGAGGAGAAATCTTTGAGCCCGATCTACAAGATCAATTTTATCTTGTGTAACTATTTGTTCAGCTTGTAAAAAAACAGTCGCCAACCAAATACTTCCTAAGATCAAGAATAGTTTTTTCCGTGGATTCATCTCGATTAATTAAGCGTTTACAATTAAATGAAAATTATAATTCGAGTTCGGGAGATTTTGCCATTTCAGTAGCCATCTCTGAGAGTACCGCAAGTCTGCCTCCATAAGTTTTTTGCAGTAACTCATGCGTGTAGACTTTTGAAGTAGGGCCGAAGGCTACTTTTCTCATGTTGAGCAATAGTAATTGATCAAAATATTCTTTTGCGGAGGATAGATCATGATGCACCACGAGTAGGGTTTTTCCTTCCTTTTTCATGTTTCGCATAATTGAAACGATAGTTTTTTCAGTCACTGCATCCACTCCTGCAAAAGGTTCGTCCATCAGGTAAACAGAACTTTCCTGTGCCAATGCTCTTGCCAGAAACACTCGTTGTTGCTGACCTCCTGATAAGTTGCCGATTTGACGGTCAGCATAGGGTAGCATATTAACCTGCTCAAGGCATTCACTGGCCTTTTGACGGTCATGTTTAGTTACCCTACTCAGCCATCCGAGGTGACCGTACCTTCCCATAAGGACAACATCCATCACGGTCACAGGAAATTCCCAGTCGACTGATTCCCTTTGGGGTACATAGCCAATTTGCTTCATTCCAATTTTTGGATCCTTGCCAAAAATTTTTACATAACCTCCATTGGGTCGGATCATATTCATGATCGTTTTCACAAGCGTAGATTTTCCTGCGCCATTAGGACCAAGTATACCGACGAGTGATCCTTCTTGAATTTCTAAATCTACACCATAAAGAACAGGTTTTTTTTGGTAAGAAACTGTCAGGTCATGAACTTCGATTGGTAGAACCCTAGTCATAATTTAAGGGTCTAATCCATCAATTATTGATCTTACATTGTAAGCCATCATGCCCGACCAAGTATCATGAGAGAAGGATTTCCGGGCGGGACCAATAGATGAGTTTTCCACGGAGCCTAGTGCATCTGAGAACAAAGGTTTTCCAATGGAGATACCCGTTTCCTTGGCAATTTCTTCAAGCGCTTTTGGGTTTACGCTGCTTTCAACAAAGAGGCATGATATTTTGTTCCGATTTATATAGTCCACGAGATTTGTGCGATCGCCAAGACCTGCTTCCTGAACGGTCGAAATTCCCTGTAATGCAATAACTTTCAATCCAAAGAAATCCCCTAAATAGCGGAAAGCATCGTGACTTGTTATGAGAATTCTTTTGTTTAAAGGGAGGTCGTTGAATTGTTTTTTTGCCCATGCAGCGACATCCAAAAATTCCTTCTCTATCACATGTGCTTTTTTAAATATTTCAGTCTCGTTAACTGGTAATTCCTTGGCCAAAAATTTGGCTAATCCATTCATGCATTGGATCCATATACTTGGGGAAAACCATACATGTGGATCTGGATAATTAACATCTGATTCCTTTGATTGAAGAAGGTTACCTTGAGGAATAACAGAACATACCGAGTAAACTTTTAAATCCTTAGCTTTTCGTAAAGTAGCGGCCAGCTTGCCTTCAAGTTTTAGTCCGTGGTAAATCACGAGGTCAGCCGAAGAAATAGCTGTCATGTCGCGGGCTGTTGGTTTGTATAAATGGGGATCTACTCCCGGACCCATCAGTGATATAACCCTGCAATTGTCTCCAGTGAGTCTTCTTACAAGGTCGGTAACTTGAGTTGTAGTTGTTACAATTGAAAATTTTTCATCTTTAAGTTTCTCTATTTCAGCAGGTTTTGTGCAACCTAGGTACAAGATTAGGCTAAGGGGGAGAAGTCTTATTACGACTAGTACTGATAATTTTATATGAGTATACATAATATCTACTTTGACTAATCAAAATTATGTCTTGGAATTGACTTGAGTCAACTCTTTATTGGAAGCAGAATTGAGGATATGGCATCTTCGACGGTTGAAAATTATCTTAAGGAAATTCTTGTAGTAACACTGGAAACGGAATCTTCAAAAGTTTCAATGGGGCAAGTTTCAAAGGTTTTAAGAGTTACTCCTGGAACGGCAACCGCTATGGCCAAAAGTTTGGAGCGGGACGGATGGGTTTCCTATTATCCGCGTGTGGGAGTCTCTTTGACTTCGAAAGGCAAAAAACTTGCCATGAGTATGTTGCGTAGACATCGATTATTGGAAACTTTTTTAGTTGAAACGCTTGGATTGGATTGGAGTGAAATTCATGCTGAAGCTGAGGAATTAGAGCACGCCATATCTGAGAAAGTTTTAGAAAAACTTGATGAGTTTCTGGGGCGACCCCGATTTGATCCACATGGAGATCCTATTCCTTCGAAGAGTGGAGTCATTAAACGACCCGCTTCCAAACCATTGTCAGAATTTTCGGAGAACATGAGTGTGAGGATCGAATCAATTGTCGATCAGGATAAAAAGTTTTTAAAGTTTGCAAGAAAAACCAAGTTAGTACCTGGGCAGATTTTTAAAATTTTGAGGGTGGAAGAATGTGCGGATGCGATGACCTTAAAAACAACAAAAGGACAATCTATAAATTTAGGTTTACGTTCAGCCGAGAAAGTTTTGGCATTACCATTTGAATCATAAAAACAGAAATCCTGCAGAAATAATGTTTGCCCATCTTTAACAAGTCTTTCAAAAAAGATTAGTAACCAGTACCCTTATCTAACCCCCCCCCAATAATTATGCCAAGACCCGTTACTCTATTTACCGGCCAGTGGGCCGACCTTTCATTGCCAGACCTAGCTGAAAAAGCGTCCCAAATGGGTTACGACGGTTTGGAGCTTGCCTGTTGGGGGGATCATTTTGATGTAGATAAGGCTGCAGTTTCGAAAAAGTACTGTAAGGAGCGCTGGGAAATACTTTCTGATAACGGACTCACCGCCTTTTCGATATCTAGCCATTTGGTTGGGCAGGCCGTGTGTGATTTAATCGACGAGCGCCATAAAGCTATTCTGCCGGCTGATGTCTGGGGAGAAGGGGAACCCGAGAAAGTCAGGAAGAGAGCGGCAAAAAAATTAGCTAAGACAGCAAAAGCATGTCGGAATTTTATTAATGAAAAACCTGGTCGCGGAAAAAAAGATGATTTTCCCGCCGTAGTTAATGGTTTTACTGGATCGAGTATTTGGCATTCTATTTACGCTTTTCCTCCAACTGATCAAGCCTACTGGGATAAAGGTTTTGAAGATTTTGCCAAGAGATTTGGTCCGATCCTTCAAGAATTCGAAAAACAAAAGGTAAATTTTGCTCTTGAAGTTCATCCGACAGAAATCGCTTTTGATATTGCCAGTGCAGAACGGGCTCTGGCGGCAGTGAAGGGCCATAAAAGATTTGGTTTCAACTATGATCCATCCCACCTGGGTTATCAAGGAGTTGACTATGTAAAGTTTATTAGGACTTTTTCCGACCGAATTTATCATGCACACATGAAAGATGCATGGTGGGGTCATGGAGACGGGACTGTGGGGGTTTTTGGTGGGCACACTACTTTCGCAGATCCGAGAAGGCATTGGGATTTTCGTTCAGTTGGGAGGGGTGATGTAGATTTTGAAGAAATCATTGTAGCCCTTAATGATATCGGATATGCCGGACCTCTTTCGATAGAGTGGGAGGACAGCCGAATGGATAGATTTCATGGAGCCGAAGAATCTTGTGATTTCATAAAACAACTTGATTTTACTCCAAATCAAATGGCGTTTGATGCGGCATTTGATAAGGAAAAACAATAAGCAAAAATTCTTATGAAAAGAAAATTAAGAATGGGTATGGTAGGTGGAGGTCGTGGTGCCTTCATCGGGGGTGTTCATCGAAGAGCAGCCAACTTAGATGGAAATATTGAATTGGTGGCAGGGGCTTTTTCTTCTGATCCCAAGAAGAGTAAATTGTCAGGTAAAGATTTTCATTTAGATTCTTCAAGAGTTTATGGTTCTTATCAGGAGATGGCTGAAAAAGAGAAAGCTTTGCCAGAAGACCAAAGAATTGATTTCGTAACGATTGTTGTTCAAAATTACCTTCATTTTGATGTGGCAAAGACTTTTCTGCGTGCTGGATTTAACGTTATTTGTGACAAGCCTGTTACCTACGATTTAGCCCAGGCCAGAGAATTGCGGAAAATAATTAACAAAACCAAAAAGGTATTTGCTCTGACGCATAACTACACCGGTTATCCTATGGTCAAACTTGCAAAAGAAATGGTCAAAAAGGGCGAACTTGGGGAAATAATAAAAGTCGTATGCGAATATCCCCAAGGCTATGCAATTACCGCCCTCACTGGTGAAGATAAGGCTATTTCTAACTGGCGAGCAAACCCTGAAATCGCTGGAATTTCAAACTGTATGGGCGATATAGGTACTCATGCAGAAAATTTGGTTCATTATATAACAGGCTTGGAAATTGATCGTTTGTGTGCTGATCTTTCGGTTAATATTCCGGGTCGCAATTTAGACGACGATGGCAATGTATTGGTTCGCTTCAAAGGAGGTGCTCGTGGAATTATTTATGCTTCACAAGTTTCAAACGGAGATGAAAACGATTTGAATATTCGGGTGTATGGCACCAAAAAATCAATTGAATGGCACCAGGAGGAACCAAATGATCTGATAGTCAAAGATGCTCGTGCACCTCGTCAAGTATGGCGTCGTGGGAATGATTATGTTACTGGACAAGCTGCTGAAAATACCCGCATCCCCTTTGGGCACCCCGAAGGTTTTATAGAGGCTTTTGCAAATGTTTATAATGCAGCTTCTGTTGCCATCGCAGATGAAGTAGCGGGCAAGTATCCGAGAAAGTCTGGTTATGATTTTCCCGATATAAAAGATGGTATTATTGGAATGGCATTTATTGAAACAGTGGTTAAGAGTTCAAATTCGAAAGAAAAATGGGTAAAGTTTCCCAGTATTCCCAAGTAGTAATCAATTATGAGTAAAAAAATTGGAATTATAGGTGCAGGCGGAATGCTTCAATACCATGCTGCAGGCTTCCGAGCAGGAGGAGGCGAGCTGGTTGCGATTTGCGATATGAATGAAGCTGCGGCCAAGACTGCAGCGAAAGAGTATGGCGTGCCTCATGTCTTTTCAGATTCAGCTAAAATGCTGAATGAATTATCCGACCTGGATGCGATTAGTATTATTACTCCTAATCGTACTCACCGGCCATTAGCTTTACAGGTATTGCAAGCTGGAAAACATGTATTTTGCGAAAAGCCTCCCGCATTAAATGCTGCCGAGGTAAATGAAATGAAAGAAGCTTCAGAAAGTGCAGGCAAGACTCTGATGTTTAATTTCAATAATCGAGCAAGACCGGAATCCTATGCGTTACGAAAATACATTGAGGCAGGTGAAGTCGGGCAAATCAATTCTGCTCAAGCAAAATGGATAAGACGAACTGGAATTCCTGGATTCGGTGGATGGTTTACAAATAAAGAAATGTCAGGTGGTGGTCCTTTGATTGATCTTTTGCATATGGTGGATTTGGCTCTTTATTATATGGATTATCCTAATCCTACTCATGTGCTCGCTCAGACATTCAATGATTTTATCGAAAATAAAGGTTTTAAAGGCCCCTGGGGTATACCTGATGTTGCTGATGGAGTAACTGATGTGGAAAGTGCCGCTCATGGCTTTGTGAAGTTTGAAACTGGACAAGTTTTAAATTTCCAAATTTCCTGGGCTGAAATGAATAAAAGAGAAGAAGTTTCAGTAACCTTTCAGGGAAAGAAAGCCGGAGGAATGATTCGACGTTTATTCGGATCGGATGGTTTGGATGAAACTGCAATCGATGATTGCGAATTATATGTTCAGGAACATGGGCGTTCGGTTAATCGTAGTATTATTACTGAAGATAATGAGGATATGGGTCGGATTCGCTCAGCAGAAAATTTTGTTCGATCCATTAGTGATGAAGAAGAACCGCTAAATTCTCCGAGTCAAGCGTTGGCTTTAATGAAAATAATTGATGCCACTTATGAGTCTGCAAAAAGCGGAGTCCCGGTAGCAATTTCTTAAATCGTAAGCATTGCCTTGTCACCGGCCACAAATTAATCTATTTATTTACTCATCCTATGGGCAAACAATACAAGAAACTAGTCAAGCGTCGTAGACGCACCGCTTACCTTGCAAGACGCAAGGCGGTACTTAATGAAGCAAAGCAAAGTAACTCAAAGAAGACGAAGTCAACTGCGAAGAAAGCTACTGTGCGTAAAAAAGCTGCTCCAGCTGCAAAGCCTGAGCCTGTTGCTGAAAAAGCAAAAACAGAAGATGTTTTAGGTCCTGATGTTACGCCTGAAGTAGCTGAATCTAGTACCAAAGAATCTTCACCTGAAGACCCAAAAGAATAAGGGAGATTACTGAACCATGAGCGGGCGTACGCAATTGCTTGCTTTGCTTTTCTTTGCTCTGCCTGCATTGCCTTCACTAAACTGCGTTCTTCTTGGTAACGAATCGGACTCATTAAAAGTCCAGGTTAAATATTGCTCAAACGAAGACTTTCTTCGCATAGCTGAATATTTTTCAGGCAAAGAATACACGGGTAATAATTTAGTTCTTCGCTCTTCCCCAGATGATAGGTCAGGATTGTATTTTTACCTTCCTGTAATTTTGGATCGTACCTCCACTCAAAAAGGAAATACAATTAAGTTGGATGTGATTGATTCAACTGACCCTCAATCGCGAAGCTATGTTTTCACAATCCCAAATGATTTAAAAGGAAAACAAAAGATTTTGCTTGGTTTGACAGGTAAGGATTGGGGGGAATCAAATATGCGATTAGTAGCTTGGAAAATTCAAATCACAGGGTCGGAAGAGAAAAGTATATTTGTAGAAAAAAGTTCCCTGTGGTCACACTAAAACAATTTGAATAGAAACGGATTTTGGGGTCCTTGGCACACTTTCAAGGATGGGCATGGTTTTTCTAAACTTAGTCTCAAGGAGACCCTTCAAGGCGGTCAATGCTTTGATTGGGAATCCTTGTCAGATCTATATTGGAGAGGGAAAATTGGTGATTCAGTTATTGAATGCAAGTGGGAAGAAAGTGAGATTTTTTGGCGATGTGAAAGAATTAATCCAGTTAAGACTAAATGTGTTGAAAATTACTTTTGGCTGGATCAGGATTATCAGCAAAAGCTAGATCAACTGCCTTGGAGATCAGATCCTGTACTCGGTAAATGCGTAAAACAGCTAAGTGGATTAAGGATTTTAAGACAACCACTTGGCCAAACTTTATTTTATTTCTTATTAAGTTCTGCCAAGAGTATTCCTCAAATACAAGCTATTGGAACTGCTGTTTGTGAACGCTATGGAAAGGAGCTTTTTCCGGGAATATTTTCATTTCCAGGGTGGGCTAAACTGGCAGAAGTATCGGAGGAGGATCTCAGGTCACTGAAACTTGGATACCGGGCAAAGTATGTGGCCCAAACGGCTCAGATCATTGTAAGCCAACCAAACTGGTTACAAGCCGTACAGTCTAGTTGTTACGAAGATGCGAAAGTGGAACTTTTAAGATTACCGGGAGTCGGGGAGAAAGTTGCAGATTGTGCATTACTGTTTGGGGGAATGTTTCTTGAGGCATTCCCGATGGATACATGGATCGAGAAAAGTTTGGAAAAGAGATATTTCCTAAATGGTTGGAAATCTCCACACAAAATTCATTTTGCTAAAATTCATTTTGGAGAGTTTGCGGGTCTCGCACAACAATTCCTCTTTTCGGGCGAACGATTAGGAATTTTAAAGTAATATACTTTTTACCTAAAAAGATTTGAAGTATAGTTAATGACTAGGATCTCTAAAAAATCTAATCTATATACCATCGTAAGAAGGAATCGAATCGATTAATTCTTGAGTATATTTTTGCTTCGGATTTGCATAAAGTTCCTTTGCGGATCCAAATTCGATAATTTTACCGGCATTCATAACCGCAACTTCATCGGATATAAATTTTACAACTGACAGGTCATGAGAAATAAAAAGGTAAGTAAGCTGCCTTTTATCCTGTAATTCCCGAAGAAGATTCAGGACCTGTGCTTGCACGGATACATCCATTGCAGAGACGCATTCATCGCAAACTATAAATTCCGGCTCCACTGCTAGAGCACGGGCTACGCAAATTCGTTGCCTCTGCCCTCCCGAGAATTCGTGCGGATATCGCAGAAGGTGCTCCGAACAAAGGCCAACTTCTTCGAGTAAAGTAACCACCCGTTCCTTACGGTCACCTCGATTATTACCTATTTGATGGACCACGAGTGGTTCAATCAATGTTTGCTCTATTGTCAGTCTTGGATTGAGTGAAGCGTAAGGATCCTGGAATATGATTTGCATTTTCTTGCGATACCTAAGTAGCTCTGCCTGCGTAAGCATTCCAAGTTCTTGCCCGTCATAGTTTACTCTCCCGGTAGTTGGGCGGACTAGGTGAAGGATGGCCCTCCCTGCGGTTGTTTTCCCACAACCAGATTCTCCGACAAGCCCGAGGGTTTGCCCTTTATTGATGGTTAATTCTATTCCATCGACTGCTTTCACTTGATTCTGTTGGTTTCTGAAGAAACCACCTGATGCATTGAAATGTACTTTGAGATTTTCTACTTCAACTAGAGGTTCTTTTTGTGAAGAAGGTAAATCACGGATTGAATCCTCATGGTCTTTTAAGTTCCGAAGAATTTTTTCAACATCGGGCCGTTCTTTAACTTCAACCTCACCATTAGGTTTTTCAATAGATTCAACAAAGTCATCGACTGTAGGTAATGTTCGGTACTGACAGTCTAAGGTTGGTCGGCAGGCAAGAAGACCTTTCACATAAGGATGCTTAGGCTTGTTGAAAATATCAAACGCTGTACCTTCTTCTACGATCTTCCCGCGATACATAACTACGATTCGATCTGCAATTTCTGCCACAACTCCTAGATCATGGGTGATAAAAAGAACCGAAACATTTATTTCTTCGCGTAAGGATTTTAGAATCTTTAAAATTTTTGCCTGAACCGTGACATCAAGTGCAGTGGTTGGTTCATCTGCAAGTAAGAGGTCTGGCTTTGTGATTAGTGCCATTGCAATCATTACCCGTTGGCGCATTCCACCAGAAAATTCATGGGGAAAAGACTCAGCTCTTTTTTCAGCGTCCCGAATCCCAACTTTCTTCATCATCTCAATTGCATCCTTCTCGGCTTGCTCCTTAGATACTCCATGGTGAATCAAGAGCGGTTCAGAAACTTGTTCGAGGATATTCATGTACGGATTCAGGCAACTCATTGGGTCCTGAAAAATCATCGATATTTTTTTACCCCTTATTGCCCGTATTGCCGCTTTAGGTAAGTTAATGAGGTCATCTTCTTTAAAGTAGATACTCCCTCCTTCTACACTTGCAGGTGGTTGAGGAAGTAAGCCAAGCATAGTATGGCAAGTCACTGATTTCCCAGAGCCTGACTCACCCACCACTCCAACAATTTCACCTTTTTTAATACTGAAGGAAATATCATCCACCGCACGGACTGTCCCAGAGCGCAAGTGAAAATAGGTTTTCAAATTTCTGATTTCGAGAAAGTCCATTATTCTTTTGCTGATTTTGGGTCGAGGGCGTCCCGTAATCCATCTCCGAGAAAATTCAGTGCGAGAAGAGTGAGGGAGAAGAAAATACCTGGAAATAAAATTAACCATGGAGCAATATCCATTTTTTCAGAACCCTCTTTAATTAAACTACCCCATGAACTCATCGGTGCCTGAACTCCCAATCCTAAAAAGCTTAAAACTGCCTCAAGTAGCATAACTGCAGGTACAGTAAGCGTAGCATAGACAATTACAGGTCCAAGTAGATTTGGAAGTATGTGGCGGGCAACGATCCGATAATGAGAATACCCAAGGGCTCGTGCAGCTTCTATGAATTCCGCTTTTTTTAAACTTAAAGTTTGAGCTCGGGTTATACGTGCCATGGTGAGCCACTCAACCGCACCAATTGCAATAAATAAAAGGATGAAGTTTCTGCCGAATAGAACCATTAGTAAAATTACAAAAATGGTAAATGGTAAGGAGTAGAGAATATCTACGACCCTCATCAGTAACGCATCAGTTTTTCCTCCCAGGTATCCAGACATCGTGCCATAAGCAACTCCGATGACCAGTGAAACTGCGGTTGCGAGAAATCCAACTGCTAGAGAAATTCTGCCTCCATGAAGAACCCGAGCGAATAAGTCGCGACCCAGATTATCTGTACCAAAAAAATGTGAGGAATTAGGTGCAGAAAAAGTATTATCTAGATCCTGCTGATCATATTCAAGAGAAAGTATTTCTGGTCCGATGATTGTAATAACTGTAATCAATACAAAAAAGAAGAGACTAACCGTCGCGAGTCGATTGGCTTGAAGTCTGATCCATGCATCGCCCCACAGGGAAGATTCTCCCGGGTTTTCAGAAACTAGTTCCTTGGCTTTGGCAGACTCGATACTCATAGGTTTCGGGATCTTGGATCCAGGGTAGCTTGAATGACATCGACAATCAGATTTAAAATAATAATTAAGCAGGCATAGAAGAGCACGGTTCCTAAAACCATGGTGTAGTCACGATTGAAGGCAGCAGTCACAAAAAATTTCCCAAGGCCAGGAATGAAGAAAATACTTTCAATAATAAAGGAACCACTTATCAGTCCTGCAAAAGCTGGTCCTAAAAATGTGACCACAGGAAGCAATCCACCTTTTAACGCATGCCTTGAAATTACTCGTAAGGGAGAGGCTCCCTTGGCTCTTGCCGTTCGTATGTAGTCCTGATTTAAAGTTTCAAGCATGCCGGCCCGCGTAAGTCGGGCAATGTAAGCCGCATAGAAAAGCCCTAGGGTGAGAGATGGCAGAAACATATCTGATAATGCATACCACCCGAGCGGGGGAAGCCAGCCAAGCCAAGAAGAAAAGATCAAAATCAATAGGGGACCCAAGACAAATGTGGGTAAACAAATTCCGATCATCGCAATCGTCATTAACAGGTAATCATATTTTGAATTTTTGCGAAGAGCGGCAATTATACCTGTGGGTAAGCCTAAAAGTAAGGCAATGCCCAAAGAAAGCAGTCCGAGCTGAGCAGATACTGGAAATGCTTTGGCAATTAATTCAGAAACTTCCCACCCCATATATTTGAAGGATGGACCGAGGTCGCCATGTAGGAGATTTTGGAGATATAAAAAATATTGCTCATGCAGGGGTTTATCTAGACCAAAGTGAGACTCTAATTTCGCTTTGATTTCAGCTGGTATATTTTTTTCAGAATCAAATGGACCACCCGGTGCCATTCTTGTCATAAAAAAAGTAAGGGTAGCAATAACTAAAAGGGTGGGAATTGCCTGAAGAATTCTAAGTAGAATGAATTTAGACATTTCTATTATTCTTTTCCTTTCAGTAAGCGAACATATTTATAAGGATGATGATCCAAAAGGGTGGGGTGCCAGCCTTTAACAGTAGGACTGCGGAGGGTCACATGTACATAAAAGTAAATGGGCAGAATGGGTGCGTGTTCTGAAAGTAATTTTTCACATTCATCAAATAATGAAAACCTCCTAGTGGCATTAGATTCTCTCGCAGCTAAATCCAGTAATTCATCATATCTGGCATTTGACCATCCTGTATTGTTGTGCCCGTCTTCGGTTCGCCACATATGTAGAAATGTATTTGCATCGACATAGTCACCAATCCATCCGGCCCGGGCGATGGAAAAATCGCGCTTTGCGATGGTGGATAAAAATACTTTCCATTCCATATTCAGAAGCTGAATTTCCACGCCGAGATTTTCTTTCCACATTCCCTGTAATGCTTCAGCGACTTTTTTATGTCCTTCTGAAGTGTTATATTTTAATTCTATCTTTGGAAAGCTCTTGAGGCCTTTATCATTTAAATAATCTTGAAGTAAAGCTTTTGCTTTATCGGGATCAAATTTAAACCGGGCTTTGGGTGTGAATCCACCAGTTTCAGGGGGTGTGAAGCATACCGCAGGAGTTTGGCCCCCTTTCGTGACTTTTTCAACGATGGCTTTTCGGTCTGTGGCTAAGTTGAAGGCTAGCCTTACTCTCACATCATCAAATGGAGCTTTGTCTAAATTGAAGCGATAAAAGTAAGTACCCAAATAGGATTCAAAATGTATTAAATCAGGATAATTCTCTTTCAGGTAATCAATCCGGTCTGGAGATACGGTTTGCGTAAGATGTAGGAAGCCAGACCTAAAAGCCCGCTCTTCAGTATCAGCACTTTCAATCGGATAGAATCGAATTTTGTTTAAGGAGACGGTATCAGCATCCCAATAATTGGGGTTCTTGGTTACTTCAATTACGGAGTTTACTTTGTGATCTGAAAGAACAAAAGGTCCATTCCCGACATAGTTTCCTGGTCGGGTCCAAGAGGTTCCCTGTTTTGCAAAGGCATCAAATTTTTCGATGGTTGGGGGGTGAGCAGGAAACCAGCTGTAATGATTCAAAAGTTCTAAAAAATAAGGCGTTGGATTTTCCAATGTAAGTTGCAGCGTATGCTCATCTATCGCGACAACCCCCACATTTGCCTCTTCCCATGAAGTGCCTTCTCTATGGTATCTTCGTGCATTTTTCAACCCGTGCAGCATGCTGGCATACTGGGATGCGAGATTTGGGTTGAGAATCCTTCGATAAGAATAAACAAAATCATTGGCTGTTACAGGGTCACCGTTACTCCATTTTGCATTTTTTCTAAAATGAAAAGTGTAGACCAGGCCATCTTCTGAAATTTCCCACCTTTCCGCCACCCCCGGTACAGGTTTTAAAGTTTTTGGATCTTCACTAACCAGTCCTTCAATTAATGCGATAATTACATTATGAGCCGATACACTGCTTGCCAGATGCGGGTCAAGGTACTGAGGCTCGGCTCCCAATCCGAAGTGTAAGATTTTATCACCTAATGCTTGCTCTACATTATTTGGTGCAGTGCAAGAACTCATCAATATTCCAAAGACGATTAAATACCCAATGTGGGTAAGCCTTAAAAAAGATTTTATTGATGGATTATAAATTCTGATCTTTCAAAAAGTGTTCACCCGCACCCTCATGGCAAGCAAAAGCATTTGAGCATCGTAGAGTTTTTCGTCGTTTGACTTTGAACAATAGGGAGACTGTGCATAGGAATTAAGGATAATTCATGCGTGATTATTTTTTAAGAAGGATGTTATTGATTCCGCCGACCTTGTTCGGAATCAGTGTTTTGGTATTTGCGATTACCCGTTTGGCTCCTGGAGGCCCTCTTGAGCAGGCTATGATGCAAATGCAGCAGGTTTCGCAAGATGGTGGTGGCGGGCAAGCACTCGGCTCTGATCAAGCTCTCTCCAAGGATCAGATGGAGCAGATGAAACGCTTGTACGGATTTGATAAGCCTCATTGGCAAGCTTATCTGATCTGGCTAGGAGTTCTTCCGCGGGAAACCGAATTTCGACAAATTAATTTTATTAATGATGAAATTTCTTTGTCAGAAAGGATCAGGATCCCAGATTTTCATATTTCAGAGCTCGATTGGAATATGGATGGTTATGTTCAGTGGCATGAAATACCTAAACATATTTCAAGGTATGTGAAGTTTGAGGAAATAGACCAAAATCGTGACGGAGAAATTGACGGATTGGAAGCTAATCAAAAGGAGCCCTGGATACAAGGAGCTAGAGAAAGTGTTACCCTGCTCAGAAGTGGTGACGCAAAGGTAACGATTGAAAATTTGGATGAATTACTTGGCAGTTGGAGTGTTCGCATGCGTAAAAGAGATTCCGACGACAGTAGTTCCAAGCCTGTAGCTGAGCTATTTATGACTCGTTATGAGGGTGTTTTTCAGGGTAACTTCGGGCAGTCAACTCGCTACGGAGAGCCTGTTCTTGAAGTTATTGCCGAAAGATTACCTATTTCCACCTATTTTGGATTACTCACTTTTATAATCACCTATCTGGTATGCATCCCACTTGGCGTTTACAAAGCCGTTCGCCATAAACAGTTTTCTGATGATCTTACATCCGTATTAATTTTTGTAGGCTATGCAGTACCCGGTTATGCCTTAGGGTCTCTTCTGCTCCTTTTTTTATCAGTAAATCTAGATTTGCTACCAATGGGTGGATTAGTGAGCGATAATTTCGATGATCTATCAGTAGTTGGCAAAATCGGTGATTTAATTTCTCACACGGTTCAGCCCCTTTGTTGCTATTTAATTGGAGGCTTTGCTTTTGTGACAATGTTGATGAAGAACCATCTTATGGATAACCTTTCAGCTGATTATGTTCGAACGGCTATGGCAAAAGGAGTTTCATTTAAAAATGCAGTTCGTAAACATGCACTGCGAAATTCACTGGTACCTCTTGCTACAAACGTTGGGCATCAGGTAACTTTATTTGTCACTGGATCTTTCTTGATTGAAACAATTTTTGATATCGATGGCTTTGGTTTGCTTGGTTTTAATTCGGTAATCGACCGGGACTATCCGGTTGTAATGGGAATCTTAACACTCTCGGCAACTCTGATGCTACTAGGTAATATTATTTCAGACGCTTTGGTGGCAATGGTTGATCCCCGGGTACGCTTTGAATAATCAGATGATTCAGCTCAATCCACTTACCTTAAAAAAGCTTCGCCGATTTCGCTCGATAAAACGTGGTTATTGGTCGTTCATCATTTTAGTCAGCCTTTATGTCTTTAGTTTAGCTGGAGAATTATTTGTCAATAAAAGAGCGCTTATTGTTTCATATGATAATGAATTATTTTTTCCCACCTATGGGAAGCAATACAGTGGTAAACAATTTGGGTTGGGATATGAGTACGAAGTGGATTATCGGGAGCTTCAGAAACGATTTGAAGAGAAGGAGTCTAGAAATTGGATCCTTATGCCTTTGATTCCCTATGATCCATACGAAATGGATTACAGGGATGCCAGTTCAACCGGATTTTCTTCCCCAAGTTTAAAAAGGAGCCATTTTTGCGGAACGGATAAAACGGAACGTGATATTTTAGCCCGCCTTCTTTACGGTTTTCGCATAGCAATGACCTTTGCCATTGGATATTTAGTACTTACTTATTTAATTGCTATTACTATTGGAAGTCTGATGGGTTACCTGGGGGGCAAAATCGATATGTTGGGGCTGAGGTTTGTTGAGATTTGGGCGAATGTTCCTTTTCTATACATGGTCATTATTCTCGTATCCGTTATGCCTGGTTGGTGGGGAGTCGGATGGCAGGTATCTTCGCTCCTTATTATCATGGTTCTTTTTTCATGGACTGGAATGACTTATTACATACGAGCTTCCGTTTACCGGGAAAAATCCCGAGATTATATATCCGCGGCGAAAGTTATTGGGGCGAGCCCTCTTCGAATCATTCTTAAGCATCTTTTACCCAATGTAATTTCTACGCTTGTTACATTTGCTCCTTTTACCATTGCGGCAGCTATTTCTTCTATAACTGCACTTGATTTCCTTGGTTATGGTTTGCCCCCACCCACTCCAAGTTGGGGTGAGCTCCTTAAACAAGGCGTAAGCAATCTTAGAACTGCTCCATGGATCGTGATTTACACGGTTGCTTCACTCGTCCTAACTTTAACCCTTGTTACTTTTATTGGAGAAGCTGTACGGGAAGCTTTTGATCCCAAAAAATTCTCCACTTACGAATGATATGAAAATCTATACATACTTAAATATTCTCGTCGTACTTTTTATAAGTTTATCGACTCAAAGTTGTGATAATCCCAAGTTGAAGCCTCCTCGAGAGAAAAGCCCTGCCAAGAATACTCCGCAGAATAATGAAGGGAAAACTTTTGATCGAGAATTTGTCCGTGAACTTGCCAGGGAATTTGGAAAAGAATTTGCAGTGGAATTTGCGAAGCAGATGAAAGGGGGATCTCCTCTTTTGATAAGCAACCAAGACTCCGGTTCTCAGTCAGGCATTACAGATAAAGCAGGAAACCCCCACCCTTTACTTGTAGACTGTTCAGAAGAAGTTTTGGAATTTTATTCTAAAAATTCGGACTGTTTTAAGATCCTTACATCCGATAAGATTCCTCTGACTCTTAAATGGATGGATGGAAGTGAGGAAACAGAATTTTCCTCTACCGCCGCCCAAAAAGGAGGCACCTGGGAGGTTTTCATGAGAGATTTTCCAAGAACCTTACGAACTATCGGACCCGATGCAAATGGGGCTTTTCGAAGCTACTTGCTTGATTACAATGTTCTTAGCCTAGTTCATCCGCACCCGAATTCAGATGGATATTTTCCTGGATTAGCTAATTCCTGGGCGGTAGGTGAAGACGGAAAAACCGTTTATTTCAGGTTGGATCCGAATGCTCGATACAGTGATGGAGAAAAAGTAAAAGTTTCTGATTTTTTCTTCTTCTTTTATTTCATGAGAAGTAAGCATATTCAGGCACCTTGGTACAATGATTTTTACGGAAAAGATAAATTCCAGAGAGTAACCCTCTATGATGATGAGACTCTGTCCATTACTTTTTACAAAGCTAAACCGGACATCGTGGAGCGAGTTTCAATTCGGGCAAAACCTGAGCACTTTTATGGCGAGCTGGATGGTGAGTTTCTAAGTAAATATCAATGGGATCCGGAGCCAACTACAGGAGCCTATGAGGCATTGCCAGAGAATATAGATAAGGGGAAATCCGTTACTTTAGTTCGCCAAAAAGATTGGTGGGCAGATAAAAAACCTTTCTTTAGGTACAGATTTAATCCCGATAAAATAAAGGTCAGCGTGATTAGGGATTATAACAAAGCGTTTGAAGTTTTTCTGAAGGGTGGTATCGATATGTTCGGGTTGGCAAAGACTGAATTTTGGTACGA
Source organism: Opitutales bacterium (assembly GCA_028042835.1). Taxonomy (GTDB): domain Bacteria; phylum Verrucomicrobiota; class Verrucomicrobiia; order Opitutales; family Seribacteraceae; genus Seribacter. The sequence continues at coordinate 10,714 of JAOFOL010000009.1, read as the reverse complement.
CAAACTTCCCAATGAGCATCGATTGGTCACCAATGGTTATCTCTCCAAAGTGACATTTTTTAATCAGACTCCACCTCCATCGTATGCTTTAAGGATAAATTCACAGCGTCCCCCGTTTAATGATTTAAATGTACGGATCGGTTTTCATCATGCCATGAATTTTGATATGGTATTAGAGAAGATTTTCAGAGGAGATTTTGTTCGAATGAATACGGTCGCTGATGGATATGGAGACCGTTCTCATCCCACGTTGAAAGCGAGGGAGTTTTCCGTAGATAAAGCATTGGAATTCTTTGCTAAAGCAGGATACAAAAAAAGGGGAGGGGATGGTATTTTAGTAAATTCAAATGGGGAGCGTCTAGCTGTAGAAGTACTTACCGGTTATAGACATTTTGAGGATGTGCTGGTGGTGCTTAAAGAGCAGGCAAAAAAAGCAGGTCTTGAAATGAAACTTAAAATACTTGAACCAACCGCATCATGGAAAGCAGCCAATGAGAAAAACCATCAGGTTGTTTTTTCTGCATTTAATTCATTCGTAGAACTTTTTCCAAGATTTTGGGAACCCTATCATTCCGATAATGCATATGAAGAAGGCGGTGATTCAAAATATACGCCGGATGGTTCTTTAAAGCAGAAGCTTACAACCAAAGTTAGTACAAATAATTTCACCCAGACAGCCGTTCAGAAAATTGATCATTTGATTGATCAGTATCGTGACGAGGAAGATCTTGACCGAATTACTGAAATGGCACATCAATTGAGCGAGATGATTCACGACCATGCTGTGTGGGTTCCGGCATGGAAGAAGCCTTGGCTTAGAATAGGGCACTGGAATTGGGTCAGTTTTCCAGAAAATTGGGGCCCAAAAGAATCGAGAGATTATGAAGAGTTCCAAGTTTTTTGGATAGATCAGGATAAAAAAGAAAAAATAGTAAATGCAATGAAAGATAGTTCGCCCGTTTCCAAGGATCCTACCATTCGGGTTTACGAAGACTATAAGTCTAATTGAAGTTTTAAGTTGCTCACAGTATGAAAGACCAGATTGCAAAACCTTTACTAAGTGTAACCGATTTATCGGTCTCTTTCTCGACGGATGAAGGTGAAGTCACGGCCCTTGATCGAGTGGACTTTGATGTTTTTTCGGGAAAGACTGTTGGTTTGGTTGGGGAATCTGGATGCGGGAAAAGCGTCACCGCTTATTCGATTATGCGCTTACTTCCAAAGCCAATGGGGAAGGTTATTTCGGGGAAAGTAAATTTTAATGGTATCGATCTCCTTAATCTTAGTCCGGAAAAGATGAGGGAAGTTCGAGGGAATCAAATAGGTATGATCTTTCAGGAACCAATGAATGCGTTGAATCCCGTACAGAAAATTGGTGCACAGCTTAGTGAAGTTTTTAATATACATAAAAACATTACAGACCATCAAGCATGGTTGAACTCGATCCAGATGCTTGATGCTGTTGGCATTCCATCGCCCGAAAACAGGGTACATGAATACCCGCACCAATTATCCGGCGGTATGCGGCAAAGAGTTGTCATTGCGATGGCTTTGGCATGCCAGCCAAAACTGATTATTGCTGATGAGCCTACTACTGCCTTGGATGTCACCGTTCAGGCCCAAATTCTCGATTTGCTCAAAAATTTACAAAAAAAATCAGGCTCGTCCATACTTTTAATAACCCATGATCTTGGCGTAATTGCAGAAACATGTGATGAGGTTTGTGTGATGTACGCGGGTAGAATTGTTGAAAAGGGATCAACTCGCAAAATTTTTGCCCAGCCAAAACACTCGTATACCCAGGACTTGCTAGATTCGATTCCGCGTTTGGATGGTACACCCAAAAAAAAATTAAGAACAATTGAGGGAATTGTTCCAAGTTTATTGGACTTAAATAATGGCTGCCGTTTTGGGCCAAGGAGTGGCAGGGAGCACACGGAAGCTCAGCTTAGTGAGCGTTCCCCAATGAGAGAAGTTTCGGAGGGTCACTGGGTTGAAGCTTGCCCGGTTTGTGTAGAATTATGAATGCTGAAGAAGATTTTTTTCAGGTTAAAAACCTTCGGGTTCACTTTCCGGTTCGGGGTGGAGTTTTTAAGAAAGCAATTGGTGCATGTAAGGCAGTGGATGGGGTTAGCTTTTCCATTAGCAAGGGGCAAACCGTTGGACTTGTGGGTGAGTCAGGTTGCGGGAAATCTACTTTAGCTAAATCGATTGTTCAACTGGTTAAGCCGACAGCGGGCGAGTTATTTTTTAAGGGTAGGTTATTAGTACCGGGTGAAGGTTTGACTGAGTATCGAAAATCCGTACAGATGGTCTTTCAGGACCCTGCAGAATCTTTGAATTCCAGAATGACAGTGGGTGCAATGGTGCAGGAACCAATGGATATTCATCGCATCGGAGATAAAGGGAGTCGGTTAAAAAGGGTAGAGCGATTGCTGGAGCAAGTTGGTCTTCCCGCCAGCTCAGCCAGGCGGTACCCTTTTGAATTTTCAGGCGGACAAAGGCAAAGGATTGGAATTGCCCGTGCCCTTGCGTTAAATCCGGAATTTTTAGTGCTGGATGAACCAGTTTCTGCCCTTGATGTTTCTGTGCAGAGCCAAGTTTTGAATCTTTTAATGTCCCTGCAGCAAGATCTTGGGCTATCATATTTGCTGATTGCTCATGACTTAGCTGTGGTAAAGCACATATCTGACATCATTGCGGTTATGTATTTAGGTAAGATGGTTGAAATGGGACCCTCCAGTGAGATTTATTCAAACCCCAAGCATGCTTACACGCAGGCCTTACTTTCAGCAATTCCTATCCCTGATCCTTCTCTGAAAAGAGAAAAATTAATTATCCCAGGCGATATTCCTTCCCCAATAAATCCCCCGGAAGGTTGTGCGTATGGCCATCGTGTATCAGCAACCAATTACCAGGAGAGCATCCAAGCAGAATCCGTTTGGAAAAAAGTTGGCGTTGATCACTGGGTTTTAGAATGTCCATGCTGTGTTTCACCATTGTAAGAATCTTAACCAGTTTGAATAACGCAAAAATAGTCTTGCGGGATTGACCCATGTATCTTTAATAAAATTTACCCTACCTTATGACTCGTTTTTTAAACAAGCCTCTAATCTGCTTTCTATTATCGACAGTTTTTTCCTGTGCTGTTTTGGGGCAAAACCCAGCAGATATGCCTCTGAGGCAAATCATCGAGCTTGCCCAAAGTATGATTGGAAAAGGAGACTTTGCAGGAGCATCCCCTTTTCTTGATGAACTCGAGATCAGGTTCGAAGATGAGAAAGATCCTGCTGTTGAGAAAATTCTTCAGCAGTTTGGTTTTGTTAGGGGAGTAGGTTATCTGCAAAGTTTCGCTAAGACTGGAGACAAAGATTTTATTGTAAAAGGTGCCAAAGCATTTGGTTTTTTCGCTGAAAAATTTCCGAAGGATCCAAAAGCCGTTATGGCTATGCAAAAAAGAACCGACTGTTTACGCTCATTGCAGGATTGGAAAGAAGCCGCACGGGTCATTGAGACTCTATTGGATCCACAGCAACCGTATCGTAAGCAAATTCTCAAGCGCAGCGAACTGCTTGATTTGTACTATGGCAAAGCTCAATGTTACCATATTGAACAAGATTGGGAAAAAGGGGAATCCGCTTTCAAGGAATTACTTAAGTTTGCTGATAGTGCAAAAGATGAAGACCGTGCTGCCTATGCGGTGTCCTGCCTTACGGAAATGTTCGTGCAAACAAAGCGAATTAATGAAGTTTTTCCATTACTTCCGCGCCTATCCGGTGACACACCTGCTCGCTATGACTTGAGATTGAATGTTAACCTTATGCAGGGCGCTCAACAACTTAAAGGGGAGGAGAGGCATGTCGAAGCTTCCCTCTTTTATTCGCTTACTATGACCACTGAGGAAATTGTGGCGTATTATACAGAGCGATTGAAAAGGTTGGAGACTGAGTTGAACCGGCTTGAGCAATTTATTAAAATTAGAGGGCAAGGCATGCCGGGGCGTAGGCTTGAAATTCTTAAGGAGAAAATGAATGAGCTGGCCATGAAAGCTACCAGTGCAAGAGGGCATCTCAAGCAGGCATCGGATACTCCATCTTTCACTACAATATTAAGGTGGCGTAAGTCCGACAATTTTCAGGCGACTAAAAGAGACTGGGAGTCATTTTGGGGATTCTATTGGCTTTACAATGATTTTCCTGAGCATGAAATGGTCGAAAATTTTCTGTATGCAGCTTTTGCTTCCGCTAATACCGTAAAGTTTAGAGAAAAATCAATCGAATTAGGCGAGTTATACCTGAAGAATAAAGAATGGAAAAAATTCCGGGCTGATGTGACCTTTATTATGTGTAATGCCTATCGGCTGCAGGCAGACACCACCTGGGAATTAGCGCTTAGTCTACGATCAGCGATGTCAACAGTTGATAAAGACCGTGCAAAAAAAGCCAAAGAACAGTCTGCCCAATACTACCAAAGATTTTTCCTGTTATGTGACGATTTTCTGACCGTTATGCCTGATCATAAATATGCTAAAGATTTTGTTAATATGATGGGGGCAGTTTATTTCAGGAATCGTAAATATGAAGAACTGTTAGAAAAATTCGCAGGTTACGAAAATGGAGAAATGAATCCCTCAAAAGGTTTTGTAAATCGCCCAGATTTTAGAAATAGCCCCGGGATGGCTACAGCTCATTACATGAGTGGACTTGCACTTTTGGCAACGGGTCGTTTTGAAGAAGCGAAGCCTATGCTTTCTGCAGTGGTGGGAGTTAATGTAGAAGGATTGCCATTGGATGATGGTGGGCTCTCCACCTACGATGATGCAGGCGAGGCAGGAGAATAATTATCATGTACTATTTGCGACTCCTTATTCTACCACTCCTTATTACAGGATGCTTGTCTGTTTCTTCTTGTGGGGGCGATGGGCAAACCGAAGATTCAAGCGAAAAAACAACTTCTGAGACCACAACAACCTCAGATGACCCAGGGCCAATTGTAAAAGAGGAACTCGTTGTAGAGAAAAAGGAAAAGAAAATCATTCCCAACCCTAATGGCGTTTATTTACCTACAGGAGAAGAAAAGAACGGTAAACCCGTGTATGAGAATCAAGAAGGTTTTTCGATGTGGTTTGACGGGGCAAGTTGGAAGATAACTGATAAAACAGGAGGAGGAAAAGTAGTCTCACTTGGAAAAGATTCGATTAATGAAAAGTGGCAAAACGGAGCAAGAGCCAGGTTTTATCCAGACGAAGATTATGCCAAAGATGCGACCTTCCGTTTGGCCGTCGCTTTTCAAGGTTCAAAGGATAATAAAAATGCTATGCGACTGTTTGAACAATTTGTGATGGATTATCCAAATGATAATCTCGTAGCAGAAGTATATCTTAGCCTGGGAGATTTATCGATCAGTGAGGTAAATCCTGATGATCAACCCAACTTTGAACAAATAACAAATGCACGCAAGAACTACTCATTGGTCCGTAAAAGCTCCCAGGATATAGGACTCATTTCTGATGCTACTTTCAACGAAGGTGGCTTGCTTGAAAGAGTTGCTGAAAACCCAGAAGGCATTGTTAATTTTTACTACACCTTTGATAAAAACAAAGACGAGATTCTTCAAAAGCAAGAATTTGCAGGTGCAGATTTAAACACCACAAAACCCTTTGATCATTTTGATTTGGATAAGGATGGCGGGTTGGATTTCGAGGAGCTTTTTGAATTAGCCACATTCGAGACCTATTCCAATGTGGAAATACTATACAGGGACTACCAGGCAAGTTATTCCAATCAGGAAGGTGCTAGGGTATCTGAGGCGACTGAAAAAGTTGGGTTTGCATGTGAAAAACTTGGCAGGCCATCAGAAATGCTGAAAATGTACTACGACAATATCGAGAAGTTTGGTAATGATCCTCAGAATTCAGGAGTTGATAACCTTCTTTCAAAGTATGCTAAAAAATATCAGGAATACGATGTATTGTACGGAAATACCTTAAGGCTTCTCAAGCTATTACGTTCTCCAACCAGTATGGTTTCGTTTAGTTATATTAATCGAAATGGTACCGAACAAAGCCATGAAGGCACATTGGAAGAAATCCTGCGTGACAGGAAAAAACTTCTTCCGTTTTTAAATACTGAATTTCCGGGTATTGATAACGAAGTTATGACTGAGTTAGTCAAATCAAGAACCGCAGTTTTTACGAGCGATTCTCATAAAGCTAAATTTAAGGGTTATTTAGAGAGATACGAAGAATACAAAGATAATTTCCCAAGTGAGATATCTCCTAAGGAGGTATTCAGTAAGTTATTTCAGGGTGCTACATCTGGAAACAAAAAACCATTGGAACTTCGCATGAGGTATATTTTAGATGAAATCGGAGCCACCGCACTTGCCGGAAGTTACAACCCACAAAGAAGTGATTTTCCTGCGGCCAGCCCTGGAGTTTTGGTTTGGATGGCTCAAAAAATGATCGCTCAAAATTCTCTCGAAGATGCAGTTGCTGCGATGGAACGACTTGTTGAGACTTATGGAGACTCTGGTGGAGGCTTCCTTTTCGATGCAAATTACTTGCTCGGTCAGGCAAAAGAGAAAAACAAGGATTATCAGGCAGCCGCGTTTTACTTTGAGACGGCTATCAATAATTCTTCATGGCATGAGATGGCGAACGATGCTCGCATGAGAATGGGAAATTCTTTTTATCAGGCAGCTAAAAATACTAAGAAAGAGGAACTTTTCAAAAAAGCAGAATCTGCATTTCAAGAAGTAAGGAATGGCGATGGGGCTAGTATCGAAGTAAAAGCAGAATCTTCATTTATGATGGGAGAATGCAGAAAGGAAATGAAGGATTGGGGCGCGGCTGGCTATTATTATCTTGAAACCACACTTAGTTTTCCATCTTCACAAAAATGGGTTCCTAAATCTTTTGAACAGGCGATCAGAAGTTATGAGCAGGCCGGCTTGGTTGACCAAGTGTCGGGCATCGAGAAACAATATGCTGATTGGCAGAGAAATTACCTAGAATGAAACTAAGAATACTTTCCACTCTTTTATTTTCGCTCTTTTTTTGCGGTCTTGTTGATGCACAGAAAAATCAGGATTACTTTACGATTCATGCCGGGGAGCTCCCGGTCAAAGTATTTTATGGATTAAAAGCGCAACCCATGGGACTACTTGGAGTAGATCCAACCAAAGGGATTATTTTTGCCAAACAGGGAACAGCCAAAGTTCAGCTAGAATTACGAGGCCTTAAAAGGCAGAACATTAAAGGTTTTGCTTTCCAATGGCCCACTGCTCAAAGGCTTGCCATGAATAATCTTGCTAATGAGCAGTACGATACAAGGTACCTTACAAGTGTACGTCCCATTATTTATAAATTATTAAGATATCTTGAAATTCCATTTGAATACTTTCCGATACATGATGATTGCTTAAATTATGTTCGGGCACTTTTGGATATGGAGCAGTTCAATGAAGCATTTTACATACTTGCTCGTTTAAATTTAGCTAAGCTCGATGATTTTGGATATAGAGAATTTTCCGAAGCCTCTCTTGATCTTGCTGGTAAATTAATCGCCCAAAACCCTAAGTCAGCAAAAACAGCCAGAGCTTTACTTCAAAGAGTTCAGATCCGTGACGACAGTGGAGATCATGCTTCATATTTAAGATTGGCAAATTCTTTAAAAGAGCAGGGTTTATACAGTGAGGCCATTACCGAATATAGTCGCCTAGGTCCGATTGTTTCTAAATCAGCTGATAGTCCTTACAAAATGTCTCTAAAACTTTGGCCAATCTATTGTTACATTAAGCTTTATGAAACTTATAACAAATATGCAGCAAGAGATCCAAAGTACAAAGCAGCAGCTGGTAAGATGTTTAACACAGCCTTGCAATCGATGAAAAAAATCGATGAGGCACCACCTGCTCGCCAAACAAATGAATATTCTTTATATAAACTTATCCGCTCTCTCATTAGAGTTCAGTACGCCAGGCAATATGAAGCACTTGGAAAAGAGAGGGAATCGGAAGAGTATTACCGGCAGTCGGTATTGGAGGTCACTGAAGGTATTGTAACTGCTCGCGTCGGTTTGGCATGGTTACCTGAGTCCTTAATTATGGCTGCCGAGGCATATGAAAATTTGAAACTCAATGATGCTGCACGCAACGTGTATAAGCAGGTTATAATATTTTATAAATCTACTAAATGGGAAAAGCAAAGTTCTGAACGACTGGCACAATTACCTCCTCCTGCTTAAAGATTTCAAATCCTGCTATTGACCTGAAATAAAATTTAAGACTTTCTACTTACTACTAATAAATCATCTATGAAACTTGGAAACAAACGAACCTTTTTCTTTCTTTCAATCTTCTTCGCCATGCTTTGCCCCGACCTCCTGGTCACCGTGGCTCAGGCGCAAACTAAAAGCTTTGGAGATCAACTCGTTGATTCTCTAGGAATTTTCATAGCCCCTTTCGCTATTATGGTAATCGGCGGGTTTACGCTGATCATTTACAACAGTATAGCTATTCGCAAAAAGGCCTTTATTAAAGACGATGTCGTTCAGCCCATCATGCAAGAGCTTCAGGGTTTAAATATTGAAGGAGCAAAAGCATTATGTGACCAGTACAAATTACCTGTTACTGGAGTAATTAAAGCAGGTCTTGAAAGAATTCAGGATGATGAACTTGATATCGAATCAATTGAAAAAGGTTTGGAAGAGGCATCCGCTCTTGAATTAGCTAAACCTTTTACTTGGATTAACATGTTAAACACAATCGGCTCGATTGCACCTATGATTGGATTGCTTGGTACAGTGAGTGGGATGATTGGTGCATTTAATGTACTTGCTGAGGCTGGCATGGGTGGAGATTCAAGTCAGCAAATGGCTGGAAATATTGGTAGCGCACTATGGACAACTGCTGCGGGACTGGTTGTTGCTATCCCTACTTTGATTTCATATTTCCTGTTCAAAACTAAATTTGGTAATATTGCAGCAGCAGTAAATCAAACAGCAGGTGATCTTGTTTTCACTTTGGTAAGAGCTGCCCGCGGAGGTTTTGACGCAGAAGGTGGCGAAGAGGAAGAAGCAGGCGAGTACTACGAAGAGGAACAAAAAGAGGCACCAGAAGCACCTCCGGTTGCTTAAGCCAGTTTTAGTAATTCTTTAATCGGTATTTAAATTATTTATTCGTAAATCATGAAAGGGTACGAACCACCACAGACGAACGACAGTCCAGATCTGACCCCAATGATTGATGTGGTGTTTTTGTTGATTGTTTTCTTCATGGTCGTAGCAAATAAGATTTCTGAGCGTTACATGAAATTGGAAGATATGCCTGTGGCTAAGAATGCTAAACTCGTCGAAACGCCAGAACCTAGTAACATGTTTTCCGTTAAAGACTCACCGGAACTTGGGCAGGTCCCATACGATGGTGAGCGCCCCATCGATTTCTCGAGTATTCCCAAAGTTATTTTACGCGATCCCGCCAAACCGACCACAGTCCGTGCAGACGGTTCTGTTCCTCAATCTGTAATGTTTGATGTTTACCGAGCGATTGGTGGAGCTAGTCAAAAATCAAAAGTCATTATTAATGCTTTAGAGAGGCCTGAATAAAAAAATCTTTATGGATGCATTTAGAAAAATCTTAGCTGATGTCGATGAAGTCGACCTCACCCCTATGATTGATGTGACATTTCTCCTCCTCATTTATTTCATGGTAACAACTATGTTGGTGCAACCTGAGTCTCAGTTATCCTTTCAATTACCGGGAAAACCTCAGAGCAGTGATGGAGTTACCCCCATGGACAGTGCCAAGATAAATTCTTTGTCAGACGGTACGATTACCCTTAATGGTTCACCCATCCCGGTTAACGACCCTTTCGAACTTACTCAATTAATTACTAATTTAACCAACACGAGAAAACTACGCGACACTCTTATTCAAACTGGTCAAAGAAGTAAGGAAGAAGCAGAATTAAAAGTCGAAATAGAAACCGATGGACTTTCTGATCATCAAACTTTTGTTAGTATATTGAATGCATGTAGTGCTGCAGATATAGAAAAAGTTTCTCTGATGATCCCCTGATACGGACAAATTTATTTCTTTTTTGTGAGCATTGTAACAAAGTTTTTACACACCCGTATGCGGGTAAGTAACCTTGAGGAAACCGTTGATTTTTATCAAAAGGTTTTTGGTTTGGAAGTATCCCGCAGGCATCAGTCTCCAAGAGGGTCTCAGTTAGTATTCTTAGCAGTTCCGAATAGTGAGGAAGAAATTGAACTTACCTACTTTCCTGGTTCTGGTGCCGTTGAGGTACAGGAGGATCTGATGCATCTTGCATTTGAAGTCGAAGACATGAATAATTTTGCTCAACACATTAAAAGTGTTGGCTATAAATTCAGTGATGGGCCTACGGAAAGTTCATCAGGATCAACTTTTGCTTTTGTGGATGCTCCGGAAGGATATGAAGTTGAGGTCATACAAAAGCCAAAGTAGAGGGTAACCTCTTAGTTCAAGTGAGCCCACTTTATATCCTGATGGGAGTGTCTGGTTCAGGAAAATCATTTATTGGGAAAAAACTTGCTGATGTATTAAAGTGTAGTTTTGTAGAGGGTGATGATTACCATTCGCAATCCAATAAGGATAAGATGCATAAAGGTAATCCGCTCGACGATATGGATAGGCACCAGTGGCTCAATGAGTTAAAAACATATATCGAATC
>JAOFOL010000089.1 GCA_028042835.1 Opitutales bacterium | reverse complement strand
ATTGATTCTTGGTGATAATGTATTTTATGGTCACGAATTAGAAAAAACTTTAAACGATGCGGATGCTAAAACGAATGGCTCGACCATCTTTGGCTATCATGTTTCAGATCCAGAGCATTATGGAGTTGTTGAATTTGATGAAACAGGCAAAGCGATTTCTTTGGAAGAGAAGCCACAAAATCCAAAGTCGAATTATGCAGTACCCGGTCTTTATTTTTATGACCATCAGGTCTCTTCGATCGCAAAAGATTTAAAACCTTCACCCCGGGGAGAGCTTGAAATTACAGATTTAAATCGGGTTTACCTTGAGGCTGGACAATTATCTGTTGAGGTCATGGGGAGAGGAAATGCCTGGCTTGATACTGGGAGTCATGATAATTTAGCATCCGCCTCTGATTTTGTGAAAGTGATTGAGCGTCGCCAAGGTTTAAAAATTGCCTGTTTAGAAGAAATTGCACTCTATAAAAGCTGGATGTCAGCTGAAGATGTGGAAAAAGCTTCAATGTCGCATGGCTCTTCTTCCTATGGAAAGTATCTTAAAACAATTCTTACCAGGACCTGATTTCCAGATAACGCATCAACGCATCATGATGCGTTGATAGAAAAACCTTGATTGCCGCCCTCAATTCTGTTGAAGTGGGACAATGCCAAAATCATTTATATTTTCATCAGAGTCGGTTGGCGAAGGTCATCCAGATAAAGTATCAGATTCTATATCTGACAGCATCCTAGACGCATGCCTTGAGCAGGATACGGAGAGTCGGGTAGCCTGTGAAACTTTAGTAAAAAGTAATTGCGTCACCATCGCAGGCGAAATCACAACATCTTCAAAATTTGATTATGAAGCAGTTGTACGAAAAGCTATTGAAGATATTGGGTACATAAACGACGATGATATTTTTCATGCAGAGAAAGTATTTATAACCAATCAATTAACCGCACAATCTCGAGATATTGGTCAAGGTGTTGATGCTAATGCCGCTGAAGGAAAAGGGACTGCTGAACAAGGGGCAGGGGATCAAGGTATAATGTTTGGTTATGCTTGCAATGAGACTGATGAATTGATGCCAGCACCTGTTATGTACGCTCACCGAATTCTTCGTAAAATGGCAGATGTTCGCAAAAATTCAAGTGATGCAACTTGGTTGCGTCCTGACTGTAAGTCGCAAGTTGCTCTCAAGTATGATGACGGAAAGATGGTAGGTATTAAAAATGTTGTAGTATCCACACAGCATGCCGAAGCCGTTGATAATGAAACAATCCGTTCTTTTATTACTGAAGAGATTATAAAACCTTCGCTTCCCTCCGAATTATTATCATCTGCAACCGAATATCTTATTAATCCTACTGGTCGATTTGTTGTTGGAGGTCCTGAAGGGGATTCCGGTTTAACCGGGCGTAAAATTATTGTTGATACTTATGGTGGATGGGGCAGACACGGAGGAGGTGCTTTTTCCGGTAAAGACCCAAGTAAAGTAGATCGTTCAGCAGCATACATGTGTCGGTGGGTTGCTAAGAATGTAGTAGCCGCAGGTTTAGCTGATCGTGCTGAACTTCAGGTTGCTTACGCGATTGGTCACCCTCAACCTACTAGCATCACAATCGATTGCTTCGGTACTGAGAAGATTGAAGAGTCGAAAATTCAAGAAGCAATTCATCGCGTTTTTAATTTCAAACCTGCCGAAATTGTTTCGCAGCTCAACCTTCTTCGCCCTATTTACCGAAGCACCACACACTATGGACATTTCGGTAAATCTGAACTTCCTTGGGAACAAACTACGAAAGTCGAAGATCTTAAATCTGCAATAAATTAATTTTTTACTGATCTACTGATATATCAATATCGTTATCCTAATATGACCACTATGACAGAAACACTCACCCCTACACTCGATTATAAAGTTGCCGATATAACTCTTGCTGAGTTTGGCAGAAAAGAAATTTCCATTGCGGAGCATGAAATGCCTGGATTGATGGCTACCCGTGAAAAATACGGTCCTTCAAAACCTCTCGCTGGAGTCAAAATAATGGGATCTTTACACATGACCATCCAAACAGCCGTCCTTATCGAGACTCTTAATGAGCTGGGTGCAGATGTTCGTTGGTGTTCATGCAACATTTTCTCAACTCAGGATCATGCTGCAGCAGCAGTTGCCGCCGCAGGCATACCCGTATTCGCATGGAAAGGGGAAACTCTTGTAGATTATTGGGATTGTACTTGGAATGCACTTACATGGCCAGATGGTTCAGGTCCTGATCAAATCGTTGATGATGGGGGAGATGCTACTTTGCTTATACATAAGGGTGTTGAACTTGAAAACGGCAGCGATTGGGTAAATTCCTCATCCGAAAGCGATGAGGAGAAAGTCATCAAAGAATTGCTTATAAAGACCTTAGCTGAAAAACCGGGGCACTGGGCTAAAGTTGCTGAATCTGTTGTCGGTGTTTCCGAAGAAACCACAACAGGGGTACTTCGCCTTTTGCAAATGCAGGATGAAGGAAAATTACTTTTCCAAGCTATTAATGTAAACGACTCTGTTACCAAGTCCAAATTTGATAACAATTATGGTTGCCGTCACTCTTTAGTTGACGGTATCAAGCGAGCACTCGATGTGCTCATTTCTGGGAAAGTTGCCATGGTTTGTGGATATGGAGATGTAGGAAAAGGCTCAGCTGATTCATTAGCCAACGAGAAAGCACGCGTAATGGTTTCTGAAGTCGATCCAATATGTGCACTTCAAGCTTGTATGTCTGGATTTCAAGTAACTACGATTGAAGATGCATTGGAAACTGCAGATATTTTTGTTACCACCACAGGAAATAAAGATATTATTACGGCAGATCATATCAGCCGGATGAAAGATCAAGCTATTGTTTGCAATATCGGCCATTTCGATAACGAGATACAAGTTGCTGAATTAGAGAACATGCCTGGTGTTTCCAAAGAAATTATCAAAGACGACAGCGTGCCTGGTGGCCCTGTAAGTCGTTTTACTTTTCCCGATGGCAAAAGCATTTACTTGCTTGCTGAAGGACGCTTGATCAATTTAGGTTGCGCCACTGGTCATCCTAGCTTTGTGATGTCTAATAGTTTTACCAATCAAACGATTGCACAAAT
>JAOFOL010000088.1 GCA_028042835.1 Opitutales bacterium | reverse complement strand
CCTACCGCTTTGACAGATTTGGTCAAGGTTTTGTAGAGATACTTTCCGCAGAGCAGACTGAGTATGCGGATGATTGGTATCAAGGGACCGCAGATGCAGTTAGGAGAAATCTTATACACTTTGGTGCTGCTAAGGATGACATTTTTGTGATTTTATCTGGTGACCAACTTTACAGGATGGATTTTTCAAAAATGGTAGACGAACATCTTGAGAGAGGTGCTGAAATCACTGTTGCAGCTAAACCTATTCCAACTGATGAGGCGATGGGACTTGGATTATTAAGAGTAGGTGAAGGTTCTAATATAGTAGATTTTGTTGAAAAGCCCACGGATCCCGAAGTTATAAGTAGATTAGTCCCTCCTGAGCTTAAAAGTAAAGATGGGGAGGGAGATCGATGCTTAGCTTCCATGGGAATCTATGTATTCAACGCGTCAGCTATGTTTGATGCACTGGAAGGGGACTCTACCGATTTTGGAAAAGAAATTATTCCATCTTTAGTAGGTAAGAAAAATGTGAAATGTCACATTTATGACGATTACTGGGAAGATATAGGAACGGTGAGATCTTTTTTTGAAGCTAACTTGCAATTATGCGATGATAAACCTGATTTTGATTTCTATGAACAAAATCATCCCATTTACAATTATCCTGACTTGCTTCCGATGTCGAAATTTAAGGAATCAAAACTTATTAAAACTAATTTCGCAAGCGGTTGTGTTGTAGGTGATTCTGATTTTAAGCGCTGCGTTCTCGGTGTTCGGTCAATAATTGGAGATGGTTGTAGCTTTAATAATGTGGTGATGATGGGAGCTGACAACTACGAAGAATATCTTTCTGATAATATTGGAGTAGGAGTTGGTGTTGGTTCAAATTCAGTAATTAAAAATGCTATAATTGATAAGAATGCTAGAATTGGTACAAATGTTACCCTTTCGCCTGACGGAGTCGAGGATGGATGGGCAGATAAAGGGGAGAATATTTACATCAGGGATGGAATTGTTGTGGTAGTAAAAAATGGGGTAGTTCCCGATAATACAAGAATTGGATTATCGTAAAACTCGTTTGCCAATTTCATTTTCAAAACACAGAATGAAAATATGAGTGAGGTACCTGAAAAATTATTTTACACGAAAGAACATGAATGGCTACAAAATGAAGGTGATAATCGTTGCATAGTAGGAATTACGGATCATGCACAGGATAGTCTGGGAGATGTTACTTTTGTTGAACTACCCGAAGTCGGCGCATGCTTTAATAAAGGCGAGGTTTTTGGTGTAGTTGAGTCTGTAAAAGCAGCATCTGATTTGTATATGCCGTTGGGAGGAGAAATTTTAGAAGTAAATGATGCTTTAGTTGATGCACCTGAAGCATTAAATGAGGATCCGTACATTAAAGGTTGGCTCGTTAAGATTAAATCGTCTGATTCAACCGATGACAAAGATCTGCTTTCATCTTCTATGTACAAACAAGAAATCGGGAAAACTTAATCTTCTCAATATCTCTTGCTATAAACTTAAAAACGATCATATTTAGTATTATGACTTCATGTTTTGACCATAATTCATTTGATTATGGCAGGATATTTTGGAGAAAGTTACTGTTTTCCTTTGTTTTTTTATCTGTGATAGGAGAGTTGAGGTTAGGTTAACGACTGAATCATAATTATCGGTAATTGTTGCACCAGGTTCAACAAAAGGTCTCCCCCCTTGAAGGTCTGGAAAACTTACTCCCTGAGGACCTTCATTCAGGACTATGACAGGTTTTATGCTATCTTGAATCCTGACTTCTCGTTCCATCTGATTAGTATTTCCGAACTGATCCTGAACAATATATTCAATTATGAGTTTTCTCCACTTGGGATCACCTAGTGGAATACGAGTACCATCAGGGTCGATGTAAAAGGTACCTTGGCTTTTTTCATGGTGAGGAGAACCATAATAATTAACATTACTAGGATCGATGACAGTTGGCACTTTCACACCCTGATCATTTACCAAGAATGCATTAATAGTCATGTATTCATTTAGACTGATAGGTTCCAGACCTGAACCGAGCTCTTTATAGGCGGTAACTCCCGGATCAACAAACTCAGTGTTAACTTCATGAAATATCAAGCTATTTCCATGCATCACCATTCTTGGTTCAGGGAACGGAGAATTAATTAAAACTAATTCTCGTTGGATAGAAGATTCATTTCCCACTACATCCTTGACGCTGTATGTTAGCCTGAATGTAGCATGCAAAGAAATTTGCTTTTTTGCTTCCGCCATAATCGCTGGGATCGTGGTGTCAACTGTTTCATAGGATATATTATCAGCAAGTAATTTCTCTATGCTTAACTTAACTCTACCATTCCCATTTTCCCACTCAATTAAACGATCTAAGTTGTCTAATGCAAAAGCACCAGGATCACTAAATACATTTGTCGAATTTACATCGACATAGTAAGGATCAGCACCATAAAGAGTCATTACTGGTGGAGTGACATCAAACACCTCCACCCAACGGGAGAGTGTCACTGCATCGTTGCCTGAAGGATCAGTAATACCCTGATAATCTAGTTTATAAATCCCGGCGATTTCCATGTCAACAAAACCAAAAGCACTATCAGCAGCACCACTTTGCAAACCAAGGTTTTGTTCTATTTCAACTTGAGTGTAATAATTGTCCAGGATAGTAATTCCAGGATCGACAAAAAAGGTTCCCCAAACGCCCTCTACCCGCATTGGTTTATCCTCCGTTAAACCATTTGTGTGCGACAATAAAGGTGGAAGGTTGTCGATTATTTTTATTACCGGGTTAACTGAAGAAGAAACGATTTCACCTTCTGGTGTCCTGATTTTCCTCGTAGGCAGATCCGTTACAGATACAGAAAGCTCAGTAATTTGACCGAGTTGAGTAAAGTCCACGGTCTTATCGTTTAAAACTTCGACATAAACTCGTAAATCTCTACCAGCAAAATCTCTCGCATCAAACCCAGGGTATACAGAATCCTCATTCGATAGAAGTTGAAAGGGACCATCATCAGCAACTGGATATGAGGGTATCCTTCTTTGTACAAGGTATGGAATCACAACTTCATCCCCTTCTGTAAAAACTCCTTGCCGGCCACCAAACAGAGTAATTTGAGGCGGAGTGACAACTACATTAACAGTTCTTGATATAGTGGAGACAAAACCTCTAATATCTTCTACTCGATAATTTAATTCATAAGTACCAGGAAACCGAGTGTCGGGCGGATTAAGTAAAACTGCCTTCTTGGAAATATCCTGTTTAAGGAAATTAGTAGCATTG
>JAOFOL010000087.1 GCA_028042835.1 Opitutales bacterium | reverse complement strand
ATGATCGGCAAACCGCTCACGCAGGGTCAGGCTGTCGTCCACTTCCTTCTCTTCTGGCAGAGGTGGCACTTCCGCGGGAGGTGGAGGCGGAGGCGAATTAAAAATGACCCCTGCAATCCAGGCACCCCGGGTAATCGGTTTTGTTTCCAATGGACCCGAGGTCATCGTCATTACCGCCCCATTGGTAATCACTCCGCCATGTCGACGGTCATCCACTGCTTGGCGGGCGAAAGGTATAGTCACCGGACCACCCAGCCTCCCTCCAGGTTCCTCACCATACCACTTCCTCAGCCTCGGCGAACGAAAAGTGTAATTCGAATCAATCAGCTCAAGAATCGACCGGTCTTCGATCAATACCGTTTCAAAAAGCAGAAGGGGTTCCATCATCATATCCATGGTCGTTCGGTATAACGGGGCAGCATAATAAAAATCCTTATATTTCTTCTCATCAGGCACCGCCGATATAATCCGGTCCAACTGTAACCACTGGGTGGGAAACGAATCACAAAATCTTTTCAGTTTTTCATCAGTCAGCATTCGATCGACTTGTCTGCTTAATTTCTCGTCTTCCCTAAGCGTCCCTTCCATTGCCGCTTGTAAGAGGTCCTCATCCGGTAAGCTTCCCCAAAGAAAAAAGGAAAGTCGGGATGCCAGGTCCAGATTTTGCGTAGACTCTGGCTCACTGCTTTCTTTCCCTCCCCGGTCATAAAGATAAATAAAGCGGGGCGAAGCAAGAATTGCAGAAAAGACATCTTTCATGACCTCGCCCATACCCACACCTTTCTTCATTTCCTGCTCTGCAAATAAAAAGTATTTGTTGAAAGTTTTATCATCAACCGGAGCCCGAAAGGCTCTTTTGAGCAGGTTTTGCAGGCGCGATTTCAATTCATGCGATTGGTTGATTTCCGGTTTCGGTTCCTCAAAATATTGTTTCCACACCCCTACATTTTTTGGATTAAAGGAAGGGCTCTTCACAATACTCCGGCTTAACCGGAAAAAATCTTCCATCAAAAGCGGCGAAAGCGATAAATGATCCCCCTGCGTATCATAACCATGCTCTGCCCGTAGGTCCTGGGGAAAAGGAGCTACTCCGTCCATCCTCGGCTCGATCAGGCCGGATTTCCCCAGCGGTCGACTGCTCACCGTCATCTTCGCCGGCATTTTGCCGGTTGCCGGTTTAAAGTATCCGGACCGGTCACGCATCATTTTCTCTGGCAAAGGAAACACTTCTATCTTCAAATCCAATAAATCCTTCACTGCATTAGCGTACTGAAAACGGGTCATCCGGCGTATTGGCGCAATCACCACCTCTTCCTTTGATTTTACCGCCACCTCCAACATTTCCTTCAAATGTTTCACGATATTTTGCCGCTCATTCATAGGGATCGGGTTGTTCTCTTCCGGCGGCATTTCTCCAAAATCAATCACTTCCATCACCGTCTGAAGAAGTTCAGGATCGTCCTTAATATCCTCGCCCTCCAAGAAGGAAACTAAATTCACTTCTCCTTTGACCTTACCCTTGGCACCATGGCACTCCACACAGTGAGTCTTAAAAGTATCTTCGATCGAAAATTCTTTACCATCGAGAACAGGCGTCAGAATAAACAGAGAACAAGCTACTGAAAAAAAGGTAGCAAAGGGTTGTGTCCTATAAAATTTCTGTCTCACAATGAAATCAGTCAATATTCAAAATAGGGAGAGAATTTATTATTCCAAGCATAAGAGTAAATAGATCAACAAGGATTCTTTAAGAGTACATATTTCTGACCAAAGCATATCTATTTCTGACCTTCAGCTCTTACATCAAACTAATCATAATTAATAAGCCAGAGCTCATTTTCCATTTTGTCAACCGTGCATCCTTTGTGGGATTGTAAAAAACCGCCAATCCTTCATGATGAGAAATTATGTTTTCACTGGGTCAGCTTCAGCTTACATCCAATCTTTTCCTGTCTCCTTTGGCTGGCTATACCAACCTGCCCTTTCGTTTGGTCATTCGGGAAATTGGCGGGGTAGATCTCTGCACCACCGATTTGGTCAATGCCCGTTCCCTGATCGAACAAAACCCCAAGGCCCTCAAATTAATCGAGACCAACCACCAGGACAGCCCCCTCTCCGTCCAGTTATTTGGCGGAGTCAAAGAGGAAATGCGGGATGCATCGATTCTGCTACAGGAGCACGGAGTCAATTCGATTGATGTCAATATGGGCTGCCCGGTTCCCAAGGTTACCAAAACCGGAGGTGGAGCCAGCATGATGAACGAGCTCCCTAAGACTCAGGAGCTGATTCGTGCCATGGTCGAAGCGGTAGATATTCCCATCACCGCCAAAATGAGGCTCGGTTGGGACGACCAGAACCTCACCGCCCCCGATCTCACCCGGGCATTGGAAGATGCCGGCGTGGCTGCCATCTTTGTACACGGCCGTACCCGGGCCCAGGGATTTGAAGGAGTGGTCAACCTGGAAGGTATCCGTAAGGTGGTCGAAGCCGTCAGAGAAATCCCAGTCATCGGCAATGGCGATGTCACCACGCCCGAAGCGGCAAAGCATATGATCGAAAAGACCGGATGCCATGGCGTATCCGCTGGACGGGGTGCGTTTTACAACCCCTGGATTTTCCTCCACACCCAACAATACTTGGAGACTGGTATCCTCCCTCCGGAACCCAGTTTTGAGGAAAGAATCCGGGTCATGCGCAGACACTATGATCTCATGGTCGAAGTGTTTGGGGAAGACCGCGGATCCCTCCAGTTCCGCAAAGTCGCTCCCTGGTACTCCAAACGCTTCGGGCCGGCCAAACCTTTTAATACCGCGGTAGTGAAAATCAGCTCCCGCAGAGATTTTGAAAAGGTGTTGTCTGATTACCTTGAATGGAGAAAACAATTTACTGATGACGCCGGCGAATTATTGGAGCGCTATCAAATGGCTCCCATGGTCGCCTCGTTCATGGAAGAAGAAGACGCCTTTCAGGCAAAACAAAGAAAAGAAATTGGTGTCCCCAAGGGCCCAGTGGAAGTCTGGTAAGGTGGATTACTAAGCCCGGTTCCAGGGCATCTTCGCAATCATCATCCCCATCCCGCAGGTATCGGTCACCCCGGCGAAGACCAGTCCCGCTCCGATAAACGCGGATAATCCAAACCCGCCCGGATGCACAAATTGCCCGACTGCGGCTCCGATCACCACCAATGATCCTGCTGCGATCCGTACCTGTCTTTCGAGGGACATCACTTTCTTCCCTTCCACGACCGGCAACCTGGCCGCATGCCATGCTGAAGTTCCCCCCTCGATATTCACGATATTAGTAAACCCGGCAGCCTCCAATTTCTGGCTCACCTTCATGGAACGCCCACCCGACTGGCAGATCACATGGATTTCCTCCTCTTGGGCAAAAGGTATTTTCTC
>JAOFOL010000086.1 GCA_028042835.1 Opitutales bacterium | reverse complement strand
TCGCCGCAGCATTCACAATCAGGTTGCTTCCGTCTGACAAAAGAATGTCACCCGTTGCAAATTCCACATTTTGTGAATTCGAATTGAAAGTGACATCGGATCCAACTGTGAGTTTTATTTTCTGACCAGAACCCGATGTGTAAGTTGCGGCATTGGTCTTGTAGGTGTCTCCTGAAAGGGTTAACTCATTAGAAGCTTCAAGTGAAGTAACTCCAGATACTCCAACGGTATCGGAATCTCCTATCGAAGGGAGTGAAACATCATTACCTGAAGCTGAAAAAGAGGTTAAACTGCTAGTTCCTCCAACAATACCTGAAAATGTGATATCACCTGTGCCAGCTACAGCCGTTAGTCCATATGCACCATTTATGGTATTAGCGAACGATACATTGCCCGCGGATGTTGATCCAGAATTCACCTGAACAGTTTTTGTCAAAGAAACAGGCTGACTGAAGGTAATATCCTGACCATTTGAATAGACATCGCCACCCAATGAAATACCCCCTACCCCAGCCACAGAAACTGCCCCTGAGAGAGAACCGGATGTACCAATATTGTCATTGATCGCAACTGTTCCAGTGTGGTTAATACTAACATCTCCGTTAGCAGAGGTTGAATCGGTTAAAATTGGTGAATTTTGAGTAAAATTAACCCCTGAACTCGTAAAAACTCCGCCGTTGGTCTGAATCGTATTTCCAATTAGGACATCACCACTGGCGTTTAAAACAACTCCGAGTTTCCCAACACCTCCAACCAAGGTTTGGTTTACATTAATGTCATTGCCAGCAACTAATGTTAACACAGCATCTCCACCGTCTGTTTTAGCAACCGCACCATCAATTATAATGTCATTTGTTGCCTGAAGCGTGACATCAGTACCTGTGTGAAGGATCACAGTTAAGGCAGCAGGATTAATGGTAACCGAAACTCCTGAACTTTCCCCTGTCTCTAAATTATTATTACCATTAGCATCACCTGCACCAGCGAGCGTTGCTGAGGGAGTAGGGGTCCCAGAATAAGCTACAGTAATATCAGTAGGATCGAGTAATAACTTACCACCACCATTCGGACCAGAAAGATCAGCAGCACCGCTAAATACTAAATTTTCTTTACCAGATACTTCAGCAAAACCTCCCACACCTTCGGTTGCTCCTTTGGCGGTTATTGATCCACTAAATTGGGTATCTCCATCAGACCATATAATAACATTCCCCCCATCACCATTTTCAATAGCATCAGCTGAAATGCTTCCAGAAACTCTGGTATTTTGAGCATTAGTGAGATTTTGATTATTCCCCTGATAATCTCCACCAATCAAGACTCGCCCTCCACCGCCTACTCCGGTCGCGTCTATAATTCCATCGATTATTAATTCATCGCCGACAACCACGACTCCACCACCCTTGGTGGTTAATGAAGAAACATCAATGGAACCTGAATTCATTGAGGAACCACCTAGTAATCCGGATAAATCAAGGGTAATTTTCCCACCTGCGGCCTCGCCCACTTCCAAAACAGAATCTCCGGAAAGCAAGGCAACATCTCCTCCAGGTGCAGCAATAGTACCATCATTTTGGACTGCTCCTCCGATCAAAGCGGCAAATTCATCTGCTTTAATTGAGCCAAGATTCATAATTGTAGCTTCGGAATCACCATCGAAGGAAATATTACCTGACAGGAATGCCGAATCAGCAATATCTAAAGAGGATGCGATCAAAGCGTGTACATCAACCTGGGCATCCGAGCCGAATATAATTCCGTTTGGATTGATCAAATAGAGGTGTCCGTTCGCATTCAAGGATCCATGGATTTCAGAAAGGTTGCTTCCAACTACTCGGGATAGCATCGCGGCATCAATATTTGGTTGCACAACATCAACCAAGGCTCCGTGCCCAATATCGAAACTCTGCCAATTTACGATTGCCGATTGTGAGTTTTGTATAATTCGAAGTGCATCAGTTGATGGGTTCTGCAGTTCAATTTGTCCATGAATAACATCCGCTCCTGTTGGTAAAGTTGCAGCTAAAGCGGCACCTGGAGAACCAATAATAAAGCCGAAAAGACCAACACTCATCAAGCACCCCCGAGATGTGCTAAATATAGTTTCTTTAGCTATTCTGAAAGTTTTACGATTACGATTAGACCAAATACGAATGTATTTGGAAAAGGAATTCTTTGAATTCTTCATAGGATTAATGAAGTTAGGGTTAGTTAGAAACGAAAGTTTATGCTGAAGTGCGTACGGGCATCATGAGTACGAGTGTTGAGAGTGTCAGTCAAAGGTACGCCCACTTGCAAGGAAATGTCCGCTGTATCTTCAAAATTACCGATAATGCCGGCACCAAAACTCTGCATCCCAATGGAATTGTTAGCAGATGTCATTAAACCTTCATTGGAAACATGTCCGGCATCATAGAAAAATAAATTTTGGAAACTACCCTCGAGTCCAAAGACTGTGGAAACTTCAGAGGGAAAAGAGTATTCAAAATTCATGCTTACACCACTATCACCATATGCCTCTCTTTCCTGATAACCACGAATGGAGGACATCCCACCGATAGATTTCTTAAGGCTTGTTGGTAAAGGTTCATTAGAGACTTGACCATCCAACTTAAATGTAAGTCCACCACCTGCTCCGAAAAGATTGACAGGTTCAACAAAAGCAAATGAGCCCTTTGGTACCCAAAAGCCTTTGTTTAACTCAGGATTTTGAATCGCTAATTCTGAGTTATCCGAACTGCTTAAGTCTGAAACAGCACTAATTGACCAAAAGTTGTGACCTCGAAGCACTCCTGGATTAGAATTTTTACCCTGAAAACCAATCCGGGGTAGAAAAAGAGATAAATCCTCACTGCTGGCTAATAATTTACTCGACCCAAGGTAAATTTGACTACTCAAATCGAGATATGTAAACCCAAAATTGAATGCAAAAGAATTAGAATTCTCTAATCCTAGTCCAAGAACCCCAGAATATCCTGTAAAGAAACCGTCTCCTGCTATATCCATACTTAACGCTGTAGAGGCAACATTTTCATATTCAGAATCTGAAAAACCTGCAAAAATCGTTTGTTTGAATCGATTTGATCCCATTTGGTAACTAGCAAAATAAGAAGATAGTTGGGAAGCATCTTTGGGGTCGAGGGTGTAAGATAAATTAAATCTGTCATTAGGTAAAACCGCTTCCCATAGTTCGAGCCCTACGGTTGAACGCCATCCTGAAGATTGTTCAGTTCCATCATTTGAAATCTTCACATAGGGCGAAATAGGAAAGCTATCTTCAACAGTAAAATCAGCATTAACTTGGATTTCGCCATCATCGCTCCGTATAGGCTTTAGTTTGGCATCTACTTGAACGAAACGATTCCGGTTGAGACGTGACGATTCCGAGTAGAATTTATTAT
>JAOFOL010000082.1 GCA_028042835.1 Opitutales bacterium | reverse complement strand
TCGTGACGCCAGCTGATGACGCCGGTGGACTCGCGGTATCGATGAAATTAGGTTCTTCAATTGCAAGAAATAAATCGATTGTAGCAAACATTCAGAACGCTATGTCATTCGGTGAAGTTCAGGATGGAGCGTTAAGTTCATCAGCAAAAATTGTTGATCGTATGGCCGAGCTCAAAGCACTGAGTCTTGATGTAATGAAAAGCACAACTGATGTTGAGAACTATAATACAGAGTTCAAGGCACTACAGAACCAGCTACTGGATCTCACTACAGAGAAATTCAATGGAGTGAGCCTGTTTAACAGCACTACGAGTAAAACATTCGGCACAGATGTGGACAATCTCACAGTAATAACTTCAGACCAAGGTGGTTCAGGAGCCGTTGTAAGTATGTCAAAAGGCCTTCTGTTGGGTGCATTAACATTTGCTTCGGATAGTAGCACTTTAGCAGGTCAAATTGGCGGCGGTTCAGTTAAATCTCTTGCAAATGCAAGTGGGAGTGAACTTGATATAGCTACTCTCAGTCTAGCTTTCTTTGCTAAAGGCACAGAGAATATTGCTACCCTTCGTGCCACTAGTGCTGCAGGTCTTGCGAGATTACAACTAGCTGAAGATCATGTCCGTTTAACAGTTGCTAACTTGGAAGCAGCAAACAGTCGGATCATGGATGTTGATGTTGCTGCAGAATCGACTCGATTTGCTAAGTACAACATCCTTTCGCAGGTCTCTGCATCGATGCTAGTCCAAGCCAATCAGACGCCAGCAACTGCGTTAATGTTACTCTAAGAGAAGAAGTCAAATGGCACTTAACTTAGGCGGAGGCTCAATGACCTCTAATTTCAATTCGCTGTACCTTGGCCAAGCACAAACAATGCTGAACCAAAGTTTAATGCGACTGTCCAGCGGGAAGCGAATTAATCGCCCTTCGGATGATCCAGGCGGATTGGCTGTATCGATGAGATTACAGAATGCACTGACGGTAACTTCTGCTACAAAACAGAATATCGATAATGCGAAATCGTATACAGATACACAAGACGCGGCACTCAAGTCAGTCGGTGATATCCTTACACGAATGTCCACCATCAAAACTTCGTATGGTGATAATGGATCAGGGTTAAATACTACTGATAAAGCTAATTATGCTTCGGAATTCAGAGAACTACAGGCTCAACTTAACGCTTTTAAAAGCGAGAAGTTTAGCTCAATAAGTCTGTTCTCAACCCAAGGCATATCGAGAAATGTTTATATCTCAACACAAGGAAGTACAGGTGCTTCGATCTCTGTTGGATCATTAGACTTGAGTTCGGCTCTAAGCATAGCAAGTGGAGTCAATCTTTCTTCGGAAAGGTATGGTGCTAATGCTATATCGATATCTGATGTAACGAGTACCCAACTGAATACTGCGTTAAGCAATGTTGCTTCTCTGCGGGCACAAAGTGGGGCTACTTCCTCAAGATTGGATTTCTCATCTGATTATCTGTCCACAAGTATGATTCATTTGGAAGAAGCAAATAGTCGGATCATGGATGTAGATGTAGCTGAGGAAACTACGAACATGGCAAAGTACAACCTACAGGTTTACGCAGCAAGTGCAGCGTTAGTTCAGTCAAACTTAAATATGGGTATTGTGCTGGATTTATTAAACTTCAATTCAAATTCTAGACGATAGATTGAATTAGGTCCTTTGGTTTCTGCTGGGCGGTTAGTTGAACCGCCCGGCAAACCAAAGACTTGCCTTATGAATTATTTTTACGAATTAAATTAAATGATTGGAAGGAAAAGAGAATCCATATTCCTAGCTAAAGGTTTGTCCGTATCCGGTACCCTTAGGTGTTCACTTATAAGTGGTATGAAGGGAATCGGTAAGACAACATTACTGGAACATGTATCTGCAGGACTTCTTTCTAACGGGAGCCATATCCTTATCCCTGCAAATGGTCGAGAATGTTCGAACCCGGGTGAATTACTTTCACAATTCACCCGAAACTTATTTTCAAGTCATAATCTTGATATAAGCGACGAGCTCAAGACTTTTGCTCGTCACATGGGAAAAAGCCTAATGGGTCAAATTCATGAGGAAAAGTCTACTGGGAGCGAAGGAGAATCGGAAGCATCCGATGCAGGTATCTTCATAGGTGAACTTGGTAACCTTTTTGCCGCAACCAAGCAAGACCCCAACTTTCTCACCCCAGTTGTCGTAATTGACGACATAGACTTTCTTTCAGCGAAATGCTTGCGTTGGTTATCAAATGAATTCAATGAAGCTCTCCGCCGCTCGGTATGGTTCAAAACATGCAGATTTTTATTTACCTCCTCAAACCGTTCTAATGATTATGTGGAATTCTGGACTCAATTCGGTATCGAAAACCCAGTTGATCTGAAACTTCCACCATTCACTATCGACGAACTGGAAGAGCTAGGTCTCGCCCAAGGATATAAGGATGTAGTTTACCACGACCTATCAGAAGTTTCCGGAGGTAACCCTGCCATCGCATTGCAATATTTACAAAATGGATTTATTATGAATAATAAGAAACAAAGTATGGATGTTCCACAAGAAGATAGCCCTGTTGACTTGAGCAAGTTTTCGGAAAAAGAATTAGAATATCTTCTTTACGCATCCTACCCAAGCAAAGTAAATCGTCATAATTTAGAGCATTTCTGCTCACCGAAATTAGCCGCATTCTCCTACAATTGGCTTAAAAGGCAAAATGACCTGTGTAAAAACCTGGCTAACGGCGACTTTACTATTGGTTCTTCCGTAAGAGAGCAAATGCGCAAATTCCATCTAAGCGAAGAACCTGCAAAGGCTGAGGAGATGGCTACGCTTGCTTCTGTGCTGGATGCCTTTTATGATTTATTTCCAGACATTGAAAATCATTGGATCCCGATAAATCTACAATGCCTGAATTCTTTTTCTAAATCTTTATGCAGAAAGGTTTTCAATGAGTTCGAGTGCGAAAGCATCTTTCACATTCTAGATTCACATGAGCAGGTATTTGAAAAAAGAGGGAGGTATTTTTCAGTCACCGATCAAGTTTGTCAGTTAATCCAAAGATACATGGAGTTGACTGGGCTTGATATAAAGGACGGTTTATTAGACTCCATCCGTGCAGCATGGGATAACGATCAGACCGAAATGCAAGCTCGTAAGAATAAAATCAGTGTAGAGGAAAACAATCTGAAATCTGAAATCGAAGAGATTCAATCCCAAGTAACACATTTCCAAGATTTAAAAAACGGCATTGAAGAAAATTTCAAGAGCCCAAAACGAAGTAAATCCAAAAGAGTTGTAACATTCAACATGTCAATAGCTTTAGTAGTTTTTGGTCTGTTTATCGTGGGTACAAGTTTAATGAGCGATATGTTTGGCACATATCATGCGGCATGTGGATTAGCAGTGACGATATTTGGATTCTTTTGGCCCAATGTTGAAATCAAAAATATCAATCCAGACGGGACCGCAACCACCTCAAATCTAGCAGTAGAAACTCAACAAAGATCAT
>JAOFOL010000085.1 GCA_028042835.1 Opitutales bacterium | reverse complement strand
ATGATGCCGCAGCTTTGATTCAACAAAGAGAAAACGATATCGAGAAAAACTTACAAGAGATAACTGCTACACAATCTATAGATGAACTTAATGAAGCATCTGTGAACACAATTAAAAAGCAGGAGGAACTAATTAACGATTTGAATTTAATCGCAGAACATTTCGATAGACTCAACAATCTAGAACCACCAGATAAAACACGTGCAGAGTTACGTGCCAAAGAGGAAAGACTGGAGATTGCAGAGGAAATAGAAAAGCAGTATCAGGAAGCAGAAAAGCTCTCTCAGTTGGCAGCGCTTTCTCCCAAAGAATTACTCGAAGAACTGGAAGTTGAACTCAAACAAAACCCAACCATGCAGCGGGAACTTTCAGATATCGCTCTCGATACAGTAGAGAGGGCAAAAAAACAACTGGAGGATGCTCAAAGTAGAGAAAATAATTTAGTCGACCAAATTGAAAACGAAGACAATAAATTGAAGAATAGAAAGGCAGAACTGGGTAAAAAGCTAAAAGAGTTGGCCAAGGAAACCGAGCATCTCGTTCAGCAGAAATTAGAGCCACTTGAAGAAAAGGCAAAAATGGCAAAGAACGAATCCATAAGTGAAGAAACTGATATTCTAGGTGGATTATTACAAGCGATTTCAAGGGACACGATGGAGGCTGTGAATCAAAAACCCAATGCTCAGGAATTAAAAGAAATCTCACAGGATCTTGCAGATATATTAGGAGATACAAGCAAGGATTTAGACAAGATTGCAAAAGAGCTAGAAGAACAGGCAGAACTATCACCGGCGCAAGCTCAACAATTAGCCAAGGATACAGAGCAACTAGCGAAAAAACAAAAAAATGATGCAGAATCATTACGGGAAAACCTAACTCTATTAAAAGCTCAAGCACAGGAGGCACAACAGGAAGATCTAAAAAAGAAAAATGATAAAAACCTGACAAAAGAAACGGTAGAAAAAGCGAAGCAAAAAGCAGAGGATTCAAAGAAAATGGCCGAACAGACGCCGAATGATCACTCATTAAAAGAAAATCAATTAAAGGCAGAGAATCAATTGACTAAAAGCTTAGAAGAATTGGAAGAAACTCAAACATTGTCTTCTTTAGCAGCGCAACAGTCAGAAAATTTAAATGAAATTGCAAAAGCAGCTCAAGCTGAGGTCGATGAAGCCGAAAAGGTTGCGGAACAAAACCAAATAAAAGCCATAGAAGCATCAAATCTTTCGGGTGCCCTCAATGATGAAATCCTTCAAAAACCAGCAACTGATGCAAGTAAACAAGGTGCTAAAATTGCTGAAGAAGCATCCAAACAAGCGCAAACTCTTCAAGAACAGGTCGAAGAAATTTCCAAAGCTTTAGATGAATTAACTGAAAGTGCAGATGGAAGTCCGGAATTACTTTCCGAAGCAATAAAAACTCAAAAGGAACTTTCGGAAGAGACATTTGATACTTCAGAGAAGTTAGCCAAAGCCGCCAGACATGAAGAAAGATTGGATAACCTGGAGGAAAGTGAAGTGCTAAAAAACCTAGCTGAATCAACGGAAGAAATTGCACTGATGGAATTACCTCAAACCACACAAGCTATTGAGAACCAGCTTTTGGCAAATAAATTAAAAGATCTAGCTAATGATACTCAAAAGTTAGCCAACGAGTTAGAAGAAAGTAATCTAACAGGGGAAGAAAATCTACCAAATGAACTCAGCCAACAAGCTGAGAAAATTGCTGATTTGCTAGATCAGGATCCTTCCTTGACCAGCCTCCAGAAAGAAACAGCTGAACTGAATGAACTAGCTGAAAAAGCTGAGGCGGAACTTTCTGAATTCGCAGAAAATAATGAGGGAAAAGCCGAAGCTGCAAAACGAGTTGCAAAAAAAGCATTAGAAGCTGCCGACCAAGCGAAAGAAGAGATGGCAAAGGCAAATGAAAAAGCCAAGGCAGCCGCCGATCTGCTCAAAAGCCCAGAAGCAGGGGTACAGCAACCTTCTGAAGGTCAGGGGGAAGGATTGGTTCCTCAGGAAGACTCAAATCCATTTTCAGCGATGGCTAGGGATGCCACTGAAGACTTTACTAAAGCAAAAGGCTTAGCAGAAGCTGAACAAGCAATTGCAAAGCAAGCTGTAAAAGAAGCCAACCAAGCTACTCAACTAGCAGAATCAGCAGCGAAGATAAAACAGGCATCTGAAGAATTGTTAGAGCAATTTTCTAATCCTCCAAATTTTGCTGAACTCGAGGATAAGGGATTACCTCACGCTGGGATAGCTATAAATAATGCGGGCAATTCCTTTGAGGACAAACTCGATGTACTGGAAGACTTTGAAAGAGGTGAAATACAGGAAACAGATAAGCCCTTAAGTAATTCGGAGCCAGAAAAAGAGATAAATCCAAATCCTACAACCGTTAGCCCTGATAATTTTGGAAATCTTGATTCTGAATTTGAAACAGCCACAAATTTTTCAGATCCTGAAGTCAGTGAAGTACTAGCCCAAACACTTGACGCTCTAGATGAAGCGATTTTTGCATCTGAAAATTCGGTATCCGATTCTTATTTAAGCCCAAAACAGGGACAACCTGAACAGTCAACAGAGACCACCGAGCCAGAAACGAATAGAGGCAAAGCTGGTAAACCAAAACCAGGTAATGGTTCGGGTGCAGGAAATGGTGGCCCATTAACCACAATGAATCATTCCGATCAGACCATAGCACAAGCACTCCAATCCTTACGCCAAGCGACCCAAGCCCATGCTCAGGTTATGGCACAGCAACGCTCGCAAGTAATTAGAAGTATGGATACAAGAGGAGACCAGCTCAATTCATCCGAAGGGCAATTTCTACCGACCCCTGTTATTGAAATTAATAAAATTCCTTCCATCCAAGAAAAAATAAGCATAGAAGACTGGGGGAAATTACCTCCAAAATTAGCCAAAGATCTCATGGAAGCAAAAAGAGAGAAAGTTTCTGAAAATTATCGTAATCAGGTACAGGCTTACTTCCAAGCGATGTCCGCAAAAGCTAGAACCACCAAAAAATGAATCCACTTTCTCTATGAACATTCTTAGAAATCTAACATCTAGGATCGGTTTCTTTTTACTACTTTCAGTGACTTCTAAGAGTCTGGTTGCTCAGCCAGAAGAAAAAACCAACCAGGTTGCTTCCACTAGCTGGGAAAATCCATTTGCTAAAGACAAAGTGGATGAAGCGATTGATTCTGGCATTCAATTTTTACTGAAAAGTCAAAAGAAAGACGGTGCTATTTATGACCGAGGACATCCTACCGCAATAACTGCATTGTCCGTTATGACACTTGCTGCCGTTGGGCATCTACCCATTCACCCCAATGAAAATGGCGAGGCAATGGCACGAGCGATCAATTACCTTCTACTTGATAAAAATCAAAACGAAGTCGGATACTTAGGGAAAGACGGAGGAAGAATGTACGGGCAT
>JAOFOL010000084.1 GCA_028042835.1 Opitutales bacterium | reverse complement strand
AGGGGGTCATTATTAGCTCCGATAATGGCTACATCATCAGGAACATTAATTCCCCATCGAGCACAGGCACCGGAAAGAAATCTGCCTAATGGATCATGTACAGCAAAGATTCCACAAGGCTTAGGCAGTGTAAATAGCCAATTTTTCATTTGGTCACTGGGTTCATGAAAAGACTCGCTATAACGCATTTCTTCAAAACCAGACTCCGTATGCGTAGAAAACGGTAAACCTTCTTCAGTAACACTATCCATAAATCCTTTTATTCGTAAGTCTGAATAAGGCGTACCATTACCAAGGCAGGCAAAACTCTTAAAACCCACCTGAGTCAAACTCTGTGCTGCTTCTTGTCCGACAGCAATGTCATCGACATCCACACTCAAAACGCCTGGATAAAGATTATGAGTCGCCACCATTACATGAGGAATCTTTAATTTGAGTGAAAGAAGATCATCCACCTTGTTAGGTAACCATTCAGAAATTAACCCAACTGGTTTAAGTTCATCCAATAACTCTGCAACTTCCTCCAAGGGGCGATGAATACTCAGAATTGTGTAATCCTGTTTTCGCCCAGTAAATGCAGACAAGGTAGGAGTTAATCGTCTTAGAAATACTTCAGACATCACAATGGCGATTGTTTGATTCATGTTTTATACCACGATGATAAATAATGACGCAAATCAACAGAAAATAAACGCATAAAAGGTGTATTAATTTCTTGAGGAATGGATATTTAGATTAATAATTATAGATAAAATCAATGAATATATTCCATAATTACTTTCTTACACTTTTCTTCGGAATATTTATATTTTTAAAATTAGGAGTCACCAAACCAATCGATTTCGTTGATCAAATAAAGCCCTTCCTTGAGAAAAAGTGTTTGGCTTGCCACAATCCAAATGTAACCAAGGGTAAGGTCGACTTCAGTTCCGCCGAATCCATCTTTGGCTCGAAGAAGGAATTGGTCATTCCCGGAGATGCCTATGCCAGTGAAATTTGGTTGGCTTCCACCTCAGACGATCCTAACGAACCTCCTTACATGCCCGACGAGGGCGAGCACCTGACCAAAGAAGAAGCCGATTTACTCGCCCGCTGGATCGACGAGGGGGCCCAGTGGCCGAAAGGATTGGTTTTACGCGAAGCGTCCAAAGCGGACAAATCCTGGTGGGCTTACCAACCCCTGACCAAGTCTGGACATTCCAAAATCGATTCCTTCATCGATGAAAAGCTCACCGAAGCGAACTTGCGTCGTAATCCACCAACTGAGAAGCGCGACCTGATTCGCAGAGCAACCTACGACCTCACCGGTCTGCCCCCCACTCCCGAGCAGGTCGAAGCATTCGTCAACAACCAAGACCCGAAAGCTTATGAAAAACTCATTGGCCGCCTGCTCGCCTCCCCGCGGTATGGTGAACGCTGGGGCAGACACTGGTTGGATGTGGTTCGCTTTGGGGAAAGCAACGGGTTCGAACGCAACTTCATGATCAATGACCTGTGGCCATTCAGGGACTATGTCATAGATTCGATCAATCAAGACAAACCATTCAACCAATTGATCCGAGAGCATATCGCAGGTGACATAATCGAACCCAACAACCTCGAAAAGGTGATCGGAAGCGCTTTCCTTGTGGCCGGTCCCTATGACGATGTGGGCAATCAAGACCCGGATGCAAAAGCGCAGATTAGGGCCAACACCCTGGACGAAATCATTAACGCCACCGGAGAAGCTTTTCTCGGTATGACCATCTCCTGTGCCCGTTGCCATGATCATAAGTTCGATCCGATTGCCCAGGAAGACTACTATCAAATGTACGCCACATTCTCCGGGGTTCGTCACGGTTCGGTGCCCTTGGCCACTGCCCAGGAAAAACAGGCATATGCAAATAAGTTAAAGCCTCTCCAAGCTGAGCAAAGGAAAATCAAAGATGCCATTCTTAAAATGGATGATAAAGTTCTAGCAAGAGCCTTAACCAAAAAGTTTAAGTCTACTCATGAAAAAAATTGGACACATTCAATCGTTGACCGCCGTGGAACCGAGGAAAAATTCCAGCCTGTAAAAGCAAAGTATGTTCGCTTAGTTTGCGAAGCCGGGGATGTAAACCTGCATGAAACAAGTTTTAAGATAGATGAATTTGAAGTATGGAGTTCTGCCAAAAATCCTGTCAACTTAGCCTTGCAAAAAAACGGTGGAATCGCATCTGGTTCGGGGCGAGATTCTTTTTATGGACCACAACTCGCAAATGACGGTGCCTTTGGAGAGCGTTTTTCCTCTTCAGGGAAATTAACTATCGAACTCGAAAAGCCTGCTTTGATTAACCGCGTTTTATTCTCAAGTGCCAGAGTTGAAAAGGCTCCTGAGCATAGAATATTGGAATTTGTAGCGGAATACCGAATAGAAATCTCTCAAGACAATAAAAAATGGATCGAGGTTGCAAACGGGATGGATCGCCAGCCAAGAACCAAAAAACTCACAGGATTTAGAAGAAGAGAGTTAATTCCAAAGCAACTCTCCCACTTGGAATTTCGCCTCAGAAACCTTGCCTATTCGGAAGAGGAAAAAAAATTCCGCCAAAAATTGGAAAAAGACTTTCATGCAGCCTTCAAGAAAGTAAAATCGGTTCCCAATCTCCCCACTGCCTGGATTGGAAAACGAGTGGCCTCGGACGCTCAAGGTCCCTTCCATCTATTTATCGGAGGAAGTCCCAAACGAAAAGGAATAGAGGTTCGACCTGCCAGCCTCTCGACACTTAGTGATGTCCTAACTGGTTATCAGCTTGAATCCAACTCCTCCGAAAGCGAGCGGCGAAGGGAACTAGCCGTCTGGATTACTCATCCCTCTAATCCCCTGACGCCCAGAGTCCTTGCCAACCGACTCTGGCACTATCATTTCGGCACGGGAATCGTAGACACCCCCAATGACCTTGGCTATATGGGTGGACGACCAACTCATCCCGAATTGCTCGACTTTCTTGCCAGTAAACTGGTCGAGAATGATTGGAAGCTTAAACCCATGCACCGCCTCATTATGCTATCCGAAACCTACCGGCAAAGTTCGGCTCATCGAGAAGGTCCATCCAAGGTAGATGGTGACAGCCGGCTTCTCTGGCGCTTTCCGCCCCGTCGTCTATCAGCCGAGGAAATCCGTGACACTCTCCTTTTTGTATCCGGAAAACTTAAGCTTACGAATTCGCGTGGAAGGAGATTGGGCGGCAAGGGCTTTCGGCTTTACAAGCACATTCAGGACAATGTCTCCACTTATCACCCATTGGATGAACATGGACCCGAGACCTATCGCCGGGCGGTCTACCATCAGAATGCCCGGGCTGCGGTGGTCGACCTAATGACTGAGTACGACCAGCCGGATTGTTCCCTATCGGCTCCACGCAGGGCTCGAACAACGACCCCGCTTCAGGCCCTCACCATGCTAAATCACTCTTTCACCCT
>JAOFOL010000083.1 GCA_028042835.1 Opitutales bacterium | reverse complement strand
TGCATCAGCAACATCTTTAACTACATCTAGGTCAAACCCTTCCCAACTTCCTTCACGATCAATCGATGTTAAAAGGATTTCACCGGCTCCTAAATCCTCTACTTGTTTTGCCCAAATAATGGGATCTATTTTACAATTTCTTGAACCACTTAAAGTATAAACAGATTTATTTCCCCAAAATGTTTGTTTATAATCAATTGATACAATCACCGCCTGACTACCATAACATTTTGAAATTTCAGAAATCAGGTTAGGGTTTTCGGAAGCATTTGAATTGAGGACAATTTTTTCGAATCCAATATCAAAGACTTCTTTTGCCTGCTTTAAAGTTGAAATCCCGCCTCCATATCCCAAAGGCATAAAGCATTCATCTGCTATCTCACTTAATACTTTCAAATTAGGACCACGTTTTTCTCTAGATGCTGAAATATCGAGAAAAAGTAATTCATCTACTTCCAGTTCGTTAAATATTCGTACTGTGTTTGCTGGGTCACCAACGTAAGTGAATTTCCCAAACTTAACTGTTTTTACCAAGCTTTCATTTCTTAAAAGAAGTGTTGGAATTATTCTAGTACGCAACATGGTTACAAATTGGAAAAGTTTGTAAGAATTTGCATACCAAATCGATGGCTTTTTTCGGGATGAAATTGAACTCCGTAAATATTATCCCTAGAAATAGCTGAATCAAAGTCTCCTCCATAATTTGTTCGCATGATGGAATGCTCCGCGTCCTCAACATGAACGCAAAAGGAATGAACAAAGTAATAGCGAGGCTCTTTACTCACCTCGTCTGTTAGAGGACTTTTTTTAACAGGCGTTGCTACATTCCATCCCATGTGTGGAACCTTAAGACCATCTTTATTTGGAAAGCGTAGGGTTTTAGCTTTAATCCAACCTAGACCAGGCAACTTTCCTTCTTCGCTCGAGTCTGTTAGCAATTGCATTCCTAAACATACTCCCAAAACAGGAATCTTCTCTACATTAGCTTTGTGCTCTAAAAGATCTCGAAGCCCTGGTGATTCGTTAATCCTTGCCATTGCAGCATCAAAAGATCCAACTCCTGGTAGAATCAATTTCTTTGCAAGGGCTAATGCAGGAGGATCTGATTCGATCGTCACATTAGAACCTATCCGCTTCAACATATTTCGCATAGAACCGAGATTACCCATTCCATAATCAATAATGTGAATCATAAGTCTGATTTTGAAGGGAAACAGTATTTTAAATAAAAACTCATGGGAACTAGATTGGCTTTCGCTAAAATATGGAATAAAGGACGCATTCGCTCGAATCGCTTCTTGTAAGTTGGATATTCTGTCCAGTTTTTAGGTAGGGCTTTCATTATTTCTTCATATTGTTTATCACATAAATTTAGACGCTTCTTAAAATAAGTTATAAGATCATCTTCGATTAATGGAGGAGTATTATACTCAGCCCAAGCCCCGGTTCTAGAAAGTTCACCATTTCGTACACGAGCTGAAAGCGTGTTATTTCGCATATCACAATTAAACTTTTGTGGAAGATAGATGCTGTGGGCGAAATTAGTAATACGGTTTTCAAGGTGGTGGCCTCCATAATATTTCCAATTATATTTATCGGAGAGAATTTTTTGTGCATTTTTTTTAGAGTATTTAATATACCAAAAAGGGCGGATAAATTTAATTTGATTGAATAACGCAGATTTTAAAAATCGCCAGAATGTCATCAGCGGATAAGTTTCCATTTTAAGAACGCCAAATTGCTGATGAATCGATTTAATGTATCGACCATCAAAATAGTTACGCCCCAGTGGTGTGATTCCCTCAGCGACGAAAGAATGACCTTCTAAAATGTAACGGATGCCGTATTTTGCAGCGACCTGCCTTAATAAGAAAGCATAACCCAGATCCGTATGAGCATCAAGCTCGGCAACCCCCGCCAAGAAAAACGAACATAAAATATCATCAATTTCAGTATTTTTTACCACATGAGTATGGAGATCGACATCTAAAATCGAGAGAATCTTCTGAATATTTGTTGTCGCGATTGCTGAATTCCAAGTATTGTCATAGTGGACCGCCAGTGGTCTTAATCGCCATTTCTTCGCCAAATGTATTAAGTAGGATGAATCGGTCCCCCCGCTCACACCAATAATGCAATCGTAAGGTTTATTACGGCCATGCTTACGCATCTCTTTTATGTAATTCTCAAGCTTTATGTACCCTCGATTTGTGCCGGTACCGTATTGATTCTTCAACATCTCTATTTGGTGGCAGTAATTACAAACCCCATCACCATCAAAATTAATAGACGAA
Organism: Opitutales bacterium; assembly: GCA_028042835.1. Taxonomy (GTDB): domain Bacteria; phylum Verrucomicrobiota; class Verrucomicrobiia; order Opitutales; family Seribacteraceae; genus Seribacter. The sequence continues at coordinate 1,162 of JAOFOL010000083.1, read as the reverse complement.
ACTCTTTCGTCATAAATACATTTTGTACAAACCTTGATACCTACATTTTCTATGTTAGGATCTAAAAGCATGCTTTATGTTGAATTATTGTCTTCCCTTTTGATAAATTTGTTTCTTCGCAAGGCGACTAATTCGATCCTCTGTAAGTACACCTATCTTTATACCACTAGAGTCTACAATTGAACGGCTCGGAACATCCTTATCAACAGTTGTAAAAGGACGCACTAGAACTTTGTCACCTAAAGTAACCCCAGGCAAGACCACTGAAGGTCCGGAAATAAAGCAACCACAACCAATTTTAGTAGGCTTTCTTTGAATTAAATCGCTACCAGGCTCATTACTCATTTTAAGGTTAGTTAGATAGCTTGAATGTGTCCAAATGAAAACAGAAAGCCCTATCGAGCAATTTGAACCGATTTCCAATCCACCAGACGCATCAAGAATTGCATTTTCTCCGATCCAGCAATTTTCTCCTATTTGAAGCTTATCTTGCGAAATAATTTTTGCACCATCTCGAATACGACAACCTTTAGGTAGTCCATAAAAATCGGCTCGTTCATCGTCAGTTAAGCACTCAGCAAACACTCGCTTTATGATATCATCTCTTAAATTAGCATTTCTGTCTGTGTTCTTAAAAGGCAGGTCGGGCATAAACTCAAAACACTTTTCGAGCCATTTTTTGAAATCATCTTTGTTCATTAGATTCCAATCATAAGTATGTGCCGATCCAAGCTTCAATGTTCAATAGTGACCAAATTAATAAACGACGGTTTTGTTCACCCCTTAGGTGTTGATCTAAAAGTACTTTCACTGAAGCATAGTCTAAAGGTTCATAAATTGGGGAATGCTGGTTAAGAAGCTTACTTTCCACAAACCTAATACTCTCGCCCTTGAACCAGCTTGCATCTGGCGAAGAGAATCCTTGTTTCTTAGACTCTACAATATCTTTGGGAATATAACTCGACATCATATCTCTAAGTATTTGTTTACCATCGTTGGTTTTGTTGTAATATAGATTGGTTTTTATTCCGACTTCATTTTCATTAACTCTGACAACTTCATCCAATTTATTGAGTTTTAAGTTAATAGGGCATTGCATGGCGAAATCCACCAAGTCGTTATCCATAAAGGGCACACGGGTTTCGAGAGAATGAGCCATACT
>JAOFOL010000081.1 GCA_028042835.1 Opitutales bacterium | reverse complement strand
TGCCAAGGAATGGAGACTGGCAATGACGATTGCAAAGGTACTGGCTAATGGAATGCCCGACAAGTTGGAGTGGTTGAAGAATCAGACCGATGCGATGACAGAGTGTGGTGATACCCCAGGAGCTTTGCAATTATTCAAAGACGCTTCTGAGCGATTTGGAGAGGACGGGAAATATCTATTGGCGGTAGGTCCTCAGTATGCCCTCTTATGCGAGATTGAGGAAGCCAAGAAGTATGTTAAGCGAGCGTTCAAAGCGGACAGTTCTTTCAAGGCTGAGTTTCTTGATGATCCTGCGTTTGATCCGGTGTGGGAAAGTTTTTGAGGGAAGTTATAAAGTTAATTTTACCCGATTGTGATCCAGTTAGAAAGTATCGTCGTTCTATTTTCATGTTAAACGATAATCAGTGCTTCAAATTAGTAAGATTCATGGTAGCTGTAATAGCTATTTTCGCTTCCACTGGGCTCACTATAATTAATACATTCAATTAGTTTCCCTTTTTCTGATCACTCGCTTTTTTTCTGCGTTTCGGTTTCGTCTTTTTTAATCTGTGCACATCTTTTGCTTTCGAAGCGTAAACTGTTGACACAGGTTTGCCTATTTTAGTGGTATATTAGTTTATGACAACCCGTTGAGTTCAAAGATCATCTCTCGGTACCTAGTAATGTTAATCTCCGATAGTGGATACTATCATATTTAGGATAATCTATTATTATTAATACTTCCATTATTCAGGTTAAATCCATTTGAGTTGTTGCTCAATAAACAATAAATAAGATACAAATTAATTATCTGATTATGCTTTTTATGATCTTTTATATTTTTTTTCGAAAGGTAAATAATTACAAGTCATATAACATTATTGAGATAGGGAAGAGGCCAATAAAGTTACGCAAATTTTGGAATAACATTATTAAACTAGTTCATTTAAAAACAGGGCTTGCTCTGATTCAAACACCTCAAGCAGAAGGTTAGTTTTTATGTAGGTAGCCAATTACCACCAGTGGAAACTTGCGGAGACGAAAGAACGCGATCATTCCCACATCCCGTTAATACACTTTTTTAAATTTAAAAACCTTATTAGTACTCAGAAAGTAGAGAACGTAGATATATTATATCCAAGTCTTCCTATCACGATTACCATCAACAGGCCCCCCTACTCCATCGTTGTCAGTTATTATTCAAAAATATGAAGTTTAATTCATAAATGAAGATAGACTTAGAAAAGGCATGAAAATCTAAGAACAATAAAAATAAGGATTAAAACCTCATTTATCCTAGTATTTCAGAACGACTCTGTACTTTCCATGATTATAAATAATGGCGCGGGAACTGGGATTCGAACCCAGGACCCTCGGTTTAGAAGACCGATGCTCTATCCAGCTGAGCTACTCCCGCGTTAGCATTGTTACTAAACATTTTTACAATTATTCGCAATGTCAAACCCTCCCCTGCTACATAAGATTACAAAATTCAAAGTCTTTTACTTGGCAAATCAGTTGATTCCCATAAAACATAGATATAAATCAATATTAATCTTTATAAATTATGAACTACTTCAAGACGACTCTGCTCTCTATATCCTTCACGATTATTCATCATTTTGCTTTTGGACACTGTCAGGTACCCTGCGGGATTTACACCGATCAGGTAAGGTTTGAACAGATGCTTGAAGACCAGTCGACTATCGAAAAAGCTTCAAAACTCATTGCCGAGCTCAGTGCCAACAAGGATGCCCAATCCCAAAACCAGCTTTTTAGATGGGTGAGTACCAAAGAATCTCACGCTTCAAAAATACAGAAAACAGTTGCTGAATATTTTATGATCCAGCGAATCAAGCCTTCGGCTAACGATTACGATATAAAACTTAGGGGTGCCCATGCCGTAATGGTTGCAGCCATGAAATGCAAACAATCAATTGCACCAGAGAATTCGAAAATTTTAAAGGAAGCTATCCTCTCTTTTCATAAAATTTACGAAAACAAAAAATAAGCTTTTTTCTCTGCGAATTTTATTCTATCCACATGATATTTGACCCTTTCTACTTACTTGTCATTGGAACGGGAATGGCACTCAGCTTTTATGCATCCAGTATAACGAAAAGCCGTTTCAGAAAGTATAGCCAATACACTACTCGTTCTGGTTTAACAGGAGCTGAAATTGCCCAAGGAATACTGAGCGATAATAATATAAGGCATGTTCGAGTTGAACGGGTTAGCGGTGAACTAACGGATCATTATGATCCCCGTAGTAAAACACTACGGTTAAGCGAATCTGTTCATGATTCAAACAGTATGGCTGCATTTGGAGTGGCTGCACACGAAGTTGGTCATGCGATCCAACATGCAAAATCTTACTCGATGCTGTCCTTCCGGTCGTCTTGGGTGCCTGTGGCCAATATGGGAGGTGGACTATCCATGATCGTGATTATGTTGGCTTTTATCCTGGGTGGAGCCCAATCTGCAACCGGTTCTTCTCTTTCGTGGCTTGGCGTTCTACTTTTCGGATGCACCACTCTTTTCACATTAATTACACTACCGGTTGAATTTGATGCAAGCAGTCGAGCTCTAGCCTCTTTAAAGAGTGGAAATTATGTTACAGATAAGGAATTAGATGGAGCCAGGAAAGTTCTTAATGCAGCTGCAATGACATATGTAGCTGCGTTTGTGACTTCATTGATAACTTTACTATATTGGATGTTTCGACTTGGACTACTTGGCGGTAGAAGAGACTGAAAAAAGTTTACATCTCTTCTCGTAATTCAATGCGCTCATAGTTTGAGACAAACCTGCCTCTTTCAGTTATAGTTTCGATCATGCAACCTTGCATACCTACATCTTTCTCAGCAACCGGACACTTCCGAGGCATTCCATCTAAAAACCTACCCACGCATGCCTCGATATCACGCCCGAGAACAGACTCACGGGCTCCAGTCATCCCTAAATCAGTTTGATAGGCAGTACCCTTAGGTAAAATTCGTCCATCTGCGGTAGGAACATGAGTATGGGTGCCAAACACCAAACTTACCCGACCATCCAAATACCAGCCGATGGACTCTTTTTCTGATGTAGTTTCAGCATGGATTTCACAAATGATATGATCGACATCACTAGCTAATTGAGAAATTAAACGATCAGAAGTTTTAAAGGGACAGGAAACTTTTGGCCCCATAAAAGAACGACCTAGCACGGTAAAAAGACCGATCCGCTCTCCGTCAATATCCAAAATTAAATGATCCCGACCAGGGTTTGAACAAGGCAAATTTGCGGGACGACAAATAAAATTAAGTTGATTAATTTCATTTTCAAAATTTTTCTGATCCCAAACATGATCTCCTAAAGTAATCGCATCAACGCCCGCCTTCTTTATCTCCTCTGCGGTTTTGGCAGTTATCCCTGCTCCACCGGCAGCATTTTCACCATTTGCAATACAGAAACTAACCGATTCTTTTTTTCGATAGTTGAATAGTTGTTCGGTAAGAAACTTTCGCCCCGGTCTTCCTACAATATCTCCGAGTACTAAAATTTTCATGGTGAAGGATCTGCCATTTGCTTATACAAAAGCAATCGATTATGAACGAGGAAGACGATATCATCTAATTGATCACCGTTCAAATCAAGTACCAGTCCTTCGCGCGGTT
>JAOFOL010000080.1 GCA_028042835.1 Opitutales bacterium | reverse complement strand
ACCATGATGTTGTGGCAGTGAGTACTGAACTTACCGCGGATACTGAAACTCCCCTATCTGCATACATAAAACTATCCAGTCAAAAACCTGCTTTTCTTTTCGAATCTGTGGTTGGCGGTGAACAAGTTAGTAGATTTTCATTTTTAGGATTTTCATCTAGGAAAAAATTTTCCTGTTTTTCGAATGAAACTGAAATCGTAGATAGTGATAACAATAAACGAGTAATTTCGACTCCTCCCGATCCATTAAGCCTTATTGAGGAAGAAATGGAAGGTATTCGCTATCATGGCATAAATGGACATCGGTTCTCAGGGGGTGCAGTCGGGTATATTGGTTATGAATATGCCAACCGAGTAGAACCCACTATCCCCATTCCCGAAAATGATGAATTAAAAATGCCGATGGTATTTTTCATGATTACAGAGCTAGTACTCATCTTTGATCATGCACGTCAAACTCTCACAATCTGTGCAAATGTTCAACCTACCGAGGACCCAACATCTGACTATGAAAAAGGGGTTTCAAAAATTAAGCAAACACTGGCCATTTTAGCAAAGCCTTTGTCCTTAAAGCCTGCTTCGGTCGATATCAAAAGTGTTTCGGACAAAGAACTACCAGAGGGGAATTTTTCCAAAGAGGAATTTGAAGGTCTCGTTGAGAAAACGAAAAACTACATCCGCTCAGGCGATGTAATACAGACTGTTTTATCACAAAGATTTTCTATGCCCTTCGAGGCTCCGCCGATTAACTTATATCGGGCAATCCGGGCAATCAACCCCTCCCCTTACATGTTCATTCTTGAAACGGAAGATTATTCCATCGTTGGGGCATCTCCTGAAGTGCATGTTAGACTAAATCAAGGAGATGTTTTAATCAGGCCAATTGCAGGAACCCGACCTCGAGGACAGAACGAAGCGGAGGATAAGGAATTAGAACATGACTTACTGTCTGATGAAAAAGAAAAGGCTGAGCATCTGATGCTGGTTGATTTAGCTAGAAATGATATTGGGCGCGTTTGTAAGAATGGTAGTATTGAGGCTGCGGAATTCATGAATATCGAAAGGTACTCTCATGTAATGCACATCGTATCACAGGTTATTGGAAAACTATCAGATGATAAAAACGCATTTGATTTAATGCGAGCCACCTTTCCGGCTGGAACAGTGAGTGGTGCACCTAAGGTTAGAGCCATGCAAATAATTTCTGAATTTGAGAAAACATGCCGGAATGCATATGCCGGGGCACTTGGATATTTCGGCTTCGAAGGAAATCATGACTCTTGCATTGCAATTCGTACAGCGATCATCAAGGACAATAAGATAAATCTACAAGCCGGTGCGGGTATAGTTGCAGATTCCCAACCTGAAATGGAATTTTACGAAACAATTAATAAAGCAAAAGGCATGTTCTATGCCGCTTCAGTTGCTGAAAAAATAAGTGATTAATCCTTTAAATCTCAATCAAAATAGTGGAAAATATTGAACAGTCATCATTAGATATTTATCTTAAACAAATCTCGGCAATCTCACTTATTACAGTTGAGGAAGAAATTGAACTTGCAGCCAAAATTAGTAAAGGTGATCAACAGGCACGAGAGAAAATGATTACTGCCAACCTTCGCTTGGTTGTAAAAATAGCCCAAGACTATTCAAACATCGGACTATCACTCTTAGACCTGATTAATGAAGGAAATATGGGTTTAATGAAAGCAGTAGAAAGATTCGACCCGACCAAAGGAGGGAAGTTAAGTACCTACGCTTCTTGGTGGATCAAGCAATCAATAAAAAGGGCACTTGCTAATCAAAGTAAAACGATACGACTACCAGTTCATATGGTAGACAGAGTTACACAAATTCGAAGGACAACGGCCAGTTTGTCTGAAAAACTCGGTCGTGAACCAACAGACGACGAATTAGCTGAGGAAATGAACATTCCAGTTGCTAGAATTACCCATTTAAAATCTGTAAGTAAGAAGCCAGCATCCTTAGATTCTCCCTTGAACGATGAAGATGGTTCAAGCTTAGGAGATATTGTACCTGATGAAAAATCAACATCTCCATTAGAGAACTTACAATCTAAATCACTTGTTGGAGATGTAGATAAAGTGCTTGCATCACTAGAACCCAGAGAAGCTGATATTATAAGGCTGCGGTTTGGCCTTGAAGGACGTGACCCTAAAACATTAGAAGAGGTCGGTCAACAAATCGGGATTACTCGTGAAAGAGTCAGGCAAATCCAAGAACAGGCTATCCGACAACTTCGAAAGAATATGACAAAGTTTGAAAAGCAAAGAACTTGGGAAGAGATTCAAGAAGAAAAACGTATAGAGGCTAGAACAAAAATGTTACAAGAATTACTTTCTAAAACATGCTAAATTTCTAGGAGTTCTAGAAATTGTAGCAGTTTAAGTAATAGAAAGGCTTGTAGTTGGCCCGAAAGAGAACAGTCTTAATCTTCTTCTTGAGCAGTTGCTTCATCAAGTAGGTCGCCAAGAGATGTTGTAAGATCCTCTCCAACCTCATCATAAGCAGCAACTTCCTTGGCTAATGCATCCTCGTCGTAATTAGCAGCCTTGATACTGAGACCAATTCTGCGTTCATCCTTATCAATTTTGATCACCCGAGCAGTGACTTCTTCACCTTCATTCAAGTAATCTTTGACTTTCTCAATACGCTCCTCACTGATTTGGCTTATATGGACTAATCCGTCGATTTCGTGCTCAAGTTCAATAAAGGCACCATAACCAGCGACACGAGCAACCTTGCCTTTTATCACATCACCAAGTTTGTAAAGTCTATCAATATCCTCCCAAGGATCTTGAGTCAGTTGCTTCATGCCAAGAGAGATTCTTTGATTGTCAACATCAACCTCTACAACGATAGCATCAACTTCATCTCCTTTTTTCACCATTTCACTAGGATGGTTAATTTTTCTGGTCCAACTCATGTCAGAAACATGAACCATACCGTCAATGCCCTCTTCTAATTCAACAAATGCACCGTAGGATGTTAAATTGCGGATTTTACCTCGAACACGAGCACCTGGGGGGTAATTATGCGTAGCCATATCCCAAGGATTAACTTCAAGTTGACGAAGTCCAAGGGATATTTTTTGGTCATCCTTTTGAATACCTAAAACAACAGCATCCACTTCATCCCCAACATTTAATACTTCACCAGGTTTTGTAATTCTTTTGGTCCAAGACATTTCCGTTACATGAACAAGACCTTCAACACCTTCTTCAAGTTCAACAAATGCTCCATAAGGTACTAAGTTGACGACCTTACCTCTAACCTTTGCATTAATTGGGAATTTACTTTCGATCTCATCCCATGGATTACTGGAAAGTTGCTTAAGTCCCAAAGAGACTCGTTCGCGTTTTTCATCAATATCGATGATACAAACTGTAATTTCCTCACCAGTTTTAACCATTTCACTTGGGTGGGATACTCTTCCCCAACTCATATCAGTGATATGAAGTAAACCATCTAAACCATCGAGATCAATAAATGCTCCATAGTCGGTGATATTTTTAACCATTCCACGACGGGTTTCACCAGGAATAATTTTTGAAAGAATTTCGCGCTTTTTATCCTGTCTACGCTCTTCGATTAATTCGCGACGAGAAACAACAATATTTTTTCGCTCACGGTTAATTTTGACAA
>JAOFOL010000008.1 GCA_028042835.1 Opitutales bacterium | reverse complement strand
GCCATGGTAAGGGAGATGGGTGCGTTGATGGTTGCTATCATAATGGCAGGAAGAACGGGTGCTTCTTTTGCTGCAGAGATTGGTAATATGAATTTGAATGAAGAAATTGATTCTCTTAGAACTTTTGGAATTTCACCTATTTCGTTCCTCGTATTGCCAAGGACTTTAGCCCTTTTTATAATGACTCCTCTGCTTACACTCTATGCTGATGTTGTGGGTATAATGGGTGGATTAACCGTAGGTACTGTAGTCATGGACTTTTCTGTAATTCATTACCTCGAACAAACCCAAGCTGCACTGACCCACATGTGGGAAGTTTACTCTGGTGTAGCCAAGAGTTTACTTTTTGGTCTGATTATTGGATTAGTGGGTTGTTATAAAGGAATGTATTCTGGGCGAGACTCTGCTGCTCTTGGTAAATCTGTTACTTCGGCGGTGGTTGTCTCGATTACTTTTATCATTATTACAGACGCCCTGTTTGAAACAACATTTAGCTATCTTGAATTAAGATGATTCCTTCAATGGAAAGCATTTCTCCAATTATAAAAGTAGATGGATTGACTTTAGCTTACGGTAACCACTTGGTTCTTGAAGATGTAAGTTTTGAAGTTCAAAGGGGTAAATGCCTTGTTGTCATGGGCGGAAGCGGTTGCGGTAAAAGCACTTTATTAAAATCACTAGTTGGTCTTTTAGAACCGTCAGTTGGGAAAATTGAAATTAATAGTCGAAATCTTTGGGCAGGTGATAAAACAGATAATAGTATTTTAAAAGAATTTGGTGTGTTGTTCCAAGGCGGAGCTTTATGGAGTGCCATGACCATTAAAGAAAATGTATCTCTGCCTTTAGAAATCTACACAGATCTAGAAGATCAGGACATTGATGACTTAGTCCGTTATAAACTGAGCTTGGTTGGACTGTCTGGTTTTGAAGATTTCTACCCGTCTGAGATAAGTGGTGGAATGAAAAAAAGAGCGGGATTGGCCAGAGCAATGGCTTTAGATCCAAATATACTTTTTTTTGACGAACCTTCGGCGGGGCTTGATCCCATAACTTCTCGAAGGCTAGATGATCTAATTACTGAACTGAAAGAAAGCCTGGGGATCACTTTCGTGGTGGTGACACATGAACTAGCAAGTATTTTTGAAATTGCTGATGACTCAATTTTTCTGGATGCACAATCAAAATCACTATTGGATCAAGGTAAGCCTGATGATTTGGTGAAAAACAGTCGTTTTGTTAGGATTACTGATTTCCTGAAAAGAAGTGAATCATCCACCTCATGAGAACAATGTTGATTGATTCGATTACAACCTTCATGGTTAATTCTAGTTTTGAAGAAAAACGGTAACAGATTTTTAGTAGGAATATTTACCCTTGGGGCAATCGTATTGCTGCTTGGCTTTACGGTTTTCACTGGAGGTTTTTCTTCCTTCAGGAGTAAGAATGAAAGATTTGTATTAGTTTTTCATGAAAACATGTATGGATTATATGAGGGAGGTAAAGTTACCCTGAATGGAGTTAGGATTGGTCGTGTAGAGCGTTTTTTCTTAGGGGATGCTATTGAGGATGCACCCGTTCCTGTATTAGTTGAAATTAACAGAAAATTGGTTAACCGACATATGGTTGATACCGGAAATGAGATTTTTGACAAAGAAGGTAGATTTAAAAAAGAGATTGTGAGGACACTTGAGGGTCAGTTAATTCAAGAAAGCTTTGTAACCGGAATACTCTACATAAATTTGACTACCGACAATTCTCAGGATGGAGAGTTACCTGCAGAAACTAATGAATTATACGGGTACCCAGAACTAAGGACAAAAGATTCAATTTTTGCGGAATTAAGTGAGAAAATTAATTTTGAAAAAATGAGTACTCAGGTCAGTTTGTTGTTGGATGTCGCTGCTAAAAGATTGGCTGAAATTGATTTTCCAAATCTACAGTCTGACTTTGCAAAGTCGAACACAGCGTTTCGTGATTTTTTGAATGTTTTTTCTGATAATTATTCAGCGTTGGGACCACAATTGACCGACGCATCTGCGCAAGCTAATCTAACCTTAAAAGATATTTCGACTCTATCAAAAGCAGTCAATCTGATGATACAACCCGACTCTGAAATCCGGTTTCAATTTTCGGATACACTGCGTGATGTTAGCCTGATGTCAAAATCACTAAAAAGGCTTTCCGACCTACTCGAGAGAAACCCTCAAGCTTTTCTGATCGGAAAACCTTCAAATTCCAAGGAATGATGAAATACTCGTTACTTTATGTAATTCTGGCTCTTTTTGTTTTACAGAGTTGCGTAATTCCAGAATCCAATCATGTCGAACCCGAATATCACCTGCTTACAAAAAGCATTGCTGATGAGAACAAAAGCCGTGCTCTTCCGATGGTTTCTTTTCACATTAGGGAAGTTTCTCTTCCTCCATATTTAGATGAAAACCGTTTAGTGCGCCGTACGGATAATTCCACGATTAAATACTTGGAGAATCATCGCTGGGGAGAACCCTTCGGGGAAGGGATTTCACGAGTGGTTGGTCTAAATCTTGCAGAAATGTTTAGTACCCTTCTATACTCATCATATCCCCAGCGACCAAAAATTGGTTGTCATTACGAAATAGGGATTTCATTGGAGAGATTTGAAGTGACGGGTAGTGATAATGTTATTGTCAGCGCTATCGTTGATATTTTTCACAAAAGTAAACCAGTATCCAATTTTTATTTTAACAGATCTATTTGGATTGAAGGAAAAAGCGTCCATGACGAGACGCAGGCTCTGAGCTTTGCGCTTTCTATGCTTTCCGCAGAGGTTGCTAAAACGATTCATTCGTTTCCTTTAAGTCAAGCACTACGGATCAGATGTAAGGATTTGTCATTTAAAGAACAAAATCTTGAGCAATCATTGGCAATTGTGGAGGATTTATTAACCGATCACTCTAGTTCTACTGAGCAGCTTTATGTCCATTTTAAAAACTTTGATGCATCAACAAATCCAAATGTATTATCTTTTAAAACTGATAGCGAATTCTTGATCGATGTAATTAACACAATTGGAGATAAATTCGGTGCTACCGTTAGTTTTACTGCTACAGATATCATCTTTGCTCCTGTTCGATAATTGAATTTTGGATATATTTTTCGTTAGTCTAATTTCAATATTATTAATCTTCTTAGCCCTTCATTTTGGCAAGAAAGTACGGGTTCGAGATAATGAGAGGCTTTTAAATGAAATCGAATGTGATTTGATGGATGAATTCAATCTTGGTCATAATGAAAAAGAGGATTTTGATGCCGACGACCTAGATGGGATTGTTGAATGGTTTGAAGATATTCAACTTGAAGAAAAAATTAGTAAGGAAGTGTGAATTTTCTATTTTTCTATCATTTTCCCAGATTTCTGTGCCAGAAAGGTAAAAAATCATTTACTACATGAAGACCTTTTTTTCTCGATGGGAAACCGAGGTTTGCCTAGTGATAAAGTTATGAATCTTAAAATCAATAACTTGATACTTTTTTCCATAAAAACTTTCCTGTTTTGTTCGACTTTGATTCCCATCTTCGTTTTTGGGAACTGGCCTAATTGGAGGGGGCCTAATTTTGATGGATCATCACAGTCAACATCTTCTTTGCCTGAAATCTTCGATGATTCTGTGGGAGTGAAGTGGAAAACCAGACTTCCTGGTTCTTCCGCAGCAACTCCGATCATTTATGAAGACCGGGTTTTCGTACCATCTATCTTTATCACTGCAGGTAAGAAAAGTGAAGGGCGTGGAGAATTACGAGCCCTTTGCCTTGATGCAAAAAGTGGTAAGGTACTATGGGACAAAAATGCCGGTAGTGGATATAGACCAGGACAAAAAGATGGGTTTGATTTTATGCTACATGATCGTTCTAACTATGCGAGTCCATCACCAGTAATAGGGGATGATTCCGTTTTCTTTTTTTATGGAAATGGAGACTTATTAGCTTTTGATTTTGATGGTAATAAGAAATGGAGTAGGAATTTACAGAAAGACTACGGAGACTTTTGCTTTCAATGGACATTCTCGGCCTCACCCACTTATTGGAAAAAAAAGTTATATCTGCCAATCTTGCAGAGAAACGAACCTGTTCATGGTCGAGGGAAAGAAAATGCTGAATCCTATATACTTTGTATCGATCCTCTTAGTGGCAAAACATTGTGGAGGCATGTGCGTGATTCAAATGCACAAAAAGAATCCCTTGAATCCTTTGGTACAATCATCCCGTTTGATGAAAAGTTGTATATTGCTGGCGGGGATGTATTGACTTCTCATCATCCAGATACAGGAGAAGAGTTGTGGCGTTGGGGTACATGGAACCCCGGTCATAAAGAGCAATGGTGGAGACTTGTTCCTTCTCCGGTAATTGGGGGCGGAGTTGCCTTGGTCTGTGCTCCAAAGCGAGCCCCTGTATTTGCTATAAAGCTGAATGAATCAGAAAAGGGGGGGGAGGGTAGATTACGTTGGGAGACATCAGCAGATCCTCTCTTAACTTCGGATGTTCCGACTCCGCTCTTTTATAGAAAAAAATTCTACATACTTAGTGATCTCAAGAAAAAGTTATTTCAGGTAGATCCACAAACTGGTTCCACTCAATGGAGTGTGGACTTACCCGGTAAATATAAATGGCGTAGTTCACCTACTGCAGGAGACGGTAAAATATATATCATGAATCATAATGCTATGGTAATTGTTGTTTCCGCGAGTTCAGGGAAAATATTGAACCAAGCAGAAATGGGTGGATCGTACGATGATAATACAAGGTCATCGATTGCTATTTCTCAGGCAAATCTCTACATCAGGACTAACGAAAATTTATATTGCATTGAATAACAAAACGCTTCATTGTTAATAACTTTATTTCCCATCCACCACACCCGCGCCGGGCGGTTCCCGCCAATCTACCGCCCGGCGCTTTTTTTTTTGTTTTCAGACTTTTCTTTTTCGGAAATAAATTAGAGAGTGGTTTATCTTATATATGAAATTTTCTATTTTGTGGATATCTTCTCTCGCCTTACTGAAGTGCTCTGTACTTGCTCAAGTTCCTTCCGATAAGAATTATGCATTTTCTGATAAAGTCTCTGCGTTAAAATCAAAGTCTTCTGAACACGAGAGGCAGATTTCTGAGTTACTATCTGAAAGTAACCTTACTCCTACCAATTTTGATCTTCCAGTAAGAAGAACTAATAAAGTACCTTCATTAGAGTCTATGCCCCCTGTTCCTCCTGCTCCGTACTTACCTGTCCCCGAGTATTACGAAGTTAAAAAACCTCGAGAAATTTCAGTTCCGAATAAAACGGTTGTACCAAGCACGCTACCACAAGTTTCAAGTGTTACCTCTGCGGAAAATAATGAATCAAATTTGTCCAAGGGCTTAGAATTAAGCGACCCTGATGATGCTACTAATCCATCTAACAGCGACAATGCAGACTCTGTATCAACTGAAGTTATCGTTTATGAACGTCATGAAGGTTATTATTTTGGGCCGCTCATAGGTTTTACTTTTCCTAAAGATGGGGCTGTTCGTGATCTCGTAAACGGGAAAATACCATTTGAATCTGAAAGTGGCTATTTGCTTGGACTTCAATTTGGTAAAGATTTTGATACAGTAAGATGGGAGGCGGAATATTCTTTTCAAGGTTTCGATGGACAAGCAATTGGTGGTGGAAACAATTATAAAGTCGGTTCTCATGGATTGCTAACTCGACTTGTTATTGAGCATGAGCTCGGTGAATCTTTTGATTTACGAGCAGGATTAGGTATGGGAGTTGGGTTTATCTCGATAGAAGACTCCCAGGAATACTCAGGCGAAAGTTTTATTTATGATTTTGTAATCGGGGTAGGGTACAGATTTCGTGAAAACTTAAGCTTAGGGATCGACTACAGATACTTCCTCTCTGCCGCAGAGGATGCTTATGACCGAATAAGTAGCCATATATTTGTAGCTTCTGCGAACTTTGACTTATAAAATATGCCTTATGTCAGTATTTTTCCCATCAATCTTGGAAGAGGACATTCGCATCTAAATTCGACTTCCTTATTTTCGAAATCATAAGTAAATCTGATTTCTGCAGAGTGAAGGCACAAACGATCTAGTTTAGTAGCTTTTTGTATTCTTCTGTTCAGGGAAAAGTCTCCATATGTTTTATCTCCAAGGATAGGGACCCTCCTCAGCATACTTTGAACCCTGAGCTGGTGGGTTCTGCCAGTAAGAGGTTTCATTTCGATCAGTTGTAGATTATACCTTGAGCAATTTCTTCTGAGAATTTTCACTTTAACCAAGCATTCTGGTCCATTCCCCCGAACAACTCTCAAATTTCCATCATTCCTTTTTTCAATAAGCCTATCCCGCCAAATCCCTTCTCTAACCTTAGGATTGTGCGGAGTAATTGCCAGGTATGTTTTTTCGACTTCTCTATTTTCAAATTTCTTTTTGAGATTTTCTGCTATTTTTGAATCAGTTGAACCAATGATAATTCCAGACGTAGGTGAGTCCAAACGGTGGCATAGGTATAATTTCTTTTTTGTTCCATCGCTATTTTGCCATTCATAGCATTCCTCTTCTTTGCAATATTCTGCATTTAGAAGAGAACGGGATTTCTTGGACAACTTATTATTTGGATGACTTAGCACGCCGGGTGCTTTTTCAAAGGCAAAAACACCAGAAGAATGGTGTTCAATAAGTTGGCAATTTTTATCTAGCGGAATACCTAGTTCACTTACTTTATTCATTTGTAATTAAAATGTATTGTGATTTCGTCAGTCTGACCGAAGTCATCAATCATCTGTTGGGTCCATTCCCCATAAGGTACCCTTGAAGCAATTGCTTGCCTACATAATTCCGCAGGAAGTGAAGTCTTTTCATTACTCGTTAAAAGAAGTCCTTGTATTGTACCATCTGCCTTTAAGGTGAACCGGTAGGTTATTTTAGATTTTAATTTATCGTTTTGTAAAAAATGTAATGAACCATGGGCTAGATGATGCCATTGATCTTCAATTGAACGAAGCATTTCTTGCACATAAACTCCGTAGGGGTGCAATCTGCACTCAATCGCTAAAACGCCCATTCGCGGTGCACTTGATACGGTTTTCATTAGTGGTCCCCGCAATAAGTCAGGAGAGAGTTTGGGGCGTGGTCTCGTTGCTATAGTGTTAATTTCTTGTGATGGTGATATTGTATTTTCTCCTTCGTCTATTTTTTTCTTTTGATCTTTTGATTTATTTTTTTTGCTAAGATCAATAATCTTATTGACTCCATCTTTTTCAGAACCTCTAACTGCCAGTCCCTCATCACTCAATGGCTTATCCTTGAACTCTTCTGGAGGTGTTTTGGGAGGTGATTGCTCCTTTTTCTGATTCGACTTATTAGGCTTTTGTTTTTGAGGAGTTACTGGTTTTAATCTTTTGCTTGCAGGTGATTCTCTTGCTGTGGGAGATATCTTAGATGAGAATTCAACTCCTTTAGTTTCAGGCATTTCTCCAGTTTTTTTTTGTTTTGATATAGTTGGTTGCGCCGCTTGTTGATCTCGGAAAGAAAAGTTGTTTGTTTTATCGGGTTGATTTAATGGACTGTTGGGGTTGGCTTCAACAAATCTCTTCGAATCCTTTTCAGGTTCGACTACAGGTTTTATTGCCCATTGAACTTCGATGGATTTAACTTTTTTTTGAGGAATTACATGACTTGCTCTAGTCAATGGCGTTTCATGAAAGCTTACTAGTGCAATTAAGCATAGACTTGAAACAACTAATCCAAAAAGGTTGGAATGTAAGTTACTTGAATTTGGAATGAAACTTCCTTCTTTCACCTTATTGATAACAGAAATGAGATTAAGAAAAAAGTTTAGAATACAATTGGTATGCACCAAGGATAAGAAAGCTGATAAAAGATATCCAAAGCATGGTATCCCAAAGCTTTGAATGACCGATTCGTTTATCAGATTTTTTATACCTGAAATAAAGAACTGCAAAACCTACAATTGGTAGCATTAGTGCCTGCATTGATCCTGATATAAGTATTAGTAGTACTGGTTTAGGGAAAAATGCATAACAAGTTACACAGATCAGCGGTAAAGCAACGCCAAGGCTTTTAATAAGTTTCCCCCTTAAGGTGGACTCATTGGGAATCAATCCTGATGTTACAAGAGCATCAACCGCCATCCTGCTTTGACCAGCAAGTGCCACAAAAAAAGTAGAAAATAGTACTGCGACAGAACCAACAAGGAAAATGATCTGAGCCCATTTCCCAAAGACTGGAGAATACATAGATGATAAGGTCTGGATCATTTCTGAACCAGCAGGCACTAATCCGGATCTACCCAAAATAGAAGCACCTAAGAGATAAAAAGCAATCGTGCAAAAAGTATAAATTAACATCGAACCCCAGGCATCCCATTTCATGACTTTAATCCAGCCTTTAGCTCTAGCTAGCCATTCTATACTCTGGTCTCTTTTACCGGTGAATGCACCATAACCTTTCTCTGTGCACCAATAGGGATAAACTAGTATTTCAGATGCCCCGACACCAATAATACCAAAGGTAGCCAATGCTGTCATTAATGGATTAAGCCCGTTTTCGTTCTTCGGAAATGAAAAACTTAATCCATGAATTATTTCATCCAATTTGATTGCCCATGATTCATTCGCCTGCAGAGCAAATAAATTCAGTATAGTAATAAGAGTGAAACTTGAAACCAATATTATACAGAATTTTTCAATCAGTGAGAATTTTCCATTCAATAACAGGAATATTGTGAGACCTGAAATAAGTAAGGACCAATATAAATCATCATTAGCCTCAGGCAGAGGAGGCAGATTCTTGATTTTTGACTTAAGCAGTTCAATCGATTCATGGTCAATACTAGACTCTGCTTCTTTCAATTTAATCGTAAGCGAAACTTTGTCGCTTAATATCTTGTTTTTTTCAGCACCTTGCTCCGTGATCGGAAGGGTAATTGCTAATGCCTGCCCTACGCCTCCCACGATTCCACCCTGTTGCCCGAGTATCGAGAGAAACATCACAACCCAAAATATTAGTATCCAATTAGCACGAATTTTCCCATGCTTATTGGTCGAATGAAAGCAGGGTCCAGGGAGTTCGTTAAGGGACTCAAGGGAGGACTTTCCAAATGTTATTACATGACGCCCAAATTCGATTTGTGCGAAAACTTTTATTACGCATCCAATTATGATTAACCATAGGAAATCAAAATGAGCTTCAGCTCCAGTTCTCGTCGTTGCAATAAGTTCGCCTGAACCGACGATTGAACCGGCAAGTATTAGACCTGGTCCAAGGTTCCTTAAGATGCCCAAGGTAGTCTTTGGCGGGTTTTTCGTTTTTGTTTTTTCTGTGTTAATGATATTTGGCTTTTACTTACTTTGGATAAATCTAAAAAATAGGATTTGTCATATAACTTATCACTTTCAAGTTACTCAGTTCACTTTTTGCGGTGTCCTTGACTTTTTTATAATCAGAATTTCATTGGTTCTTTTTTTCATACCGATGCAATTTCTGGTCAGGTGAAAAACTTACGATAGGAATCAATAGTTTTTTGGGCGGCAAGTTGAGGGTCAGGCCAAGGGAACGCTTCAGCCGAGATATACCCTTTGAAGTTGATTTCCTTGAGACATGCGGCGATTGGGGTGATGTTTGAATGCCCATAACCAACGGGTCTACGATTACTATCCGCAAAGTGTACATGACCAAGATGCTTGGAGTCTGACTTTATCGCTTCAGCAATATTTTCTTCTTCAATGTTCATGTGAAAAAGGTCAGCTAAGAGTTTGACACTGTCGGTTGATAAACCTTTTAGGAAAGTGGCAGCCTCGTTGAAATGGTTGAATAAATTTGTTTCGTAACGATTTAATGGCTCATAAATAAAGAATGTCCCGCCCGCCTTTGCATGCTCGCCAAGTACTTCAAGGGCTTGTGAAAGGTAATCTAAAGCTGTATCTCTTGGCACATCTTTAGTTGAGCCACCTTGCATCGAGCCGAGTATGGTCGGTGAACCGAATTGTGCACCAAAATCAATCATGTTCTTAATAAAAGTGATGGCTTTACTTCGAACTTCTTTATCTGGATCCGTTAGGGAAAGACCGTGAATAACCTTCCCTGCACCTGTACCTACTGCACCGAGGGAAAGATTATATCTGGCGAGTAGTGCACCCAGATCATCGGGTGAGTCTAGCGAAGGTGATTCTGTAAAGAGCTCAATGCCATCAAAGCCCATTTCTGAAGCAGATTGTAAAGCCTCTTCTAATTTACCCCACAGAATCCATGGACCTCCTTTAAGTGATGGTACCAGAGAAATAGTTACGCATGATTTCATTAGGTTCTATTTGCTCAGATATTGAGACAGATTACGAACCGAATTTTTCAAATTATCGATTTATCTTACTAATGAATTTAGCAATAGATTGTGCAGCCACTTCTGCACCGTTCACTTTTGATAGCAACTTTTCCCTTTTACTAATTTCTAAAATACCAATAGCTCTTTCTATCCAATTCATTTTCTCAAACTCATCGACAGATAATTCATGAGAATGTAAGTGCTTATTAGCATATTCTTGAAGTATATGGGATTCCCTAAAGTTTTCTCTGAAGCATCCGAGTAAAGGAGTATCTGTAAGCCAACACTCTGCTAATGTGCCATAGCCTACTTTCCCTACAACTAAATCTGAGGTATTGACTAGATCTGGATAATGTATTTCAGATTTTAGAGGCAGAGAAATTAAGTTTTTTTCATGCCTTATTTCAGGTTCTTCACTTGAGCAGATGAATGTACAATCTTCATGCTTGGCCATTTTATCAGCACTGTAGACTTTCTTGAAAATGCCACCGGTAGTAATTAAAAAAACTTTAGAAAAAATAGGTATACCTAATTTCTTTTTAATTTCATAAGGTTTTTCTTTTAACTTTCTTGAAATCGGAGGTACGGGAATAGCGGATGATATTTTATTACAAAATGGCGTCGCTTGAATTCGTAAATTTACGCGTTCGTATATTCTTCTCATCAACATAATTACAAACTCAATGTCAGGAAATTCCTTCCGATACTCCTCGTAAATCCATTCCCAAGTGAAGTTTTCAACCAATACCGATGGAATGTTTAATTTATCTGCTAAATGAATTCCTAATGGAGAAATATCTGAAATAATTAAATCATGACTTTGTTTACTACAAATTTCTTCTATGTTTTCGACCTCGCAACTTTTGAATTCTAAGAACTCGATTAACAACTTAATCGTTTTTTTAACATCATGAATGAAGGGGCCATTTTGTATAAGGCCAATATCCACTTTGAATTGGTAATGTTTAAATTTAGTAGCCTTTCCGAGGTTTTGATCAAAAAACCAACTAGGAAGATTGGAGAAGATCGTTAGCTCGCAAGTTACTAATTTGACAATTTCTTTTAAAACAGAACATGTCCTCGTGCCGTGTCCAAATCCATGGTCAGATACAAAAACTGCAATCTGATAAACTTTATCCAAGTTTTAATCCAAATAAGAGCTCAAGGTAGAGTTTCATTTGTTCAGCTGGCACGATCTTACCATTTCTTTTTTCGACGAGCTTTCTGCACTTACGATCATCATTTTGTTGATCGTAACTAATTACCTTTAAGTCCGGTTCACTTGCGATGCATTGATCAGTCTGCTGCAATGTAATAGGTAATCCATAAGGTCCAAATATACATTCCCATCCATTCCATTTTTTATTTTCAGGGAAAAAATGGCTCAATTCAGGGTATCTTTTCGTAAAATCTGGAATCACACTAGTCTTCACTCTGATTTTAGCTTCTTGTGGAAGTGATTTGATGTAGTCAACGGGCATCTTGAAGGATTTCTTACGGAATTCAGAATAAAAGGGAAGGGGGTCGATGCCAACAAGGTTGAAACCACTGTAGTTTCCATGGCGATTTATCGTGCTGAATGACTTTTTATTAAACCAATCCTGAAAACGGTTTGTTAGACGAAGTCCGATTTCAAAATGTAAATGAGAACGGTTTAACGGGATACTGTAAGATGCACTATTACCCATTTTTCCGATTTCTTGAGCCACATTAATCTTTGCGCCAACTTTGACTTTTAAATCAACGGATGCTAAGTGACCATATAAGGAATACAAAGCTGGTTTAACTTGATTGTGGGTCAATACGATATATTTACCATATGCACTGTAGCCTGAGACATTGTTCACATGACTGACCACGCCTTCCATTGCCGAATAAATCGCATCTGTTGCTCTACCTTTGGAATCTCTTTTTAGTGGATAGAGATCTAAGCCTTCATGAAATTTGTATCCATTGTTTCTAACACAGCCAAATGACCCTGATGAAAATGCCTTACCGGGACCAGTTTTTTGTAGGAATGCGGAGTACCCCATTCCTTGGGCAAATGCTGGATTTGGCGTTGGCCACGACAACTGAAAATTTGGGGCTACTTCTAAACTAAATGCCTTGGTCAAATAAAAGCAGCAATTGCAAAAAAATATCAAAAATTGGTGACCCTTATTCATCATCCTTTTTGATCTTCTAATTCGGCCTGAAGGTGAGTAATAGATTGGGCTAACTCACGATAAAGGAGCATTGCATTCTCTTCAGAAAGCTTGGTTGCCAGAACAAACGGAATAACTCCGTTCGTAATTGCTTTTTGTACAACATGGAACCCCACAACCTGTCCTCCAATAATTAACTGAAGGACACGGCCTCTGTTACGAATTGAGGCTTTTTGCAGGGTGATTGCACTTCTTCTATCTAATGTGAACCAAAGTGCATATGTTCTATCCTCTAAATCTTCAGTGAAAATGTTTTCGATTGTACCAACTTGGACGCCAGTGAAATCGTATTCGTCAATAATGGGAACTGGAGTCGCATTTTCTATGAAAACCCTTGGTCGCATGGTAATTTTACTTGGGTCTGATCGACGATTTCTACAGTTGGTAATGCTTATAAAGAAAACGCAAAGAAGAATTGGTATTAAAAATCCAAATTTTTTCATGGTTGAATTGAAAGTTTTATCATTAAATAAATAGAGGGTCGTACTTTTCTTTTATCAGGAATAGAACCCATCTTGGCAATGAAGTTTAAAAATAATAAAAAATCTAGTACCATAAATAGCAAAGAACATAATCGACTTGGAGCAGTCATAATGGATGTCCAGGATAACCTTCTTAACGCAATTGATGATAGAATTAGACTAAAGGAAAGTATTGTTTTAGGGGCTGACATTTTGAGGGTCTTGCAGATCCCATTCTGTTTTACTGAGCAGGTCCCGCAAAAGCTTGGCACAACCATAGCAGAGTTAACAAAAGATACGACTCAAGTACCAGTTTTCGAAAAAAATACATTTTCAGCTTTCGGTTCCCCTGAATTTTTGGATTGGGTTAAAAGTAATAAAATATCTCATTTGTTAATTTTAGGTATAGAAACGACAATTTGTGTATACCAAACTTGCGTTGATGCTTTAAGGGAAGGGCTTAATGTAACAGTTTTGTCCGACTGCGTCGGAGCCAGGCGAGCAGATGATGCTTATATGGCCTTAAATCAACTTAGATCCTTTGATTGTTGCATCATTCCACTTGAGACAATTGCATATTCATATTTAAATAATTCTGATCATCCTTCATTTAAGGATATTGCTAAATTAGTTAAAGAACGAACGGAATAAATTTATATGCTGTCTACTACATTCTCAGCAACCCTTTCAGGTGTATCAGCATTGCAAGTAACGGTTGAGTCTAATAGCGGAGAAAAAGGGGACCCAAAGTGTGTTTTGGTTGGGTTACCTGATGCATCTGTGAAGGAGTCAATGGATCGAGTTTTTTCAAGCATAAGTAATGCTGGGTTTAATAAACCGAGAACTCATGTGACAATAAATTTAGCACCAGGAGATTTAAAAAAAGAAGGTGCAGCATTTGACCTACCCATTGCATTAACTCTCCTGGCATCAACCGGGCAGATACAAAATAATCGCCTCGATCAATTTTTAATTGCAGGGGAACTTGCTTTGTCTGGAGAGGTTAGAGGTGTTAAGGGAGGACTCGCAATGGCAGTACTTGCACGTGCAACCGGGAAAAAAGGCATCCTTTTACCAAAGCAGTCTGCATTGGAGGCTTGTTTAATTGAGGGTATTGAAATTTACGGGATAGAAAGTCTGGCGGAGGCTGTAAGTTTCTTCGAAGGCGATTATGATAAAGCCCCTCTGCTTCCTATTGACAGCCCTTTTTCAAAAGTAAAGAAATCCCAATCTGCCGAAGATTTCTCTGATGTGAAGGGGCAGCATGCGTTAAGACGTGCTGTAGAGATTTCTGTAGCAGGAGGGCATAATCTTCTTGTCATAGGACCGCCGGGTGCCGGCAAGTCGATGGTTGCTAAGCGCATTCCATCAGTCCTACCAAAGCCGAGCATGGAGGAATTCTTAGAAATATTAAATATTTATTCGATCCAAGGAGATTCAAAATTCATTCTTTCTAAAGGTATGCAAAGACCTGTTCGTTCTCCGCATCACACAATTAGTGATGTCGGGTTACTTGGAGGCGGTACAATACCAGGACCAGGCGAAATTTCTCTCGCTCACAACGGAATATTATTTCTCGACGAATTGCCTGAGTTTAAAAGATCAGCACTCGAAGTACTACGACAACCCTTAGAGGATGGTATTGTTACGATTTCTCGTAGCGCTGGCAAAGTAACACTTCCTTGTCGTTTTATGCTTGTCGCAGCGATGAATCCTTGTCCTTGCGGATTTTTGGGCGACCCTCAGAATAACTGCCGTTGTTCAATTCCCCAAATTCAAAAGTACAGAGCTAAAATAAGTGGTCCATTACTTGATAGAATAGATATTCATGTGGATACTCCCGCGGTAAAAATAGAAGAGTTACAAAGTCGTGATTCAGGTGAACCATCTAACGCAATCCGCCTTCGAGTAGAGAATTGTAGGGATTTTCAGGGAGAAAGATCCAAAAGATTCGGAATAAACGGAACTACAAATTCTAATATTCCGCAACATTTAATGGATGAAATCTGTGAAATTGGCCCTCAGGAACAGAAACTCATTCGCAATGCAATGAAACAGTTATCTTTATCTGCAAGAGCTTATAATAAAATTCTGAAAGTTTCTCGTACAATTGCAGATCTCGATGAATCATTAAGGATTCAAAAAAAACATCTTCTTGAAGCCATCCAGTATCGTAGTTTAGATAGAAATATTTAGTTTAATATTATTACTTTACAATAATTTTTTATTTCACTAGTTAATATATATATATTCAAATATTATGGAAATTAACGATAATCATTCATTAAAAGATTTAGAACGTTTGAAACGTAAAATCGAAAAACAAATTGAGGCAAAAAAAACAACAAAGACTGATCAAGTTGCCCTATATGAACTTATTAAAAAAGATCATGAAAGGCATAGACGCGAGGATGGAAGGAAAGTTTTTCGAGGTGTAGTTGATTATTTGGAATGCTATATTAATGGCCTCCCTCCTGTAGCTAAATCAGCATTCTATAACAGATTTGGTATAGAGAGCAAAAGAGGGCGTGTCACTATTGAGGTGATCAATTCTGCAAAGGATCTACTAGCTCAAGGGAAAACTCTTGCCGAAACAGCAGAGTTAATCGGGGTTTCAACAGCTACTTGCCAAAAAATTAAAAAAGGCGATTACGATTCTTAGTAAATTATAAAAAATATGTATTTATAAAAGGTCGCACATTGCGACCTTTTTTATTGTCAATGGTGCGTAAAATTAAAGACGAATACTACCTTAATAGGTCGGAGACCATCGATTATTTAACATCCGCTTACAAATTAAAGTGGTGCATGACTCGTTGGGAGAATGGTAAAATTAGAATAACTTTTGAAGGGAGTGATCGGCAACGGGGAAATGTTAAGTTTGATGCTTACAAATGTAGTAAAAGTAATATTGTTAGATTGCGAAAATTTGATATGGATAGATATTTTCTCAGTGAATATTAATCTTCTGCCGGAATGTCTAAACGGTGCATTGTTGTAGGTTCACCTTTTGAGTCTGTCGTTATAACCTTCATGATTTTACAATCTTTTCCCTGTGCCTGGAATCGTTTGGGTTCACCATCGGAATCCATTTTTTGCATAAGTCCAGGTTTCTTTTCAATTTCAACACATTCAAGAAGATCTTTTCCATTATATCCTTCTTCGTGAGAAGTGGAATATAATCCATCAGGGTGGACAAAGCATACAATCCTGCCAAACCTAACTGTACCTCCTCTTTTGCTTTGTACTACATCTCCTTTTTCAAAAGTCTTTTTGGTAAAAAGTTTCTTGCGGGGGGTATACATTTTAAGCTTAGAACGCTTTGATTTGAATGTCCTTATGCCTTCAGATCCTTTTTCAAGAGGTGTGAGGTCGTCGGGATTTACTTCAGCACATTCTAATGTTGGATCTCCAGGGTTATCCTGAAGTATCATTAATACTTCGCCACATTTTTTCTTACCGCCGGTAGCGATTGTTTGTTTAACATGATCGCCAATTTCAACTTCGCGAATATTCTTTTTCTTTATTCCATTCTTCATAATAGGGGAAAGTTATAATTATTTCATTGATCCTGTTGCTGCCAATCTTTTATCGCGACAATCTTTGCAAATACAAAATTTCCCATGGCCGAAATCTCCTGGGATAGGCAAGTCTTCAAATAAAGATGCTTGCTCTTGAGTACTTGTTTCCCGGGAAAGAGAGTCATCGCTGGAATTTCCAAGTTCAGCAAGTTCAGCTTTTTTCCTTTCGTAGTCCTCTCTTTGTTTTTTTCGTAATTCGAAAAGGTAAGCAACTCCTTGTTTGAAGTCAGTTTGCTCAAGAAGTATTTGCCCGCGCATCTTTGTCTTTAAACTTGGTGCAACACTTAGGTATTTCCCTGATGAACCTACTGCAACAACTTCATCGCCCGGTTTCTTTAAAGCTGTTGCAATAATCTGTCCACTCTGAG
The DNA here is from genome assembly GCA_028042835.1 of Opitutales bacterium. Taxonomy (GTDB): domain Bacteria; phylum Verrucomicrobiota; class Verrucomicrobiia; order Opitutales; family Seribacteraceae; genus Seribacter. The sequence continues at coordinate 48,256 of JAOFOL010000008.1, read as the reverse complement.
TTTTAGCAACAAATTCGATAGGTTGGTTTATGGTTACCGCTGATAACGGAAATACGGATTTAGGAATGAGTTGCCAGTTTTTTACTGCGGATAATAATTCTGGACTAAACTCGGGTTGCTCCGGTTTTACTTTAGTTTTAATTATTGATGACTCAGGCTTTTCGGGAGGAGGTGCAGAAACTATAGTTTTTATAACCGGGGGTTCATTTTTACTGATTGAAGAATCTACTTCATCCACTTTTCGAGATGGTTTATCATTCCCAGGAACAGAGGCTGGTACATTGGAAGACTCATTATTCTCAGACTTAGGTGAATTAAATTCTTTAAGTTGCTCACATGAGCACAATAAGATTATATATACTGAAATTATGATAAGTTTAAACTTCATTGAATGTTTCTTTTAGAAAAAGAGATTCTATGCAAGATCATTAGAATATTTTTCTAATTACCATTCGACTCAAAGGATATGACAAGAAATACACTTTTGCTACTTTTTGGCATAAACCTTACTTTGATTTCTTCAATTGTAGTGCTTGAAATATTGAGTGCCAGTTACTTTCTAATAGTTATTCATTATTTTATAATTTTTGGGTTAAATAGTTTTGGTCTTTTGAAATCTTTGATGATCAGCAAATCCTTTGAAAAAAAAGCTGATTCTTCTGCCGTTGTAGAGAACCCTGCTGCAAAGCAGGAAATTATGACTGATTTAGATTCTGAATTAGAAAGAAGGAAAGCATTACGAATTATAGAAAGGAATTAATTGAGTGAGTCTATATCGCCAGAAACCTTTAGATACTGAGACACTGCCCCCAGGTTTGCCTTTCATTGTTGGTAATGAAGCCGCCGAGAGGTTTTCATTCTATGGGATGAAAAGTATTCTTTTGGTCTTCATGACTTCTTACCTGACTCAACCTGATGGCACCTTAGATATTTTTTCAGTCAAAGAAGCCGAAGCTTTGAATCACCTATTCATGGCTTCTGCATATTTTTTTCCTATACTAGGAGGAATTTTAGCTGATGCTTATCTAGGGAAGTATAAAACGATTATTTATTTGTCGATTGTCTACTGCTTGGGACACGGATGCCTGGCTTTCATGGGATTTATGGGGGATACTAAACTGTGGTTACTTGGAGGTTTAATTCTCATTGCTGTTGGTTCAGGAGGGATTAAACCGTGCGTTTCATCGCATGTAGGTGATCAATTTTCTGTTCAGAATAAGTCTCTTTTATCAAAGGTTTTTGGTTGGTTTTATTTCTCCATTAATCTTGGTGCATTTCTTTCAGGACTACTCACTCCGTTCCTATTGGAAGCAAGAAATCTACCGGGTACATTTGGGGGAGCAGTTTTCTTAAATATAGAACCATTGATTGGTTTTAGGAATGAGGGTGAAATTATTTTTGGTCCTCACTATGCTTTTGGTTTACCAGGTTTACTGATGGGAGTTGCTACATTTATTTTTTGGCTGGGCCGAAAAGATTTTGCTCATATTCCTCCCCAAGGAGGGAAGTATTTCACCGAAACTTTTACTTTTGAAAACCTTAAGCCAATTTTTCGACTAAGCATTATCTTTTCTTTCGTAATCATGTTCTGGGCATTATTTGACCAGATTGGAACTTCATGGCAAATTCAAGCTCGAAGTTTAGACCGAACCATTCCAGATTGGGTGCCTTTTTTTGCAGGGGGTGAGATGTTAGCCTCTCAGGTTGCTGCGGTATGGAATCCTATTTTTATACTAATATTAATACCAGTATTCTCGATTTTTATTTATCCGATGACCGGAAAGATTCTGGACTTAACTCCACTACGGAAAATGTCCATTGGTTTCTGGGTAATGGCTTTTGCTTTTTGTATAGTCACCGTAATACAATATTTTGTCGATAGTGAGATTAGCTTATCCGTTGGGTGGCAAATACTTGCCTGTTTTTTCCTGACGGCTTCTGAGGTATTGATCTCTGTAACCTGCCTTGAGTTCGCCTACACGCAAGCACCAAGGAGAATGAAGTCTTTGGTCATGGGCTTTTTCCTACTGACGGTATCATTCGGGAATTTCTTAACTTCACAAGTGAAATTCCTCTTGATTCAGGAGGATGGGACTTCGATAATGAATGAAATTCAGGAATTTTGTTTTTGGACTGTATTAATCGTAGTTACCGCCATTGCATTCATATTTGTTTCTCGATCATATAAGATTGTTGAGCATCTCCATGAGTCTTAATGGATGCGAATATCTTTGATTTTCCATGTTGAATCTAGTTGGCAAATCTTCTTAAGAATTGATTTTCTTTTAAATGCGAGCTCCTGTTTAATTGCTCCGCCTGAAGTTTTAATAATTAATACACCTCGAGTTACATCTAGTTTTTCTGGGGCACATTTGTTGGCAAATCCGTGTCCAACAATTTTGCCCCAGTTTTCAGATATAATTTGCTCAGGGCTGCTTTCTGCACCTATTTTCCATGTTCCCCATATCTTTTCTACAATATCCTCCATGGTTGCGGGTGGACGATTTTTTCTTGGATCCCCTTCAAGTGGCAAACCCGTGAAGTCTGCAATTAGTTTTCTTTCGTTTAAGTTCACTGTTTTACGGAAAGATGATAATAATTAAGTATTTAGATTGGATGTGACTAATGATATGAACATACTAAATTTTAAATTTTTTCAATATGATAGTTAAACCAAGAATTAAAGGATTTGTCTGTATAACCTCTCATCCAATGGGATGCTTATCATCGGTCAAGGAGCAGGCGGATTTAGCGGTCAGTAATCAAGTAAGCATTGTAGACAAACCTAAGCGTGTATTAGTGATAGGTGCATCAACAGGATACGGGCTTTCCAGTAGAATCGCTTCCGCGTTTTCCGCAAATGCAGATACACTAGGCGTTTATTTCGAAAGACCGCCCAAAGAAGAAAAACCTGCGAGTGCTGGTTTTTATAATTCAATGGCATTTAATGAATTAACCAAAGATTTATCCACGAAGCATGCGGATATTAATGGAGATGCTTTTTCTGAGGAATGTAAGACAGCTGTCATTGAAAAAGCTAAAGAATTTGGTGGAGCTTTTGATCTCGTGATTTACAGCTTAGCATCGCCGAGAAGAACCGACCCGAAAGATGGCAAGACTTACAGAGCCTGCCTTAAGCCTATAGGTGCAGTATATAAGAACAAAACATTGGACACAGATAAAGGCGAAATAAAGGAGGTTGTCTTAGAACCTGCCACTCCGGATGATATTGAAAGTACTCAGAAGGTAATGGGAGGTGATGACTGGATGTTGTGGACAGAACTTTTATTGAAAGAAAATCTTTTGGCTACCGGCTGCACCAATATTGCTTATTCTTATATTGGTCCAGAAGTTACGCAGCCAATATACAGGCATGGCACAATCGGAATGGCCAAAGAACACCTTGAGAAAACTGGACATTCAATAAACGAGATAATGAGGGATAATTGTGAGGGGAGGGCATTCGTTTCCGTGAATAAGGCTGTAGTCACGCAAGCTAGTTCAGCAATACCAGTAGTGCCTCTTTATGTTTCTTTACTTTTTAAGATTATGCACCAGAAGGGAACTCATGAGGGATGTATTGAGCAAATTATTAGGCTTTTCAATGATAGGCTCTACCATGAAAAAGGTGTTGTCGATGTCGATGAAAGTGGTCGGATTCGTCTTGATGATTGGGAAATGGATCCAATTGTGCAAAGTGAGATTATTGATTCTTGGGGTGAAATTACCTCGGATAATCTAAGGGAGAGAACGAATTTTGATGAATATCAGAAGGAATTTCTTAAATTATTTGGTTTTGGTATTGATGGAGTTGATTACGAAAAAGAAGTGGATTTGATTTCTCCTTTTACCGCTTTGTAACCATGTAAAGGATTGGGGAGTCCGGCTTCTCATGCCCTGTGCATTTGGTAACTTGCCACTCTTTAATAGTGAGTAAATTTTTTACTGCCATAGCTTCTTTATCACCTCCATAGTGGCCTCGATATACAATAATAGTCATTTTTGCACCGACTTGCATCCATTCATAAGCTATCTCTATTGCGGTTATTGTGGTCGAAGCAGTTGTGATTACTGAGTGGTCTCCATTCGGAAGGTAGCCAAGATTTATCGTAATCGCACCTATCAAACCTTTTATTTCCAAAGGTAAGTGTTTATCGATTTGGCTATGGCAAGCTTTTATAAGCTCTACATTTTCTGAAGATTTGCTTTCTTCTAACATTTTTCTTGTTCTCAGGATTGCCTCATCTTGTTTATCGAAAGCAAACACTTTTCCGCTTTTTTTAACGGAATTGCTAAGATATAATGTGTCAATTCCATTTCCGCATGTCATATCAATTACGGTAGACCCTTTAGTAATACTACAAGAAATAAAATCGTGTGCTTTTTGTACAAGTCTCATGTTAGGTAGGGCATCGAATTTTTTTCTTAAATCGATTGAGGTCAATATTTTGATTAAGCGGTTTCTCAAGGATTATAAATTCTGCCAGGCGTTCGGCATTCATTTTTATTGTAGTAGAACCTCTAGATCCAAAACCATTAAATATGTAGAGCTTACTTATCTTTGGATGCCTTCCGATTATGGGGCTTCGATCCATAGTGCCTGATCTTATTCCGCTCAAATGGTTAACTAGTTTAAATTGGTCGATCGGTAAAAAATTAAGATTCTTGTATATAGTCTTTTTTCCTTTGTCAGTAGGACCAGATTTTAAATCCTCATGCTTCCAGGTTGAGCCTGCCTTGGCATTTTTGCTTGAATGGGGAAGGAACCACGTTCCGTTACTACATAGAGGTAAACGAGGACCATCCAATTCGAGTATTTCTCCTTGAGCCGGCGCAAAAGGTAACCAGTTGAAGTATGGGTTTGCTGAGACATTATGACCTTCTGCAAAGATGGTGATGTCAAATTCATTGATCATTGATTCTTCGAATAAAGTTGAAGTCCATCTACTTTTGGCAATGAGCCTTTCTTTAGATAGTTTTAAATAAGCTAGTATATCTAATCTGTAAGAGAGCGTGATTCCTGCTCCGAATGGAGCTGTAAGTCCTACATTTTTAATCTCATGTTTTGAAGCAAGAGATGTGGCGAATTTCGACGATAGGTCTTCATTTTCGAGTAACCTCCACTTTAGTAATTGTTGCTCGGTTCTAAAAACCCTGATTAATGAGTCTTTATAATAGAGCTTTTGGTTGCTCATTTCTTCCCATTTCTTGAAGAACTCTTGGTTTGCAAAAAGGCACTCATCAATTTCTGTTGGGGTATTTAGTTTTGGACCAATAAACGGATTAATTAACCCAGTAGCAACTTGGCTTGCTGAATGAGGTACTCTCCCTTCAATACAATGTACCTCCAACCCATAGTCTGTTAATGTATGGGCAATGATAGCACCAGAGAGACCGTGACCAACTACAAGTACAGATAACATAAACCTAATAGTTTATAATTCAATTTGCGAACGAAGGAAATCAGTGAAATAATTTGAATCATGAGGGCTTATTTTAAATTTTTTTTGTTTTTTATTCTACTTAGCCTTTTCTTATTAATAGATTCACTATTTATATCTAACGAAAGCCAAATACCGAGGCAAGATGAGTCATTGGGTCAACAGACCAAATTTATCGTAGATAAACCTGTTTTTTTCGAAGATGAATCATCGAATATAAATTTAGACCCCAATTGGGAAGTGCCTATCTCTGAATATCCCGAACTAAATGATATTTTAATTTCGATAGACGACCCTACAGGACTGATGGAAGTTCAAAAGAATCCAACTGAGTCCAGTTTTTCAGTCATTGATACGATTGAAGAACTCGGAGTTATGCGTTTAAGAGTCAGTGATCCTATCCGGTTTGCAGAAATACTGTCAGACATAGAGGGAACCTTTAAGCTGGAGAGAAATGTTAGATTAAGTACACCAGCTTTACCAGAAGCTAGAATACTTGAAGCTGAAGCTCCCTTTAGCTTTAATTCCATGACCTGGTTAGGGGTAAGTGAGGATCGTCAATCCAGAGGACAGGGAGTCAAAGTAGCAATTTTAGATACTGGTGTTGATATATCCCACCCATCTCTGGACGGTTTGGCCATTCGCCAGGTTTCCTTACTTCAAAGTAATAGTAATAGGGCTTTAGGTCATGGCACTGGAATTGCATCAATTATAGCAGGACAATCTTCATCATTACTTGGTCTTGCTCCATCCAGTGAGATTCTTTCAGTTCAGGTACTTGATGAGAACGGACAGGGTGACGCCTTCACAATAGCTAAAGGTATATTAATGGCTGTAGATGAAGGATCTCAGGTTATAAACTTGAGTCTTGGAGGGATGACTTCATCCCCTGTCCTTGATCATGCCATTCAAGTTGCAAATTCAAAAGGTGTAATACTTGTATCTGCTGTTGGAAACGATGGGGCACCCAAAATTGCTTATCCGGCAAGGCACAAGGATGTAGTAGCTGTATCATCTGTAGATGCTAAGTCGCGGGTTTCTACTTTCTCTAATTATGGAGAAGAGGTTGATATAGCTGCCCCCGGCGTCGGCGTTATTACTGCCTGGGAAGATGATGAATATGTTAACTTTAGTGGGACATCCATTGCTGCCGCTTTTGTAACAGGGACTATTGCTTCTGAAATATCAAGATCTCAGTCTTATACTCCTACAGGTTTATTGAGCTCTTTATATGAGAATGCTGACGAGACCGAAAAGCCTGGCTTCGATCAATGGTCCGGTAATGGAGTGCTTAATATTCGCAGACTTGAACAGAGGGACACCCCCGGTATTGTAGATGCTGCAATAGTAGGGTATTATTTTGATTCAAAAAACCTTTCTTCATCGGGAACCAAGCCTTTTTCAGTAACCGTTCAGAACCAAGGAACATCATGGATTCAGAGTATGGAATTGAAAATTAAATATAAAGGTTTAGAGAAGATTTTCATGATTGGAAATCTTGCAAAAGGAGAAATCCAAAGTGAGAAATTGTACTTTGATGCAGGTAATCGCCAAGGTGAATTAGCTATTTACTCTGAAGTAACTTTAAATAATCAAAAGGATCAAAACCCCGAGAATAATAAAAGAACAAGTGTCTTAGTTCTTCCTTAGAAGTTCTAATCTAGGCTGCGTCTCTTTTATTTTGAGGGAGTTGTGATATTTTAGCTTTTCCTTTTCCCCGAACAACTGCAGCGCTTATTGTTACTCGTACAGGTTCTTCAATTGAGGGGAGATCGTACATAACATCAAGCATGATGTTTTCCATGATTGATCTTAAGGCTCTGGCTCCTGTCTTCATTAAGATCGCTTGTTCACAAATGGACAGGATAGCTTCCCTAGTAAAATGAAGTTCAGCTCCTTCCATGAGGAAGAGTTTCCTGTATTGTTTTAAAAGAGAATTTTTAGTCTCCTTTAGAACCCTGACAAGTTCAGTTTGGGTAAGTTCTTCTAAGACTGAAACTATAGGCAGTCGACCAATAAACTCAGGAATTAAGCCGTACTTTACGAGATCCTCGGGTCTTACATCGCCGAGCAAATCTTCCTTGTCTTTTGGTGTATCTGAATTGAAACCAACCATACGGTTGCCAACCCTCTGCTCAACTATCTGATCAAGATCCACAAATGCACCCCCGCATATAAAAAGAACATTTGCTGTATCGAGTTGAATGTAGTCTTGGTTCGGGTGCTTCCTACCGCCTTGAGGAGGCACATTACAAACTGTGCCTTCAAGAATCTTAAGTAATGCTTGTTGAACGCCTTCACCTGAAACATCTCTAGTTATAGAAACATTGTCTGTTTTCCGTCCAATCTTATCAATTTCATCTACATAAATGATTCCGCACTGTGCTCTTTCGACATTTTGGTCTGCAGACTGAAGTAGTCGAAGAACAATGTTTTCAACATCATCCCCTACATAACCAGCCTCCGTTAGAGTAGTTGCGTCAGCTATTGCGAAGGGAACATCCAGAAGGTTCGCAAGTGTTCTGGCAAGGTAAGTTTTGCCACTTCCTGTTGGACCCAGAAGCAGCACATTACTTTTTTCAATCTCAACTCCCTTGAGGTCCTCAGAGGCGAAGAGATTAGGGGAGGCGTCACCTGTATTAATTCCCATTTCGCAGGCAAGGCGTTTATAATGATTATGCACCGCTACAGAAAGCACCTTCTTGGCATGATCTTGACCGATTACATGTTCGTCTAAATGTGCTTTAATTGCTGCAGGCTTAAGCAAGTTGAAAATTGGCTTTTCTCCACTCGCTTTAACGGGGGTTTCTTTCTCTCCGAGTTCGCGATCAATAATGGTTTTACAAACTCTAACACAGGAGTCACAAATAAAAACACTAGCTGGACCCGCAATCATCTTCTTAACCTCACCCTGAGGTTTCCCACAGAATGAACAGAAGTTGATTTTAGTAGGTTTAGCCATGAGTCGGTTTATTCGGATGGTTTTTGATAGATTACTTCGTCTACCAAACCGTAATCTTTCGCTTCTTCTGCTGACATGTAGTAGTCGCGATCGGAATCCTTTTCAAGCTGCTCAATTGATTTACCGCTGTGTTTGGAAAGAATATTATTGATAGTTTTCCTCCATCGTAAAATTTCTTTCGCAGCGATTGATATATCGGAAGTTTGACCACCAGCTCCGCCACTTGGTTGGTGTATCATGACACGACTGTTTGGTAGTGCGTATCTTTTACCGGGTGTTCCAGCTGCAAGAAGTACCGTGCTCATGCTTGCTGCCATTCCTATGCAATAAGTTACAATGTCGCATTGCATGAAGTTGAGTGTGTCATAAATAGCCATTCCGTCGGAAACACTCCCGCCTGGTGAGTTGATGTATACATGAATATCTTTTTTAGGATCCTCCATCTGCAGGAATAGTAATTGGGCAATAATTGAATTTGCCACATAATCATCAATTGGTGTCCCAACAAAGACGATACGGTCTCTTAAAAGTCTACTGTAGATATCCCAAGCTCGTTCCTGCCTGCCTTCTCTTTCGTAAACATACGGTAAAGGTAAATATGCTCCCATTTTATTTGTGTGTAATTGGTGGAAATTATTGGGTATTATCACCCTCGGTATCACCTGTAATTTCTTTGGATTTAGTTGTAATTAAATTAAGTGTTTTATCGTGAAGAATATCTTGCCTTAATCTTTGCAGTTGTTGTCGATTTTGAGATAATTCTTTCACGTAGGCGGCAGGATCTTTTCTTAGCATCATCGCTTCTTGAGTTGCCGCTCTAGCTAGATCTTCATTACTCACATCAACTTTCTCTTTTTCTGCTATTTTGCTAAGAGTTAAAGTAAGTTTGACGCGCGCTTCTCCCTGGGTCTTTGCCTCTTTCCACAGCTCGTCTTTTTTGGATTCAATTTCCTCCTGTTTTGTCCCCTGTTGGATCGCACGTTGAGCCCGCGACTGGAAGATAGAATTGGATTCATCATCCACAGCTTGCTGAGGGAGGGGGAAATCGGGAAGATCTAAAATCTTTTGCGTTATTTGGCTACGTTTCGCATTTTGATTTTCCTGCTCTTTTCGAGATTCTAAATCGGTAAGTATACGATCTTTTAATTCCTCAAGATTTTCCACTTTTAAAGATTTAAAAAATTCTTCATCCATGGTCGGAGGCTTTTTTTCCCTAACTTCATGGACTTTAAGTTTGTACAATACAGTTTTCCCTGCAAGTGGAGCTACTTCGAAACTATCGTCAAATGAAGCTTCGACTTCTTTTTCATCACCACTTTTCATTCCTACTACTCCGTCTGCAATAGCATCTACTCCCAAACCCTTTGCCTGACCCGCTTCTTCCCACGTGTTTGTTTGCTTCCCGTACATGGGTTTGTCTGGAAGGATTTCAGCCACTGGTTTCCCATCAAGTTCTCCTTCATAACTGCATTTGATATAGTCACCTTTCTTTGCTTTTCTCTCTACAATATCGAAAGAAGCTCTTTGGTCTCTCAAAGTCGAAAGTTCTTTCTCAATGTCGTCATCTCCGACTTCAACTGATAGGGTTGTAAGTTCAAAATTTTCGTAGTCTGGAAGATCGAATTCTGGTTCCAAATCAACCGTAACTTCGATACTGACGCCCGACTCTTTAGAGAATTCACCAGGATCAACTTTAAGGATGGAAAAAACTTTAATTTCTTTATGATCCAAGACTGATTCATAGGCATCAGTTGACACTTTTCTTGTAAGTTCGTCTCTAAGTTCTTTAGCGTATCTTTTACGAATGACATGAGATGGGGCTTTACCTTTCCTGAAACCAGGAATATTGGCAAGTTTACCGATTTCTTTACACGCTTCGTTTTCTTTTGACTCAATTTCATTCGAGTCAAAGGAAACAATAGCTATTTTTCGGGCTGTTCCCGCATCTTTTAATTCAAGGTTCACAATAATGTCTTAGTTGAAGAAGTTTAAGGGGTGATGATTAAAATTCATGATATTGCGAGAGTTGCATTTGGTCAAATACCTTATGCTGGCGGTAACCATGGGCATAGTCTGACTTTATTAATCTGAGGGTATTCAGAGTTAAGTTGATTAAGGTAAAACTTAATTTTGTCGGGTGAAAATTCTTTGATTTGTACGATAAATTCTTGTGTCATTTGATTTTTTCCTAAAATCCTAAATTCTGATTCCGGCAAGTTCTTTTCTAACATTTCCTGAGTTATTTCAGGACTAGCAGTAATATACAACTCACTCGCTCTGAAAAATAATGTTCTTTCAGGTTTGCCTGAAGAAGTTTCTGCAAGGACAAACAATCTTTCCGACCTCAGGACTCCCGCGCATTCAATAATCCAGCAAGAATTTGGATGTTCCGTGAAGTTACCTGAGATGGACCGGTTACTTTCATAGAAAAGAATAAGTCCGTGCGGAATACATTCTTTAATCGAAGAAGGTATTTTGGGGAATCGAACATTATTGACCGCTGTAAAATTTGAATCATAGGAGCCTTTTCTCTGGGATGCTCTTTGATTTTTTTCAGTTATAGCATATTTGAAAAGTAGTGATGATATTGTTACGCCAATAACCACGCCAATCCATATTGAAATTCTTCTATCTTTTTTATTTAAGGACATAATTTATCTAGCTTGAAACAGTTTCGAGAATTTAGATAAAATAAATCTATGTTTTCCGCAACAACTTCAATCAAAGTTAGGTATCAAGAGACTGATAAAATGGGCATCGTCTACCATGCCAATTATTTTACATGGCTTGAGGTTGCGAGGGTAAACCTTCTTGAGCAAATAGAATGCCCATACAGAAAGTTGGAGGAAAGTGGTTACTTTCTTCCCGTACTTAGTTGTTCATGTGAGTTTAAGATGCCGGCTCGTTTTGACGACTTGCTATCCATCGAGGTGTCTATTCCAAAGGTTGATCAGGTTCGTATTCAGGCAAATTACTTTGTTCGGAAAGGTGAGGAAATTTTGGCAACCGCGAAGACAACGCATGCCTTTGTAAATGAAAACGGTAAAGTGATTAGACCACCAAAAGTTTTTAAGGAGCAGATGAAAAAATTTAAGAATAATATGATTTAATCTTCCAGTATTGAATTCTGCCCCGATATAACAGTATCTACAGTTTGAGAAAGTGTTAGTTTGTCTGTTTGAATAACCAAATCAGCATTCAGGTAGATTTCTTTCCTAACCTCAATTAGTTTTTGAATCTCGGCCAGCGGGTTCTTCACTCGTAAGAGTGGCCGATTTTGGTCATCTTTTATTCGTTGGTAAATGGTTTCTGGGTTTGCCCACAAGCAGATAACTAAGCCCTTTGACTTAAGTTGGTCTGCCATTCCTTCAATTGAGGCTAAGCCGCCACCGCATGAGACTAAGCAGCCATGAGCCGGGTGGCCGCTTTTAATAAAAGATCTTTCCATTTCTCTAAAATGCAGTTCTCCGTCAGTTTTGAAAATTTCGCTAATCTTTTTACCTGCAATCTTTTCAATCGAACGATCTGAATCTAAAAACTCCATTTGCATCCGCTCCGCCGCTAATTCACCCACGGCAGACTTACCTGAGCCCATCATTCCTATTAGATATATATTAGTCCTTAATTTTTTCACTTGGGAAAAAGTTTGGTTTCTGAAATTCTATAATTCATAAGTTCTTGCGAACGAAATCCATAATCTAGATAATGACAACATGAATATTGATTCGAGTGAAGTTACAGTAAAGGGAGTCATGCCTACATCGAATGGTTGTGCCATATTTTTGGGCAATGATGATAAGACTTTTGTAATTTATGTAGATCCCGCAATAGGTAATGCGATCAACATGACAATTAATCAGGTGAAGAAGGAAAGGCCTTTAACTCATGATCTTATCGGGTTGATACTAAAGGGACTTGAGGCGTCAATTGAGAGAGTTTTAATTAATGATGTAGATGAGGGCACTTTTTTTGCTAGAATAATTCTTAGGATGGAGAATGAATTGGGTAAAAAGATTATCGAACTTGACGCACGTCCGAGTGATTCAATTGTTTTGGCACTGCAAATGAAACAACCAATCCATGTAGCCAATAAAGTCTTAGAGAATGTTGAAGATATGTCAGAGATACTCGATCGCATCCTTAAAAAGCAGGACTAGATCAATTATGTATCGATAAATGGTCTCTGTCGTAAAGACTGGAGTTCCTAGTCCTCGTTTTGAGCTAGGAATCGAAGATCAAGTATTCTGCCCTTCGGCATTGGCTCCGATGCAGGATGTTACTGGATTACCTTTTATGCGAGTAATCGCGAGGAGGGGAGAGCCTGATTTATTTTTTACTGAGTTTTTTCGAGTTCATGTAAACTCTAGGCTGAGTCCGGAAATCCTAAGTTCTATTATTGAGAACCCAACGGCGAAACCAGTTTATGCACAGATTATCGGGGAAAACATAAGTGATATCAAACGGACAATTCTTGATTTAAAAAAATATCCAATTGCGGGTGTGGATCTGAATATGGGGTGCCCCGCACCGAGAGTATATAAGAAGAATGTGGGAGGAGGATTACTTAGGGATCCTGAAAAAGTTAATTCTATATTATCCGAAATGCGTTCCAATATTGAGGGGAATTTGACGGTTAAAATGAGAATTGGTTTTGATGATGACCGCAATTTCGATGAGATACTTAAAGCTATTAAAATAAACCAAGTTAATCTCTTAAGTATCCATGTAAGAACGGTTACTGGGGGCTACAATTCTGCTCCTGATTACACTTATGTTTCTAAGGCGGTGCAGTACCTCGATGGGCATTGCCCTGTTTTAGTAAATGGTAGTATTGAAACTGCGGAGCAGGCAAATAATCTTAAAGTTAAGTTAGGGACGCGGGGTGTCATGATCGGCCGGGCCGCAATTAGAAATCCCTGGATCTTTCGACAAATTAGGGAGATTGCTTCTGGTTTGCCGCCCTTCATTCCTACGAGAAAAAATGTTCACGAGTATTGCGTAGAGTTATACAATGAGCTTTCCACCCCAAGGATGGACGATAAAAGGTTGGTCTCAAGAATTAAGAAATTCTTAAATTATGTGGGGCAGTCGATTGATAAAGATGGTGTTTTCCTTAGAGAAATGCGTCGTTCTTCTACTAAAAATGAATTATTTTCCGTATTCGACAGGCATTTAAGTAATGACAGTAATGGTTATTTAGAGATTTTACCTGAACCATTGATTAGTTTTGGAAAAGGATCGTCTGCTGACTGTGCCTCTGGCAATATAGGCTGCAAGTAATGCGAACTTTTTATCATTCGTATCGCCTAGACTGTATTTTATTCTTCAAGACTTGGAGTCCTGGTATTTTAGCAACAGGTTCAACTTTTCTCCTTCTTTATCTCGCCCAACCACCAGGCGAATTTCCTGAAGCCGCATACTTCTTTCTGGTACCTCTTCTGGTATGGCTCTATTTTGAGCCTAAAAGTAAAGCTATTTATGTTTCCCTTATTTTAAGTGGATTTATTTACAACATAGGTTTAATAGGATGGATAAGGCATGTGAGTCCGGTGGGGATGCTGCTGGCTTGCTTGGTTGTGACCATCTACCAACTGCCCTGGTTTATTATTGCAAGCAGGTGGGTATATAAATGTGCGGATGGACCTTTTGGGGTTAGATTTTCCGGAATTTTTGGACTTTCAGCACTTTGGGTTACGATTGAGTGGGCTCGGAGTCTCTTTCCTTTAGGTTTTCCATGGTGCCCGCTTTCTGTAACGCAATGGGAAAGACCAGCTCTCCTGCAGCTTGTTCCATACGCGGGTGGATGGATAGTTTCTTTCTTTTTGGTTTTTTTCAATCTATGCTTGGCTTCCTATTTACACCACCTTCTAGTTCGAAGGAGGAGGCAAGACAGAAGTGGCTATTTTTCTTCTATGTGCCCAGATTTCTATATCTGTATGGCATTTTTCTTGATCATGCTCTTACCATTGATCTTGCGAAGTAAAAAAAGCGAACTAGCTGAGTCCGTTTCTGTCAAAGTTGGAGTTTGCCAACCATATTTGCTCAATAAATGGGCTCCTGAAAATATTGCTCACAACAAAAGGACGCTAATTGAGCAAACAAATGTTCTTTCCTCGCTACGTCCGGATTTAATTGTATGGCCAGAGGCATCAACACCTTATGCCGTGAACTTAGATAGAGGTTGGGTTGAGAAATTAAGCAAAGAAGGAGACACTCCCATTTTAGCTGGCGCTATCATTAAGGAAAATGAACTTAGTTACAATAGTGTCGTTAAGATTGACCCTCTTCATGGACTTGAGCAAGAGTGGTATGCGAAGCAGGTATTGGTGCCCTTTGGCGAGCATATCCCCGCGCCGCTAAGCTTGATTCCCGGATTAACTCGCTTAGTGGGTCCAGTAGGCAACTTTACTCAGGGAAATTGCTTTCATTCTTTTACGGTTGCTAACGAGTACAATCAAACGATCTCAATAGTGCCTGTAATCTGTTATGAAGACATTTTTCCCGGTTTAGTAAAAGATGTACCTGTAAATCAAAATACCCTGCTTTTTGTTACCACGAATGATGCCTGGTTTGGAGAGGAGGGGTGTGCTGAGCAGCATGCGTCTCATTCTGTGATAAGAGCTCTTGAACTTGGAGTAAGTGTTCTTCGGTGTGGAAACGCTGGATGGTCTGGTTGGATATCGCCAAACGGAGTTATCCGGGAAGTGATGAGAGATCAAGATGAGAGTGTATATTTTCAAGGTGCTTCCGTTCTGGAAATTTCGGTTCCTCCATCCAAAAATACATTTTATTCAAAAAGAGGTGATTATTTTGTAGCATTGTGTCTAGTTTTAGTAATATTTAGTTCATATTTCATCCAAAAGATAAAACCAACTGCCTTTAGACCTATTTAAATGAGTGCCATCGACTACAATTTTCTGATCAATCAAATACAGCGTAACTTACCAACGCTTCCCACGATCGTCAACGAACTGACCAATGTTTTGCAAAACCCGGATTCCTCAACTTTCGCAGTTGAAGAAGTGATGACATCTGATCAATCGATGACCATGAAGATTCTCAGAGTTGCCAATACTTCATTTTATCGCGGTGGTCGGGACGATAGAGTAACGGATGCCAGCGAAGCCATTGGAACACTTGGGTTTGAGAAAATTAGAAATGTTATCTTGACAACTTCTGTTTTCAAGATGTTCAAAGATGAAAGTGCCCAAGATCGTTTCACTCTTGAAGATTTATGGAAGCATAGCCTAGGAGTTGCTTCTGCTTCCCGAACCTTAGCTAAATGGCTAGGGAAATCTTGGCACGAGAGGGCTTATACTTGCGGGCTGGTTCATGACATTGGAAAAGTGGCAAGATATAAGTTAGATGAACTCGATGATTCTAAGCTTTTCATAGCTGATTCCCAGTTGGCTCTGGATAAGAATATTAACCTATTCAAGGCTGAACTAGTTAACCAGAGTGCAAGGCACGATTACTTGGGTTACCTCATTTGCAAAAATTGGGGGCTATCAAACTATGTTGAAAGTGTAGTACGTTGGCATCATGAGCCTAACCCTGAATCTAGGCAGAAAGTACTCAGTGAAGAAGCTGGCGAGGCAATAGATCTTGTGATCTTAGCTAATTGGGCAGTCAATCACCTTAAGTTTGGCTTTAGCGGACATGAATCACCTGACCATCCCTCTGATGCTTTATTACAACGGCTCAATCTTTCCCCTGCTTACATTGATCAGATTCTTGAATCAATTTCTGGAGAACTCCAATTAACTAATGAGTTCTGTTCAATGCTTGCGAGTAATTCATAATACTTTTTCTAGCGAAATGAGGATTTAGAGAAATTTTTCGCATAATTAGTAAATTTTATAATATTTGTATTACAGTTATTTAGGTTAAGCCTTGCTATTTTAGCTGAATTCTTCATTTCAGAATATTTCAACATTTCCATCACTCATAATTAAAATTACATATGGCTACTAAAATTGGTATAAATGGTTTCGGGCGCATCGGGCGCTTGGTTTTTCGTGCACTTGTTGACCAAGGTTTGCTTGGTAATGAGTTTGAGGTTGTCGCAATCAATGACTTGGTTCCGTCGGACAATCTTGCCTATCTCTTAAAGTATGATTCCACGCAAGGGCGTTTTTCAGGTACTGTTGAAGCACCTACAAATGACAGTCTCGTTGTAAATGGTAATACAATTAAATGCTTGGCTGTACGAGAAGGCCCCGCTGCATTACCATGGGGAGAGCTCGGAGTTGATGTCGTAATTGAATCTACAGGTTTGTTTGTCCAAAAAGAAGCAGCTGAAGGACATTTACAGGCTGGTGCCAAAAAAGTTATTATATCAGCTCCTGCCAAAGGCGATGTAAGAACTATTGTTTTGGGAGTAAATGATGAAGCTTTGAGTTCTGATGATCATGTAGTCTCGAATGCATCTTGTACAACCAATTGCCTTGCTCCTATGGTCAAAGTAGTTCTTGAAAATTTTGGGATTGTGGAGGGATTAATGACAACTGTCCACAGTTACACAGCCACTCAAAAACCAGTCGACGGACCTTCTGTCAAAGACTGGAAAGGTGGACGTGGTGCTGCTATTAACATTATTCCATCCACTACCGGTGCTGCAAAGGCAGTAGGTCTCGTTTTGCCAGAGGTACAGGGCAAGCTATCCGGAATGGCTTTTCGAGTGCCCACGCCTACAGTCTCTGCGGTTGACCTGACTGTGAAAACTGAGAAGTCAACTTCCTACGAAGAGATATGCCAAAAAATGAAAGAAGCCTCAGAAGGCTCCCTTAAGGGTATCCTTGATTATACTGCAGACGAGGTAGTATCTGCAGACTTCATACACTGCCCTGCATCTTCGATTTTCGACGCGGGTTCAGGCATGGGGCTTAGTGATACTTTTTTCAAGCTGGTATCTTGGTATGACAACGAATGGGGCTACAGCAACAGATGTGTTGATCTACTTAAAAAAGTATCAGCTCATATATAAAATTTATCTAAAAATAGTCTTACTCCCTTAAGGAATTCGATATGTCTAGTGTAAAAACCATTGATGATTTAAATCTTCAAGGGAAACGCGTGTTCGTTCGTGTAGATTTCAATGTCCCATTGGATGCAGATAGTTCTGTCACTGATGAATCAAGGATTAATGCTGCCTTGCCGACAATTAAAGAGTTGCAGGAAAAAGGTGCTAAAGTTGTTCTTGCCAGTCATTTGGGGCGACCTAAAGGTGAACGAAATGATCGATTGAGCTTAGCCCCTGTCGCTCCTTTACTTGCAAGCAAATTGGGCACGACGGTTTTGTTCCTAAATGATTGTATTGGAAAAGATATCGAGTCTTCGGTAAATTCTTTAGAGGATGGTCAAGTTGCACTCCTTGAAAACCTTCGGTTTCATAAAGGTGAAACTGATAATGATTCAGGATTTTCTGCTGAACTTGCAAAATTGTGTGATGTTTATGTTAATGATGCTTTTGGTACAGCTCATCGTGCACATGCATCCACATACGGACTTCCCTCACTGTTAAGCGATAAAGTATCTGGATACCTAATAGCGAAAGAGTTGGAGTTTTTAGGTGAAAAAACAAAAATTCCCAACAGACCTTTTGTGGTGATTCTAGGAGGTGCTAAAGTAAGCGACAAAATCACAGTTATAGACAAACTTTTAGATAAAGCCGATTCTATCATAATTGGGGGAGCGATGGCATACACCTTTGCATTGGCGAATGGAAAAAGCGTAGGAAATAGCCTGTGTGAACCTGATAAAGTGGAGTTAGCTAAAAGTGCTCTTTTAAAAGCAAGTGAAAATGGAGTTAATTTTCTTTTACCAATTGATACTTTGGTTACCGACGGTTTAGATTTTGACGCTAAATCTCTCGGTTCATCTAAAGTTGTGGAAGGTGATATTGAAGATGGTTGGGAAGGCGTTGACATTGGACCAAAGACAATAGCCCTTTACCAGCAATCAATTGCTGACGCTCAAACTATTCTTTGGAATGGACCGATGGGAGTTTTTGAAATTGAGGAGTCAAATAAAGGTACGTTTGCAGTTGCGGAAACTGTGGCTAAAAGTACAGCCATTTCCATTATCGGTGGAGGAGATAGCGTGAAAGCTATTAATCGCAGCGGATACTCTGCTGATGTGACTTTTATGAGTACTGGTGGCGGAGCATCCCTCGAATATCTTGAAGGTAAGGAATTGCCTGGCGTCTCGATTCTTGATCTAAAATAATTCACCTTCAGCCACTCAAATTATGTCTAGAAAATATCTTATCGCCGGAAATTGGAAAATGAACATGTCGGCATCTGAGTCTGTCGATTTAATTTCTGAAATTAATTCATTGGTTGGGCAGCAAATCCATACTCAAGTTTGTATCTGCCCGCCTTTTACTTCATTGCAAAAATCTTCGTCTTTAGTCGAACAGTCAGAGGTTCATCTTGGTGCACAGAACATGTCTTCAGAACCTTCGGGTGCTTTTACTGGAGAGATCTCTGCTGGTATGCTTCGTGATTTATATGTCACATTTGTCATTTTGGGTCATAGCGAGAGAAGGGAATACTTCGGGGAATCAAACCAATCTATTAATCGCAAAGTTTTGGCAGCTGTTGAAAATAACCTTAAGCCAATCTACTGTATCGGTGAAACACTAGAGGAACGAGAGTCGGATCAAACTCTTGCCGTTATAAAAACACAAATTTACGAAGGGCTTGCAAACTACCCTCTATCAGAAGTTGATAATCTTGTCTTAGCCTATGAACCGGTTTGGGCAATTGGTACTGGTAAAACAGCAACGAATGAAATGGCCCAAGAGGTACATGCCTATGTTCGCAAATTACTTACGGATATTTTTGGGGACACTGCTGCATCCGGAGTCCGAATTCTCTACGGTGGGTCAATGAAACCTGAAAATGCGAAAGGGTTGCTCGCACAACCGGATGTTGATGGCGGTCTTATAGGAGGAGCCTCCCTTAACGCACGGTCATTCTGCTCTATAGTCGAAGCGGCAACAGGTGACTAAATAAAGCTTTACTGAGAACTTAGAGGAGTCCATTTAAGTCATCCATAAGCCCGATTAGGTGTGATTTAGGCTTAACCTTTGAATATACCTTGAGTACCATCCCTTTCGCGGAAATTATAAAAGTGGTACGATGGATTCCATCGTAGGTTTTTCCCATAAACTTTTTTTCACCCCAAACCCCAAATGCTTTGGCTAATTTGTGGTCTTCGTCCATCAGAAGAGGGAAGGGTAGTGAATTCTTAGATTTAAATTTTTTGTGTGATAACATAGAGCATCCAGAAACACCGAGTATTTTAATTGGTATTTTTTTAAGTTCGTTAAATGAATCACGAATATCACATGCTTGCATTGTACATCCCGGAGTATTGTCCCTTGGGTAAAAATAAATAATGAAGTTCGAGCCTAATAGATTTTCGTTCGAATAAGTGAAACCTGAGTCATCGCTTGTATTAAATACTGGAACTTTATTTCCTTCAGAGAGTGGAGTGGCATTAATTTTCGACATTTATAAAAGTTAAAGTTTTGCCAACTTTTTGTACTAGTACTGCATTTAAAAGTAAAATAATTTTGTCGATAAGCTCTTGTGTATTGTCTTTTGAGGTTGTGTGGGAAAATTTAATCATACCGTCTTTAGTCAGTATGGTACGGGCTTCGTTTAAGAAAGTATCGGTCATACCCTTTTTTCCAATTTTCAAATCGACTGATCTTACTTTTGCTATGGATTTAAATTTTCTTCTAGTGTTACCATTCATAGATATAAGGTTATAATTTTAAAAATTTAGAAATGAAATGCATGGCATCGGCACTGTCCTTGACGGCATTCACTTTGTTGTTTTTGTAAATCACTTCACCACTCTTGGATATAATAAAAGTCCATCTTTTTGCTGTAGCACTTCTTTCCAGCGAGAATCGTTCTCCTTGTATGAATTTCTGGATGGTACCGCCTTTGCTGACTGGGACGCCAAATTCCTTTGCAGTTTTGCCCGCCGGATCTGAAAGTAATGTGAAGTTTAAGTGTTCCGTCTTTTTGAATAATTTCAAGTTTGCAGGTGAGTCTCCGCTAATGCCAATGATTTTCACTTCTTTTGAATTCCATTTAAGTAGGTCATCTCTGTAGGAACACGCTTGCCTAGTGCACCCACCGGTTAATGCCGCTGGATAAAAAAATACGAGAAGATGCTTTTTTGATAGGCTGTCTTTAGAATTAAAAACTTTTCCATTTTCATCCTTTAATGAAAAGGCTGGGGCAGGTGAGCCTAGATCAATCGCAAATGAAACCCCATGGGTACATGTTAAAAAGAACATGAGAAAGAAAGGATGTATGGTCATGGCAATGGCTTAGAAGGAAATAAGCATGTGCACAAGCTAATCCTTTTCTTTACCAAGGTATAGTTTCTCCATCTTCTCCAACAAAGATACCTGTTGAATGTGTAGGGAGATTTTCTAAAAGAGACAAAATAAGCTTAACGGATTCAGGCACTTCATATTTAGCTTCAAGTCCTCCCATATCTGTCTTTACCCATCCAGGGCTTATTGATATCACCCTTACACCGTATTCAAGGTAATCAATGGATGATTGTTTCGTTAGCATATTTAAGGCTGCTTTCGAGCATTGGTAAGCAATAGCTCCCCCTAATTGCGTTTCTCCCCTTAGCCCAATCGAACCAAGTCTGGATGAAAGATTTATTATGAGTGGATCTTTCCCTTTTTGAAGTAGAGGCAGAGCCCCCTGACTTACCTGAAATGCTCCAATTACATTTGTTTCATAAATCTCTTTAAATGAATCGACTGAAATCTGTTTCAAAGAATTCCAGTCAAGAATTCCGGCATTATTGAAAACCTGATCTAAGGAAGGAGAATTTTCTTCAATGGTTCTGATTGCGGATTTGATCGATTCAGATGAATTAACATCTAGGCAAACGAGTTGAAGTTTATTTTCATTTTCCGCCAGCTGAAAAAGGTTTTTAGAGGAGTTTTTGTTTCTATAGGTACCATAGACCGTGTTTCCTTCTTTGAGTAATTGACGAGCTAATTCAAGTCCAATACCCCTAGATGCTCCAGTTATAAGTATTCTTTTCATGCCCATTTTATACTTAAGATCATCTTGCAGGACAAGCTATTCGCCGTTTACTCTTTAACCTATCTTGTAAATATAGTTTGATGTAGTTTTATGAAATATCGTCAATTGGGTAATTCAGAACTCAACCTTAGTGAAATAGGTATGGGAACTTGGGCCATCGGAGGTGGTGATTGGGGCATGGGCTGGGGTAATCAGTCGGAAGAAGACTCTACGGAAGCAATTATTGAAGCTTTGGAGGCGGGTATAAATTGGATTGATACAGCTCACGCTTATGGATTTGGCTTAGCAGAGGAAGTAATTGGTAAAGTGCTCTCTGAATGGCGAGAGCACGTAATTATAGCTACTAAATGTGGAGTTTTGCCTGAAGAGGGAAATAAACCGATTCGTTTTATTTCTCCTCAATCAATTCGCGAAGAGATCGAGGGTTCATTGAAGCGATTGAAAAGAGATGTCATTGACCTCTATCAAATTCACTGGCCCTCGCCATTAGAAAATCTTCATGATTCTTGGGAGACTTTGATCGATTTAAAAAAACAAGGGAAGATTAGGTACATTGGAGTCTGTAATTGCTTTATCGATGAGCTTGGAATCCTTGGAGATCCTGAAGCGATTACTTCAAATCAGCCGATGTACAGTATGCTTGAACGGACAGTTGAGAGTGAGGTATTGCCTTGGTGTGAAAATAATGCAGTTGGAGTTCTAGCGTATAGTCCTATGCAGTCGGGCTTATTGACGGGAAAGGTTTCCAGAAGTTGGCTCGATTCCCTGCCATCGAATGACTGGAGGAAGCATAAGGTTGATCATCCCGTGGTGAGCCCACTTCAGAGTGAAGAGGGGCTGGCTCATTTCCTCTCATTCCAATCTGAGTTATCCGCACTTGCCCAAAATAGAGGAAGTTCAGTTGGGCAGCTCGCAGTGGCTTGGGTATTACGCAGAAGTGAGATTTCTTCCGCTATTGTCGGGGCGAGGAAAGCAGGTCAAATAAAAGAAATTTGTGCGGTTAGCGAAAAACCTCTATTCGAGGATGAAGTCGATGCCATAAATCAAGTGCTCGATAGATATGAATCAAAAGTATAATGTCCAAAGAAACTGAAAGTGAAGATTCCGATGCTACAGCATCAGAAAGAAAACCTAAAAGCACAGCTTTAAAAACTAAGCGAGGAAGACCGAATCGTGATAAAGAGCCAAATAAATTACAGGGCAGTAATCGAAAAGTTTCGCCAAAGCCAGAAGTTTTAGAGGATTTGGGGATTTTGCCAACGACAACTTACATCAAGAATCTTAAGGGTAAGCGTAAGATCGTTGGTCTAACTGCGTACGATACGATACTTGGTGCGGCTGTTTCAGCTGCTAATGTTGACTTTATTCTAGTGGGTGACTCTTTGGGGACAACACTCCTAGGATATGATACCACAATTTCAGTGACTTTAGAGGATATGATTAGGCATACAGCTGCTGTTCGTAGGTCGAATCCGAAATGCTTACTTGTTGCTGATTTACCTTTTGGGGAAGCTAGTTTTTCTTTTGACCGCCTGCTTGAATCTTCTCGCAAGCTTATGCAGGAAGGTGGAGCTGATGCAGTTAAGATTGAGGGAGGCAGGGATGTTGCTGACGATGTAGAAAAATTGGTAGCTACAGGAATTCCTGTACTCGGTCATATCGGACTTTTGCCACAAACAGTTAAGGCAATTGGAGGGTACAGAAAATTTGGTGAAACTCGCGAAGAGGCTGAAAATATTTATACTGATGCCATTACACTAGAAGAAGCAGGTTGCTTCGCTGTTGTTGGCGAGATGTTACATGAGCAGGTAGCAACTGAACTTTCCAGGCAAATCCTACCGCCATTGATTGGAATAGGAAGTGGAACCGGTTGCGATGGTCAAATTTTAGTTACCACGGACCTCCTAGGTTGGTCGAATGGAATGGTTCCTAAATTCGTCAAACCATATGCGAATCTTAATAAGGTGGTAGCTGATTCTCTAAATAAATATGTTCGTGATATTCGTTCGAACTAATTATTGGTAAATTCTATGAATTTTTGCGTCATTGGAGCTGGTGCTTGGGGCACTGCTGTTGCTGTACACCTTGCAAGTAATGGCCATGTAACTACCCTTGTACCTCGAAGGTATGAGCATGCATTAAAACTTTCTAGCGACAGGTCTAACCAAGATTATCTCCCTAATGTAGAGTTTCCTGAGGACTTGCAAATTGGCGCAAATCTGAAGCCTTCCATGATGGAGGCTGATTATATATTCTTTGCTTGCCCCTCCCATGCTCTCAGGGAGACATGTAAGCAAGCATCCTTTTATGACTCTTCTTCATGGAATCTAAAGGGAGCTATTGCACTATGTAAGGGGCTCGAGCCAGGAACTAATTTATTTGCCCACGATGTGATAAGTTCGGAGTTAAACCAAGGCATTGCGGCAGGTTACTTAACGGGTCCAAGCCACGCTCATGATGTTGCGATTGGTAAGCCTTCTGCTATGTCTTTAGCCATGAACTTAAATGTTGAAGATTTGAGCACTCTTCGGGATGCAATAAGTTCTCCTCGAATGAGGATTTACAGTACGACTGACCTAATCGGAGTAGCACTGGGGAGTTGCCTGAAAAATGTTTACGCAATTGCAACCGGTTTATCGGATGGTTTAGGTTTTGGTGATAATGCGAGAGCCGCTCTACTCACAAGAAGCATGAACGAAATGATTTCTCTTGGCTGTTCGATTGGTGGGCAACAAGAAACTTTCTTTGGTTTAAGTGGGTTTGGTGATTTAATAGGTACCTGCATGGGAGAATGGAGTCGGAATAGGAGATTTGGGCTATCAATTGCTTCTGGCGAGACTCCACTTGAGGTAAAGGATTCGCAAAAGACAGTAGTTGAAGGATATTCGGCAACAAAGTGTTTTTTCGAAAAATGCCACAGGATGGGTGTAGAAATGCCCATTTTAAACGAAATTCATCAAATCTTATTTAAAGGAAAGAAACCAAGTAAAGCTCTAGATGATCTTATGGGGCGAGAACTTAAGCGAGAGAGTCTTTAGTAATGACCCCATCCTTACAGTTACGTATTTCACCAAACAGGAATGAATTCTGCGGAAAGACCTAAATTAGAGGCTCCGAAAGGAGCAAGTAGTCTCCTTTTGCACTCCTGCTGTGCGCCCTGTGAGGGTGAGGTCTTAGAGACACTACTTCATTCAGGGATTCAGCCGACTGTATTTTTCTATAACCCTAATATTCATCCCAAGAAAGAATATGAGATCAGGAAGGAAGAGGATAAGAGATTTTGTGAAAAAATAGGAGTATTGCATGTAGATGTCGATTACGACCCAATGACTTGGTTCGAACGAATCAAAGGCTTAGAATGGGAACCTGAGAGAGGGTCGCGTTGCACGCAGTGTTTTGATATGAGGTTCGAAAGAACAGCTCTTTATGCATCTGAAAACGGATTTTCGGTTTTCTCAAGTAGTCTAGGCATATCTAGGTGGAAAAATATGAAACAGATTAATGGTTGCGGGGAAAGAGCAGCAGCAAGATACCAAGACTTGGTTTACTGGACATACAACTGGAGGAAATCTGGTGGTTCTCAAAGAATGATTGAAACTTCCAAAAGAGAAAATTTTTACCAGCAAGAATATTGTGGATGCGTTTATTCCCTGCGTGACACAAATAAATGGCGAACATCTCAAGGGCGAGGTAAGGTCGAGATTGGAAAGAAATATTACAGCACAGATGATTCTAATGATAAATGTAAACCGACAAAATAAATGAGCGAAATTTGGGAAAAATTGCGGGAGGAAGCTTCCAGAATCGCTTCTACTGAAAGAATTCTTTCAAAAATTATTACAGAATATGTTTTAGAAAGAAAATCATTTGCTGATGCCTTAAGTTGGCGAATTTCTTCCAGGCTTGCCACTGGATCTGTTCCAGCTAACGATCTGAAAGAGCTTTTGTTTTCAAGTTTCGAAAAGTCTGACTCTATAATTGATAAAATCGAATCAGATTTAATCGCAGTAAAGGATAGGGATCCCGCTTGTGAGGATTTCATTAGCCCATTCCTTTATTTTAAAGGATTTCAAGCCTTGTGTGCTTATCGTGCATCTAACTATCTTTGGAATGTTAATCGAAAGGACATTGCTCTATATCTTCAGAGTTTAATTTCAATTGTGTATTCCGTTGATATCCATCCGGCCGCAACAATAGGGAAGGGAATACTTCTTGATCACGCAACGAGTTTTGTTGCTGGTGAAACTACTGTAATTGAGGATAATGTATCTATACTTCATGAGGTAACTTTAGGTGGGACGGGTAAAGAGGGGGGCGATCGGCACCCAAAGATCCGGTCTGGAGTATTAATTGGTGCCGGAGCAAAAATACTCGGAAATGTTGAGGTAGGCCAAGGTGCACGAGTTGGTGCAAGTAGTGTCGTTTTATCTGATGTCCCTGCAAATGTATCGGTTGCTGGTGTACCATCCCGAGTGATCGGACAAATGAATAGTCAGAGCTCTCCATCTCTTGATATGAACCATACTATCAATAGCATGAAAGAATATGAGTCTGGTGGAGGGATCTAGTTTTATTGATATGTTTCGTAAGATTGACGCAATCTATTGGATGATTTATTTCTTATAAAATGTCTGAATTGAGTACCAATATTTCTAAAGAAAGAGTTAATGAAGGCTTCCTCGATGGGAGTGAAAATACGGCTAATTCCTCGCGTGAAATTAAACCCACTAAGAAGGTTGAGGATTTGGAAGTAAAAGATGCACAACTCATATTTCAAACTGTTTGGCAGGAACTGGAACAGGAAATGGGAGCCGAGAACCTTAAGTTTCCCGCTGAAATATTTTGGCTTAATGGTGCACCAGGTGCTGGAAAGGGTACGCAGACTGCTTTCATTATGGAATTTCGGGATCTTACTGAGAAACCGATTATTGTAAGTGAGCTCCTTAAGTCACCTGAGGCTAGGAAGAAAATTGATGCAGGATTGCTTGCGGGCGACCGCGAGGTGACCAAACTAGTATTCCGATCATTATTGAACCCTGAATATGAAAGTGGGGCTATCGTCGACGGTTACCCCCGCACTAAGTCCCAGGTTGAATGCCTCAAGTTGTTTCACAACCGTTTGAGTGAACTGAGGGGTAAGTATCTAGGCACATTACAGGAAACTCAATTTCCCAAACCAAGGTTTCATATCATCATGCTTTTCATTGATGAGGAGGAAAGCGTACGTCGGCAGTTACTTCGTGGGCAAAGGTCCATTGCTCATAATGCGGAAGTGGAGGCGTCTGGTGTTGGAGAAAAGTGGGAGGTTAGAAGAACTGACTTAGAGGAAGATGCTGCACACCTAAGGTATAAAACCTTCAAGGAGTCTACTTATGATTCCCTTACCACGCTTAGGGAACTCTTCCATTATCATTTTATCAATGCTCATGGAACGGTTAAGGAGGTTCAGCAAAGAATAATACAGGAACTTAAGTATCAAAGTTCATTAGAATTGGATGAGGCAACCTATGATCGTATCTCCGCAATCCCACTTGCTGATAAACTTTCATTGCATGCTCGGCAACTACTCGTTCATAGATTAGATTCATACGAAAAGTTTCATTCTGAGCTTTTCGACCGTGTTGTTCGCTTAATTAAGTCAAAATTTATTCCTATTGTTGAAAAACATTCAATATCTGGCTTGGCTTACATTAATTCAGAAGATTCTGTCTTTGATGATCCTCTGGCAATTGCAATACTTATTGATGTTTTTACAGAAAGAGGCTTCACCGCTGTTGTTGATATCCGAAGGATGGAAATTCCATCCAGGATTGATCCCAAGAGTTATGAAATCATCAACCGTGTAAAGAAAGTCTACAGAGTTAGAATTAATTTTTCTGGATCGAAAATACGACGTGGATAATTCAGATATTTCACTTATACCCTACATACATTATGGACCCTAGATACACATTACTTGCTCAAAATTTGGTATCTCACTCGACCAATCTTCAACCTGGAGAAAAGGTACTTCTTCATGCCTTTGATATTCCTGATAAGATGACACTTGCTTTAATTCGGGCAGTCCGGGCAAGAAAGGCAATCCCATTTGTTCAAGTTCAATCAGCAATTCTTGATCGCGAATGCATTCTTAACGGTGCAGGCGAGCAGTTCGAGGCGTCTTCTCACTGGGAATTAGAAAGAATGAAAAAAATGGATGCATATATTGCATTGAGGGGGTCAAGTAATGTGTTTGAAAACTCGGACCTACCACCTGATGACATGAGACGGGCGATGAAAATTTTAAAGCCTGTGCTTGATTGGCGTGTCAAAAAGACAAAATGGTGTGTATTAAGGTGGCCTTCACCTTCCATGGCTCAACAGGCTAAGAAAAGTACTGAGGCTTTTGAGAAATTTTATTTCGAGGCGTGCTGTATGGATTATTCCCGAATGAACGAGGGAATGCGTGCATTAGAGAGAAGGATGAAGAGTGCCGACAGTGTTAAAATCATCGGTTCAGGCACTGACCTTCGTTTCTCAATCAAGGGAATAGATGCTGTTGCGTGTGGTGGAACTCATAATATTCCAGATGGTGAAGTATTTTCTTGTCCTGTGAAGGATAGCGTGGAAGGCGTGATTTCATTTAATGCAGATACCATTTATCAGGGAACCTCTTTTTCAGATATTTCCCTGAAGTTCGAGAAGGGTAGGATTGTCGAAGCAACTGCATCATCGAGCGAAGATAAGTTGAATGAAATCCTTGATTCTGATGCTGGGGCTCGCTTTATAGGTGAATTCGCTATCGCTTTTAATCCGATGATTCGCGAGCCTATGTTGGATATCTTATTTGATGAGAAAATCTGTGGGTCATTTCATTTTACTCCTGGGCAAGCTTATGAAGAAGCTAATAATGGCAACGAATCTCAGGTTCATTGGGATATGGTAAATATTCAGCGGGAAGAATGGGGTGGAGGTGAAATTTGGTTTGATGGCGAATTAATTCGTAAGGATGGAATTTTTCTTCCAGATGATTTAAAGAAGTTGAATCCTGAATATTTGTTAAGTTAATCGGTTTATTTATTTCCCTCACTAGTTTTGGATCTTAGAAAGTTCATACGAGCATTACCCAAGACTGAGACTCATCTTCACATTGAAGGCGCATTGCCATGGGAGTTTCTTGTTCGTAAAGATCCTGTGCGCTTTACGGATGAACCTGTTTTTAGATCTCCTGACTTTAGATACGATAACTTTGCTCAATTTGAATCAATTCTTATTGATCATGCGATGGAAATATTTTCTTCGCCTCAAGATTATCATGATGTTGCCAAATCAATTTTCAACTCACTGTTAGATCTAAATGTTCGTTATTTAGAAACTAGTTTTCATGCTGGAATGATCGAGTTTCTTGGTGTTCCGGGACAAGAAATCTTACATGCTATTTTATCTGCTGTACCAGTCGGACTTGAAGTACGTGTTTTTCTAGGGATAAGTAGAAATGCATATACGGATTATCTTGCTCCAAAACTTGAAAGTGCCGTGGAGTCTTGGGAGGGTTTGAGTGGAATTGACCTGCATGGCCCAGAGGATCTTCCTTTAGATACATGGACGGAACCTTTATGGGCGAAAGCTAAACATAATGGACTGGTATTGAAAGCTCACGCAGGTGAATTTGGTCCTGCTTCTAATATCGAGCATGCTATTTCTAACCTTGGGGTAAAACGAATTCAGCACGGTGTTGCCGCCATCAAATCGGAAAGTTTAATGCAAAAACTTCTAGATCATGATGTTTGTCTCGATATGTGCCCCATAAGTAATTTTAAACTAAGAGTTATTGATGAATGGATTGATCATCCTTTGGGTGATTTCCTAAATCGTGGTATAAAGTGTACCCTTA
Organism: Opitutales bacterium; assembly: GCA_028042835.1. Lineage (GTDB taxonomy): Bacteria > Verrucomicrobiota > Verrucomicrobiia > Opitutales > Seribacteraceae > Seribacter. The sequence goes on along the minus strand of JAOFOL010000008.1, from coordinate 18,886 downwards.
GTACTGATGATCCACTTTCGTTCAATAATAATCTAGTAGATGAGTACATGGCATGCAGTGATAAGTTGAGCATGCCAATAGACCAACTCATTACACTAGTGAAAAACGGTTTTGGAGTTTCAAGCCTCACTCAATCAGAGAAGAATACATTCTACAGGGAAATTGATCTCTTGTGGGACGATTTTAAAGGTAATGGAGTCGGGTGAAGAGTTTAGAGTTCCCTGCGGGGAAGCAGACCGTGCTGACAAAATCTTGTCTAATGCATTCCCAGATACTAGTCGTTCTTTAATTAAGAGGTCCATTGATAGTGGGCATATCACTCGCTTAGATGGAACCAAGTTGGAACCTAAGACGAAATTGATCCCTGGAGAAGTTCTAATAGTTAACTTATTTTACCCAGAAGTTGCTAAATTGGAACCATTTGAGACGGTTCTGAATGTTTTATATGAAGATGAATACTTAATTTTAATTAATAAACCTTCGGGTATGGTTGTTCACCCAGGTGATGGAACCAATAACGAAACTTTAGTTCATGCGTTACTGAATCACTGCCCTGAAGAGTTGTGTCCGGTCGGTGCGCCTAAGCGTCCGGGAATCGTTCATAGACTCGATAAAGATACGAGTGGGGTTATGGTAGTAGCTAAAAAGGAGTTCCCTCATCACCACCTTGTCCAACAATTCGCTAATCGAACTGTTACAAAAAAGTATACGGCTATTGTCGCTGGAAAAATGAAGATAGTGAGAGGTTCATTCACTGACCCTATCGGCAGGCATCCTAAAGTAAGAGTTAAGATGGCAGTCGTTAAGTCTGGAAAGAAAGCCCGTACTGACTGGAAACTGATAGATGGTTCCAATAAGCAATTTTCAATAGTCGACTGTAATCTTAAAACAGGGCGAACTCACCAAATACGAGTACATTTTTCAAATTATGGACACCCTTTAGTTGGTGATAAAACCTATGGTTATAATTCCAATAAATACCCATCAAGTAATCCAGCAATAAGGGTTATGCTTCACGCTAGGGAGTTAAGCTTTAAGCATCCGATTTCTGAAAAGATAATGGTATTCTCCGCTGAGTTACCTCCCGATATGCAGACTTATATAAGCAACCTCAACTATGATGATTCCAAGTCATGAACAAGTAATTTGTATGCCTCGTCCACGCTATCTACTATTTTAAACAGGGATATGTCATTAGGGGATATGACACCCCACTCAACGAATTGATTAAAGTTGATAAGTCCTTCCCAAAATTCACGACCAAAAAGATATATCGGCATTTTCTTGTCTAATTTACCTGTTTGGATGAGCGTAAGGGTTTCAAATAATTCATCCATCGTACCAAACCCACCAGGGAAAACAAAAACTGCTTTTGCGTGATATAAAAAATAGAATTTACGAATAAAAAAGTAGTGGAATTCAAATGAAAGTTCAGGTGTGGCGTATTTGTTTACTCCCTGCTCGAATGGTAGACTTATACCTAAAGCAATTGATTTTTCCCCTGCATTATTTGCACCGCGATTAGCCGCCTCCATGATTCCGGGTCCCCCGCCCGAACAAATAAAACAGTTACGTAAGTTTGTTTCTATACTCCTCGACCATTTGCTAACCTTGTTTGCTAAATTTACAGCTTCATCATAATATTTCGATAATTTCTTAATTCGTCGCAGGCGGTTAAGATTTTGTTCTTCCTTATCGGAAAGTTCGGTGCTCGAGCTTATTTTCTTTTCAAAATCATCGTGTTCCCGTTCAGCAGCTTCATATGGCTTAGGTCTAGCTGATCCAAAAAAAACGATAGTATTCTCCACATTTTGCTCATCTAACCTTTCATCTGGTTCAATTAATTCGCAAAGTACACGAATCGGGCGAGCTTCCTTTCCGTTAAGAAATTCCTTATTATTGTAGGCCTTTTTTATTTCTGATTCCATACAGCATCATTTGCCTCAATTACTCTGGAGGAAAGAAAAAAATGAATTTTTCCCTAAAGTTCAAAGTAAATCTGCCGATTATGATAACTGTCACACGGATGTGACCTTAATTTCAGGATTCAGTCCCACAGGAGGTTGGAGTGAATCACAATTCATTATTCTGCCATTTAGGCTTAACCATTGTGATTCATATCAAAGACTATATTAAACCATCCCAACCATCCAAAAAAACTAATTTAGAAACAACTACCTCTGTTGATAACCTAGTAAATTTTTCAACAGATAATGAAATTAGCAAAGAATATATCGGTAGATTTGTTGATAAATTAATGAAGATGCCAGACGATCCCCATTCTGTACCAAATCTTGGTATGCAAGATTCAATTGATCCTATGGAGTTCGTGGCATCAAGAATCCTTGCGGATGAAAAATGGTAGTTGCTTGGAATATCTTGTTTTAATTCTCCTAAGAAAATAATGTTTAAAAATATTTACTCAAGGAAGTGCTTAGTAACTTTTTTTGCCGTACTGAGTTTACTTTCCTTAGGTTGTGATGACGAGGGTGTTGAAAGTAAGCAAAATTATCAACAACCTTCGATTATGGAAAACGATGAGAACATCATTGTAAATCCTAGGTTCATTTCAAAAGATAGGAACACAGTCGAAATTTTATCAGATTACGAGAAACCTTTGGTAAGTTATCCTGCTATATCTTCGAATGAATCAACCTCTGGCGAGGGGGGATTGGTGTACAGGCAGGGATTAGAAGATCCTTTCACAGGCCGGATTATAGATCGATTTGATGATGGTGGGGTAATGATGGATTCCTCATACCTTAACGGACTCCCTCATGGTATTCAAATAAGGTATTTCGAGAGTGGAAACCCTGCACTTGAAGCAACTTTTGATAACGGAAGACTATCTGGTATTAAAAGTAGATGGTGGGGAAATGGCTTGATTAGAGAAGAGGAATATTGGAGCGAGGGAAATTATCGCGGAAGAAGATTGTGGGATGAGGCCGGGCGCCTGATTCGGGAAGAAATGCTTCCTTGATTAAGGCTATATATTTTGATCTGTCATCAATTGATCTAAATAACTTCCGAAATCTCCTATCCGAATAACAGATAAGTTTTCGATTACTCCTCGTTTTTCAATTTCTCTTAGTTTAAGGAAAGCTTCGTCTGATAAATCATCAGGAGTTACTAGGCATAAGTTGCTTGCTTGTAACCTGAAGTTTGTATCACTTAAAACACGAATGATCTTGATTTCTTCATTCGTATTCCAGGTATCTCTAACCTCTACACCTAGCGATAGCGATGGCACCCAAAGGTCAGTCTCACCCACTGAAAACCTTTTCTTAATACTTAGTTTGCGAAGGTTTAGTTTATGTTCACATATATGAATAAGGTCCATGATACTTGCGGAACTCGACATCAGGGACTCTCTTTCCCTTGCCACTAGAGATGATAAGTAAGCTATCAAGTCTCCGCGATGCAACATCTGGACACGTTCTAATGCAAACGCCCGTAACCTAGGGTTAGGAAAGAGAGTTGCGAGTGATATGTTAGTCTTTCCATCATGTCCTCCTTTTGTAACCTTTTTCTCTTCGAGTTTGATGACTTTTTCTATATCATCAGGTAATTGTAAAGGATGAATAAGGAGGTTATAGGAACCCTGTTGTATAAGCAGGTCGCTTAGTTTTTCACGCACCCACATGGCTAGAAAATACGCGTCAGGGTTCTCTTCAAACCCTTTTTGCTTTATGGCGTCAATTTTATTACTGAACCCTTTAGAGTTAGGCGCAAAATAGTCATAAGGCCCATCAATTTTACTGACCACTCCCGCTAGTTCAGTTAGTAAATTGCGATCATCTTCCCAATTCCGTCTCTTTCGGTGGTATATGGGGGTACCAATCGTGGATGCTTTGGGTCTCTTTTTTGAGGGCATGGGTTGTTTGTTGCAAATTAATTGGAACAATATGCATCTTTATGATTTTTTTATTTTTTTGCAAGCATTGATAAAAGTGACTAAAGGGTGGAATATTATATGCAGATTACAATCTTCAAATCCTTCTTACTTATCCTAGGGATAATATTCTTTTCACTTTTTAAATTAAACGGCCAAGTGAAGGGTCAAGATCTTCAAATTTCAGATCAAAATGAAACAATAAGAAATGAAATTATACGAATTATTATGCCAGGAGTTTTTGATATTCAGTCCAGAGATTTCGTCATACGAATGAGAGTTTGGGGCATTTCTTTTCCTACTAGAGGTCAACCTGGTTTTAATGAAGCAATTGCATTTTGTGAAAAAAATTTGTTATCTGTTAAACCCGAACTGGAAGTTAAGCGCGTTTTTGACGAAAGAAATCTTAAAGTCGTAAAAGTTAGGATCAATCAAGGCAGGACTGATTTTGCAACCGAATGTATATCCTTAGGGTACGGCTGGCATGATGAGAAGGAAACAGGAAGGTTCGGACCCATGGTACTTGCACAACTGAAAGCTAAAAGGGCAAATCAAGGTATTTGGAAGACAGGTTTTAACTATGACGCAAAGCAACCATTTCTCCAGAAACCCAAGCCCAATTTATCAAGTGCTTACTTACGAAACAACCAGATGCTACCTCAGATTTCGTATTGGTTGACTAGCTTTGGAAAGATACACCGACCTAGTTGCACATTTTACGAACGAGGGCGAGGGACCCTCACTGCAAAACCCGACGGAATTGATTGCAGGATATGTGGAGGCAGGGGTGGGAAAAAATAACTTAAGACTTTAAAATCTCAATTAGCTCATCCTTAGATTTAAGTCCTACCAAAGTTTCGGAAAGGCTTCCATTTTTGTAAACTAAGATTGTAGGTATGGATTGAACTCCATGTTCTTGCGCCAACTCTGTATTTTCGTCTACATTTACCTTATAGATGTTAACCTCATCCTTCAGTTCTGTGGAGATTTCTTCCAGAATAGGGGATAAAGCCTTGCAAGGGCCACACCAAGGTGCCCAAAAGTCTACCAAGGATGGCTTGTCGTTCGAAGATGTAGCTTTGCTAAAGCTTTCTTTATTTAAGTTTATAGGTTCGCTCATTTAAATCTAGTAATTGATGAAAAGTAATACGCACCCCGCGACTGAGCCACCAAATACCAGTAGATCAAGAAGTAGAAATAGAATACTTGGTTTAGCTTTGGCTGAACTACCTTTAGAATCAGGCCCATTGACTTGAGTCGGATTGGGTGCAGGTTTGCCAGGAGTGGGCGTAACCGGAGGAGCAGCTGCGGGCATGGGAGGTTTTGTCCCTCCGCCAAGTGCAGGTAGCCCTGTAGGTGCAACAGAAGGCATCGCAGGCATGGCTGGCTTTGGACCAAGAGTCGGAGGACCTCCACTAAGTGAAGGGGGAATCCCGGGTTTTGTTGCACCAGGTTGAACTGGAGACGGGGTAGGGGAAAGAGATGGTGCGGGAGGAGGTGCCGAAGGTGCTACGATACCCGCAGCAGAGGGAATGGGTGCCCCAGCAGATGGGGGCAATGGTACTGGTGATGGGGAAGATGGTGGTGCTGGTGAAGGTGCTGGTGGGATAGCCGCAACAGCAGGCGATGGTGCGACAGGTGCTGGTGGGGCAGGAGTTTGCCCGGTAAAAGGCGTTTTAGTAACTTTAAATTTGGGTGCACCTGGAGGAAGAGGTTTTATCGGCTCACCTTCTTTCGGTGTAAGTTTTAATGATGGTCGAGGAGGTTCTGGTGGTAGAGCTGCCATTTTACATTTTGGGTAAGAGGTCTTCTATAGTTTAGGAGTATTCTTTTTGATTAAATCAGAAATCTCTTCCATGGAAGCATTCTCGAGTGTTTTACCTTTAATTTTAAGATCTTCAACGGTCTTGCACAAGGTTTCTGTCATGTGATCATGAGTTTTTTCAGAACCTCCCATGATAGAAAATTTATCAGCCTGTGTAATCCTCTTATGACCGTCTGTACAATCGAGACCAAGTCCCAAAAGATGAGCCATTACCTTTTGGTCTTTGACAGGCAGTTGCGGGTTTGGATTAAAGCGTTTTGTCATCAGTTAATAATATATTAACGTGTTTGCGATTTAGTCAACCTCACAGAATATTCTGTTAAAAGCTAAATAAATTGACACCCATACCCCAGTTCAGGTCATTTTCCTTTAGCGTTCCTCTACGTTGAGCTAAATATATTGTCCACTCCCAACCGATAGGTTTCCTTACGGATAGTGTACTAGACCAAAAGGGAATTGTATTAGTTTCTGGGTCATATCTGACAGCCCCGGTTACTGTCACCGAATCATCAACATGATGGGTAATCTGTGATTGAAGGTTGTCATTCGCGGAATCATAAGAGAGATATCGAACGGATAAGTCATTCACCTTTCCGTCAATCAGTCTCACTCCGTAGGAACTTCTCTTTAAAATTCCTGATTCCGTATTTATTTTTGCTTGAAGATCAAAGCTTATCCACCGAACGGGGAAGGCTCGGGCTTGACTGTAAAAATAAGGATTGGGGCTTATCTCCGACTTATTATCCACCCAAATATCTTGATATAACTGTAGGTCTAGCCACTTCTTGAATGATCCGTTATTTTGAGCTAAGAGTTCATGTTCCCATCCAGCACGAATTACCTCATAAGGAGACAGATTATCGGATTCGATATAATCAAGGAGTTCGATCGGACCCAAGTTCGGGTTCTCAATGTAAGGTTCAATTATAGGTATAGTGCCAGTTTGTGCTATTTTGAGTGCGCGAGTGTGACAATGCTTTAGGCTGAATGTCATTACATGCCTGAGTGAATCAACTTTCCATATTTTATTATCCCATTGATAATCGGCATGAGCACTATAACGGACTTCATTTCCTGTTTCCCAAAAACTACGTGTAGGATTACCCCCATTGTCCTTTGCATAGCTTTGCCAGCGGAAACTCAAGGAGGGGATATAGGTCACCCCTCTGGCGAGATATAAAGTGCTTTGTGTTTTGTAACCAAGATCTAATTTTGAATACGATTCTCTTTTCACTCCTAAGGAATCGCGCTTATTCATTTTGGAATATTCTACATGAATAGTATCGTGCAACCATTGACTCCATAGTGATTTGGGTCCGTAGGTGAAAAGTATATTAGGTGAAGTTTCAACCTGAGAAGCATATTCGTTACCTTGCCATCTTGTGGCAACTGAAACGGACAAGTCGTTCCCGTCGTAAGCTATTTCAAATGCATTATTCTGCCATTGATTCGATTCAAACCCCTTGCGGTCGTAATCTCGGTATACCTCAGAGTCAGAAAAGGCGTTTATCTCAAGGGCGGTTCTCCACTTTTCGTCCCATCTGTTAATTCCAAAAACCTGTAGATATCCTCTCTCTCGATCAATGGTTAATCCTCTGCGGTCAGTTCCAATAGATCCATCATCCTGTATGCCGGCAAGGGTCACATCCCAGTTTTGGTAAGGAGTACCCAATTCTTCATTGTCTGCCTGAGTGTAAGAAAATTGAGGTCTAAAGTAAATGCCTCTATCAAAATAAGAGACAGCTTTTATTTCAGATTCAATCTTTTGTCCTCTGTGCAGATCGAACCTAATACCAGTGTACCAACCTAATGGTTGCTCTTCTCCGCCCAGAAGTTCATACCTCGATTCAACTTTACCCACTTCATGTTTTATGGATGGTAATTTTCCGATTAAGGTGTTGCCGATTTTTAATCCTATTCCTTTGGACCGAATGATTGAACTATTTTCATCATAAGTTGCTTCCGTAATTTCTAAATTCGGAGAAAGAGACTGATGATTCTCATGCTTAAAATTAGCATTTGAAAATGTATAATTCGAGTCAGTTGCAATTAGTTGCTCCGCGTCGATTACCCAAGGATAAATTCCGGTCTTTACTCCATCTGCTGTGAATGTTCCGGTTTTTAAATCAAGGACTAAGTTTTCGGCAAGTAACCTATAGCCGGTCACGCCTAGTGTTACATCTGTTTCTGCTTGAATGATCGCATTTAGCCTGTCCCATGAAATACGTTCAGCAATTAGCAGGATCCCATCTCCCTGAAGCATTGCCTTGCCTTGGGCTATTATAGTTTGATTCCGATCATCATACTCCAGGGGTTGTTCCGCGTCCAATACCAATCCATGCGATTCCTCCCTGTTTTGCCCATATGCAGAAAGGGATAGAGTGAAAAGTAATATTGAGATTAAAAATAGATAACGAAATAAATACACAGGTCGTACGATGCGGTGAACTGTCTCAGTCACAAGAAAGAAATACGAAATTATTTCTAAATAACAAAGCTCGCAAATTCATTTATCAAAGATAATTGTTTTTTCTTTATGATCATTCGTTCCGAAGAAATGGAAATGTGTATAAGTGGCTCACTTGGCGACCCACACCAATTTCTTGGCATGCATCCACTTAAGGATTACCCAGGTTGTGTAGTTCGGGCATGGTTGCCTGAGGCTACTGATGTTTTTGTAATCAGCTTTGATCAATCCATGAAATACAGAATGGAAATGTTAGATCAGAGAGGTTTCTTTGAACTACATCTACCACAGATCAATGAACCGTTTAAGTATTCAATTAAAGCTATATTTGGTAAAGTAGAGAATGAAATAATCGATCCCTATTCCTTTTCAACCTCTGTTGACTCAAGTGACTTAGTTGCATTTACGGAGGGTCATGATCGTCGACCTTTTACTAAGCTTGGAGCTATTCCGTGCGTTCATCAAAATATTAAAGGAGTATCTTTCGTGGTGTGGGCACCTTCAGCCAAGAGCGTTCACCTCATTGGGGACTTTAATCATTGGAACGCAAACTCTTTGCCTATGCGTTCTCTTGGTTTTTCAGGATGCAGGGAGCTTTTCGTTCCTTTTGCTAAAGAAGGAGATAAATACAAATTTCGAATTCACGGTGCAGATGGAATGATTAGAGAAAAGGCAGACCCTTTCGGTTGGCTATTTGAACCTCCTACTGGAAATGCATCGATTATTTCAACCCGGGATGTAGGGAAGCATGTTGTTAGCGATCAAAGCGCGTGTCCCCACTCAAAGCCTCTATCTGTGTATGAAATGCATGTTGGGTCGTGGAAATTTCATGCGGTAGAAAACCGTCCATTATCTTATGTCGAATTGGCTGAGGAATTACCTCGGTATTTGGTGGAAAATGGTTTCTCTCATGTTGAATTCCTTCCCCTTAGCGAATACCCGTATGGTGCGTCATGGGGATATCAAGTGACTGGCTATTATTCCCCTACTTGCCGATATGGTTCCCCGGCAGAATTTACACAACTTGTGGAAGCTGTCCAGGATGCTGGAATTGGGGTCATCATGGATTGGGTTCCCGCACATTTCCCATCTGATGAATTTGCCCTTTCTAGATTCGATGGTACCTGTCTTTTTGAGCACCAAGATCCACGACAGGGTGCACATGAGGAGTGGGGCACCTTGTGTTATAATTATGGACGACCTGAAGTGCGGAGCTTTTTAATTGGTAGCGCTATTTCTTGGCTCGATCGATTTGGAGTTGATGGCTTTCGGGTAGATGCAGTTGCCTCCATGCTGTACCTTGATTACGGACGGCAAGACGGGCAATGGATTCCTAATAAAAATGGCGGCAATTATAATTATGAAGCGATTGATTTCCTTAAGCAATTCAACCAGTCGATTCATGAGGAGTATCCGAATGTAATAAGTATTGCTGAGGAATCTACTTCTTTCCCAAAAATTACTCTGCCTCCTGATGTCGGTGGATTAGGTTTCGATTTTAAATGGAATATGGGATGGATGCATGATGTGATCGATTACTTCTCTACTGCACCGAAGGATCGTTCATCTTCCCATGATCATCTCACTTTCGGGGCGATGTATCAGTTTACGGAAAATTTCGTTCAAGCTTTTTCACATGATGAGGTCGTTCATGGAAAAGGTTCACTAGTGAATAAAATAAATATAAAAAATGAAGGGGATAGGATTTCGAATTTAAAGTCCCTCCTCGCACTTCAGTGGACATGGCCTGGTAAAAAGACGCTTTTCATGGGATGCGAGTTCGCCCAATGGAAGGAATGGGATGTTGATTCAGCCCTTGATTGGAACTTGCTTGATTTTCCGCAGCATAACGGGGTTCGTAAATTAGTAAGCGATTTGAACAAACTTTACAGTAACCATAAAACCTGGGCGAAATATGATCACACTTCTGAGAAATTTCAATGGGTTGATTGCGATGATCGCCAAGGGCAAACCTTATCATTTCTTAAATTTGGTGATTTAGCGGAAGACACTTTGCTTGTAGCTTGTAATTTCTCAGATGAATTAAAACATCGCGACTGGGGTTGTCCCCACGGAGGGGAGTGGCGAGTTGTTATGGATTCCGATTCTCCTGATTACAATGGGGGTGGTTCAGCTGGCGGAACATGCTTTTACACCTTCAGTGAGGCTAGAAATGGCCAGCCCTATGGACTAAGCTTTTCAGTTAGTCGTTGGAGTGTTCGGATTCTGTCATTTGTGCAATAATTAGACACAGTTCCTAACTGTACTAAACTTAGGATTCCTACTCAAAACTGACTGCTTGTCCTCTAAAACTACCAAGGCTAGTCTTAAATTTGACCAGAGTCAGAAAAACTGTAATACCCCATTCCTTGTGGGCAGTGTTCCGGTTCCCCCAGAATTACATGGTCGTGCATTTCCAAATCCACAGTTCTGGAGGCTTCTAATATTTTTTTGGTTACCCGTAAATCCGCAGAGCTTGGAGTGGGATCACCACTCGGGTGATTGTGAGCCAGGATTATGGCGGTTGCCCCGTGGCGAATTGCTGGGCGAAAAACTTCTCTGGGGTGCACCAAACTCCCGGTAGCTGTCCCCGAGGTAACGGATTCGGCTCGGATTAATTTATTTTTACGATCGAGACATAACACCCATACCCGTTCCACACTATCTGAGCGTACTTCAGGATATAGATATTCCCACACCTTCTGAGGCTCATCCAGAATAACTTCCAGATTCCGTTCGCCGCGTATCATTCGTTTGGCAATTTCGATTTGCGTGCTCAACTGAAGGGCTTTTATTTTACCAATACCGGATATTTGCTGAAAGTCAGTTGTATCCCATCGTAATAAACCGGAGAGTGAGCCCGCTTTTTTCAATAATTCATCAGCTAGGGCAAGAACATCTTTTTTTGCAGTCCCTGAACGAATAACCATTGCGAGTAGTTCACGGTCGGATAGGGCGGCAGATCCAAGTCTCTCTAGCCGTTCTTGCGGACGATCTTCCTCGGGCAGATCCTTAAGCTTGGCAGGGTGGGAACGATCAGAATTCATCGAACCCGAAGCTTGGCACTAAAGCTACTTGGGTAGATTGATACGCACATACGCATCGGCTTTTACATTGGTTAGCCATTTACGCTGTGCATCAGCCTCAATTTCCTGTGCAATCAGGGATTCGATTTCATCTCGAACTTCGTTAAGAGGACGAATACCAGAGTTCTCCACCTTTTCAGCCTTTAAAATATAAACGGCGATTTTTCCAGATTTACCAACACTTCCATCCTGCTTCCGTTCGAGTAACTCTACTTTAAAAGGTTGAGATATATCTCCCTCTTTGAGTTCAAATGCTTGCTCGCGGATTTCGATACTGCGAATTTCTCGACTGGATGTCATAACACCCCAGTCGCCACCATTTTCTCGGTAGGGACTTTGACCCTGCTTCATAGCCACATCCTCAAATTTGTCACCAGCAGCGATGTTGCCTCGAACCTTTCTTGCCTGCTGCATAAGCACTGAAAGAGGTTCGTCAGCTATAGGTGAAAATACGATTTCCTTTAAACGAATTTTTTGATCTGTCCTAAAACGATATTCGTTTTTTTTGTAAAAATCCTCTACTCGATCTGGACTCACATCTTCCTTCAAGCGTTTGCGGATTGCCATCATGTGCTGGTAAATAATCTCCTCACGAATACTGTCACGGTATTCCATTTGTGACATGCCTTTACTACGGAGAACATCGCGAAATAATCGACGATCCCCATTAAATTCACGAATCAATCTTTTGTTATACTCCTGTTCAATGTAAGAATCAGGGATAGCCATTCCTTTTGCGTTAAATGCATAGATGGAAAGAAGGCGGTCCACTTTCCCATCCACAAATTCCGACGCCCGATCTTTTTTTTCAGAACTGGTGAAATTGAGCGATGTCATCGCACGATCAATTTCACCCCAGGTAACAATTTCGTTATTAACCTTGGCTGCAACCCGATTGATTTCCACCAAATTATCTTCTGCCTGAAGGCAATGATTAAAAAGTAGTGAAACACAGGAGGCCGCCAAGACTCCACGGTAAAAATTTAAATTAGTTCCCATGGATGAGTATCTTGAGGAATTCTATAATTTCATTCAACTTTAAAAGTGGTTTTTTCTGCTTAAGCTTAGGTAATCGACCTACAATTCGGTGAAATGTCCGCTCACCTGCTTTTCCTTTCCTTGCATGTCTAAGTAATAGTTCATTCTCTTTTGTTTCAATAAGATCGAAGTTGGCCTGCTCAGTCAGGCAGCGTAATCTTGACTCAAGGATAAGTGCCTTCACTTCATCTGGGAGTTCTCCAAAGCGATCTTTAAGTTCTTCTTCAAGTCGGTCGGCATCTTCGGATGTTGTTACTGATGAAAGTTTTCGGTAAAATTCTATGCGAAGGCGTGGTTCAAGTATGTAAGTATCAGGTAGGTATGCTCCCGCTGCCTTTTTTATTTCACTGCTTTCTCCATTAATAAGGAAATCAAGTCTGACTGATGCGGTCGGTCGCAAACTAACTTCATCGCCTTTTAGCCGTGAGACGCTTTCTTTTAGTAATTTACAATACATTTCAAATCCAACTCCAGCGACATGGCCACTCTGCTCGCTGCCCAATAAGTTTCCAGCACCCCGTAACTCGAGGTCTCGAAGTGCGATTCTAAAACCTGCGCCAAAGCTATTAATCTGCTTGATTGAAGACAGTCTTTTTCGAGCTTTGTCCGTGATACCCATAGTTTGGTTAACGAATAAGTATGCATATGCCTGTCTTTTAAATCGCCCGACTCGGCCTCGTAGTTGATAGAGTTGGGAGAGACCAAACTTGTCTGCCCCTTCAATAATCATCGTATTGCAATTAGGAATATCCAGTCCAGATTCAATTATAGTTGTGCATACCAAAATATCATATTCTCCAGCTACAAACTCGGTCATCACTAATTCAAGCTCTTCCTCATTCATTTGCCCATGACCTACAGCAATTCTGAGTTTGGGGAAAAGTTTCTCTAAATTACTGGCAACTGAGTGTATTGTCTTAACTCGGTTATGAAGATAAAAAATTTGACCTCCGCGACGAACCTCTAAACCAATTGCTCTTTTTAATAATTCATCTGACTTTTGAACTACATCTGTTCGGATTGGCCGACGATTGACAGGAGCAGTTTCGATAGCACTAAGAGATCTTGCTCCTACCATTGCGAAATAAAGGGTGCGGGGTATGGGAGTGGCACTTAAAGTCAGCACATCAATACTCGATCGCATTTTTTTAATCGCTTCTTTGTGTTGAACACCAAACCTTTGCTCTTCGTCAATAATTAGTAGGCCAAGGTCCTTGTAGTCCAAATCTTTACTAAGTAAGCGATGCGTGCCGATAAGGATATCTATGCTTCCAGCAGATGTTGCTTGGGCAATCTTTCGTTGCTGAGAAGGAGTTCGGAATCGACTCATCATTTCTATTGCTATCGGGAAATCCGACATGCGCTCCCGGAAGTGATTGAGGTGCTGCTGGCTTAATATAGTTGTAGGGGCAAGCATGGCTACCTGCTTGCCGTCCATGACTGCTTTAAAGGCTGCTCTTATTGCTACTTCGGTTTTGCCAAAACCTACATCCCCGCAGACTAGTCTATCCATTGGCTCAGCACTCTCCATATCAACCTTGACCTGATCAATTGCTTTTTGTTGATCAGGGGTTTCTGTGAAGGGGAATGCGTCTTCAAATTCCTTTTGCCACTGATCATCTGGAGAGTAAGCAAATCCATGATTTGCCTGACGAGTAGCTTGCAGGCGTAGTAGATCAGCGGCAAGGTCGAGAGCAGCTCGCTCAGCTTCACTTTTAGTTTTTGCCCATGCCTTGCCACCTAATTTAGCTAGCTTTGGCTTTGCTTTTCTCAATCCAACATATCGGGACAACAAATGTGATTCCTGTAGAGGTAAGTGAAGAATGATACCATCATCAAACTCTAAGGTAATGGCTTCTTCGGTGATCGAATCGTCTTCAATTTTCCCCATCTGGCAAAATCGGCAAATTCCATGCTGATGATGAACAAGATAGTCACCGTGAACGAGTTCAGAAAAGTCCAATGCTTGGTCGACTTCCTTCCTTTGAACATGAGCTTTTCTCGATCTCATTGGTCGGCGACTTCTTTCTCTCCCCAGGATTTCGCGACTTGTTGCAAGTATAATACCTCTTGTTTTATCGATAAGAAAAGATTGGAAGTTTTCGCCTGCAAAAGGGGCGGTACACATAAAACCTTCTGACAATCCAAGGGGCAGGAACCTTGGATTTAGCCGCTCCAGCGAAGATTCCTCTGTTATTATTTCCTTAATTCGCTTTATCTCAGTCTCAGCTCCAGCTGCAATTATGATTTCACCGTTTTGCTGATCCTGAATTTTCAGGAGTTCAAAAAGACGATTAACTCTTTGCCCCTTTTCATTTTCAAGAGTTTTAGTAAGCTCAAGGTTTGTGGAAATTGAACGCTCTGATTTAGTCCACGAATGAATAATCAGTTCTTTTCTTATTGCATGCTCAAATATACCACTGCCTGCATCTATTTCGCTGAAACCTATATATTCATTTCTTACTATCTGATCCTCAGACCATATTCCAGAAAGAGTAACTTTATTCATGGCTACTTTTTCAGATTGATGAAAACAAAGAGGGAATTGGGAAAACATCAGTTCCGGTTCTTGAAATACCCAAGTTGTAGAATTCATAACATAATCAAAAAACGCACCTTCCATTAAACCCGATCCTTCTTGCTTACAGGATGAAATACGTATGGATGAAATTTTTTTATCCGTACGCTGGCTGGTTGGGTCGAAGGTTTTAATTTCTTCAACCTCATCACCAAAAAAATCGATTCGATAGGGAGTGGTTGCATTGATTGGATAGACATCAATCAATCCCCCGCGTACTGAAAATTGACCGGGCTCTTCACATAGAATCTCGGATGAATAATCGAGTTTTCCAGCAAGCATTTGGGTGATTCTTGCAAAATCGACTTCTTGCCCGGCATTGATTTTAATTTCACTATCAGTAGAACTATCTAAGATCGGGCATGCCGACCTAAGTGCTTCAGGTGTACTTGCTATGATTAATCTGTGTTTGCTTGATTTCCCCTCAGCAAATTCAGTGAGCAAGGAAAGCGTGCTTGCTCGCTCACAATTTCTTTCAAAAGCATCTGGATGAGTTGGGTTTGGTGTCTCGTCGAATAAATGAAAATGTATTGTCAGACCAGGGAAAAGTTCCTCAGCAATCCCAGCTACATCCTCGCCCCATGACTCGGATTTGGTGATAGAGTCAGAGATTAGCAGTAGAACTTGGTTTGAGCCGTTGAGCCATGAATTTGCAGTAAGACAGGCATGAGCGGACTCAGGAAGGGAAGGGTAGAATAGAGCATTTGCTTTTTTAGGAAGAGCTATTCTTTTCACGGTCCAGCAGGGCGTTGTTCTCTCTTATCATTACACAAAAATTCAAAAGCCTTTAGGGCTGCAATGTTTTCTGCAGCTTTTTTACTTTTCCCTACTCCAAAACCATGAACCTTACCTTTAATTAAAATCTCTGCTTCAAAATGTTTATTATGAGCGGGACCACTCTCCTTACTTATTTGATATTTAATTTTAGCATCAGCCATATTTTCCTGAATCCACTCCTGTAATCGCCCTTTAGGATTATGTGTAATCTCGTTCTCCTCAATTTTTCCGACAAATTGAGTTATCCATTTCATTACCAAATCCCTCACTGGACCCAAGCCACCATCAAGGTAAATAGCACCAATAAGTGCCTCCATCGCATCCTCTAATGTTGAATCCCTCAAGTGACCATTGTTTTTTCTGTCGGAAACGCTCAGGAGAATGAAACTATCGATTTTTATTTGGCGTGCTAGACCGGTTAATGACTCACCTCTTATTAGACTGGAGCGACGCTGAGTAAGTTCGCCTTCATCGGCATGGGGGAACTTGTGATACAATTCATCAGTTAGAATTAGGCTCAATATTGAGTCGCCTAAAAACTCGAGTCTTTGATTATTCGATTTCGTCCTATCGTGCTCATGATACGATGGATGGGTTAAAGCAAGAAGCAGTAAGGATTCGTCTTCGAATCTGTACCCGATTTGTTCCTGAAAAAGTAAGAGATTCTCTTTATCACTCATTAGTTTGGTTGAAACAGGCTTAAATCAATATGCAGAGCTTTGGCGGGTATTAAGACTCAGTAAGGAAGCGAGCAATTACTTCCTTTGTGAACGCAGAATAAGCCTTTGCACCCAAGCTCGCTGGGTCATATTCGAATATTGTTTTCCCGAAACTTGGTGCTTCGCTCAATCTTACTGTTCGCGGGATTGCCGTACGGAAAGCCTGCTTTGGATAGTGATTAGCAACCTCCTGCCAAACTTCGTATGAAAGACGCGTGCGGTTATCATACATTGTCATAACTATTCCACCTAGGGAAAGAAGAGGATTAGCTCCAGCGGTTTTCAGCTGGTCGATTACACCGACAATTTGCCCCAGTCCCTCAAGTGCAAGATACTCGGACTGAAGTGTTACCAGTAGGTGGTCAGCTGCACAAAGTGAGTTCATTGACAAAAGACCAAGGGTTGGAGGGCAATCAATTAAAATGCAACGCAATCCATATTCGTTGCGCAAACGGTTGATGGATGAGCGGAGTTTAGTAAGATAATTCGACTCCGAACTGAGTTCAAGTTCCGCTGCAGCCAGATCTAGCTCAGATGGTACAATCCATAAGTTTTTTCTGCCAGTTGAAATAACTCGTGAGGATAGATCGGATCCTGATAATAAAGGTTCATAAACACCTTTGCCTGGTTTCTTATCAAGGCCCAGTGAACTGGTCGCGTTTGCCTGAGGGTCCATATCGATAATGAGGGTGGGGATACCCTGATTACTGAGAGCTGAACCTAAGTTAACGGTTGTTGTTGTCTTACCGACACCTCCTTTTTGATTAGCAATGGCTAGTACAACTGCTGGCATGGGTCGTTAAATTAGCACGATTAAAGATTCTGTCGAGATACAAAGGTGAGTGGTTAAATTCAGAAGAACTTAGAGTTTTTATCTACAAATTGGGGAAGACTCTAAAATAATCCTCTTTTGTGCAAGACGCGTATATCATGTTGATAGTACGACCGTTAATTTGAGCGTAATCTTTGAACTCAGCCTCTCTTTTAAATCCTGATGCTTCGATCGTATGAACAAGCATAATTTCGGAACTCGGTGTCTCGACCGCTATTTTATCTAACATTAAAGTAGTGAATGCACATTTCATCAGTAAATGCAGGATAATACTGCAGTAACGCCCAAATAATGCTGGATTATCAGACTTGTCAGGATCCAGGAAAAAATAAGTTTTAGCATTTAGATTATCCCATTTGATGTCGGTGAAACCAGCAATTCCGATTAATGTATCTGTATGATCAAGTCGCAAATGGACAGATTTTGGTTCTGAAGATAGCAGAGTCTCTTTGATTGCAGTAAGGAACTCATTTTCCTCAACTCCGTTTAGCGGATGATCAGGCAGTAATGAAGATGCTTTTTGCTTGTACCAAGCATAGAGCTTAGGGGCATCATCACTCAATAAAGGCTTAATCATATGTCCCTGAAAGTTAATATCCATACCTTTTAATATCTTATAGCCAAGAATTTCTCCTTTCGCGGGTACGGTCTTGGGTGTAGATGAGGCAGTAAATTTCTTGAAATCCATACCTAGGTAATAAAGTCACTTAGTGATGAAATGATTTTATCCTGTTCATCATGGGTTAACTCAGGATGCATAGGTATGCTCAGGCACCGATTAAAATAATATTCGGAGCCAGGGAAATCCTCAACTTTATAAGCCGAAGCATGAAACGGATGCCTGTAAAGAGGTATGTAGTGGACTTGGCTAATAATGTCTCTGTTTTTGAGGAAGTGATAGGCTTCATCCCTTGCACTATCGAGGGTAAAGCGAATAACATATAAATGCCATGCATGCCCTTGGATCAGGTCAGGAACATCAATTTTTCCACTGAACTTTTCATCGCTAAAAGCCTGGTCATACATTCTTGCGATTTCAGATCGTCGTTTAATTGAGCGACCGAGGCGTTTTACTTGCTCGATCCCAAGCGCCGCCTGTATATCAGTAAGCCGAAAATTCCAACCTAGTTCAATTTGTTCATAATACCATGGCCTTTGTTGATTAAGCTTTGTTTCTTTCGTTATTCCATGGGATCTGAGTAATGCGGCTTTATTAGCAACATTATCACAGTTTGTAAGGACTACACCGCCTTCTCCGCAGCATATGTGCTTCACTGGATGAAAGCTAACAGTTGCTGCATCCGTCCACCGGCAACTTCCACTAAATTCTTTTTCCTGTGAGGGTAGATAATTGAATGCGCCTGGTGAATGGGATGCATCTTCAACAACTAGAAAGTTATATTTTAGTGCTAATTCACGAACTTGTTGAAGGGGGGCAATTCTGCCAGCCAAAGACACTGGCGAAACGATATTTGGCCCTGGCACTCCTTCATCATTAACCTTTTGCATCACCTTCTCCAATGAAGCCAGATCAATAAGTCCATTATCTTTATTTACGTCGCAGAGTCTAACCTCTGCTCCGAGATATCGAAATGCATTAGCCGTAGCAGCAAAAGTTATTGCGGGTACTATTCCAATTGAACTAGGACCAACGCCAAGTGCAGCGTAAGCA
>JAOFOL010000079.1 GCA_028042835.1 Opitutales bacterium | reverse complement strand
ATCTCGTGCTCTTGAAAAAATGGACGGTGAACTTCGTTCACCGTTGAAAAAGGCAGGGCATTTGAGACGGGATCCACGCAAAAAAGAAAGAAAGAAAACCGGACAGCCAGGGGCTCGAAAGAGGTTCCAATTCTCCAAAAGATAAGAACCCAAAATTCAGTTTCAATTCGAACCCCTCGGTCTTACCAGCGAGGGGTTTGTTGTTTATAGAAATCTTAATTTATTGATCATATTCTAAATGAAAGCATGCATCATCGGAGCATCAGGATATACAGGTAGAGAGCTTGTTAAGTTATTACTTGGACATCCTCATATTCAGTTATCTGCAGTTACTTCTCGTTCCCTTGATGGTCAACAAGTTGACCGGGTCATCCCGCAGGTAGCAGGCCGTTCAAAGGATTTAGTTTTTTCTAACCCCACCGTCGAAGAATTGTCGAAAAATCAGGAACTTGAGATTTTCTTTCTTGCCCTACCCCACGGAACGGCAGCTGCCTATGCGATAGAATTATTACGGGGAGGAAAAAAAGTAATCGATCTATCAGCCGACTTCCGCCTGAAGTCGGCAGACATTTATAAAGAATTTTACGGGGAGGAACACCCTGCCCGGTCCCTCCTCGAAAAAGCACAGTACGGATTGCCAGAACTTCATCAACTGAGTTGGGAGAAATCTAATTTAATTGCTTCACCTGGTTGCTACCCCACAAGCATACTCATCCCTCTTGCTCCCCTTCTAAAACAAGGAGGCATCATCGAATCCAATGATATTGTGGTTAACAGTATGAGTGGAATAAGCGGTGCAGGCAGAAATGCATCTGAAAAACTACTTTATTGTGAAAGAAATGAAAACGCGTCAGCTTATGGACTACCTAAGCATCGGCATCTGTCTGAAATTGAGGAACAACTCTCCACATTTGCAAATCAAACTGTGATCATTTCATTTCATCCACACCTTGCTCCTATGAACAGAGGGATTTGCACTACCATCTCAGTTAAGGCAAGAAAAGGTGCCAATCTTTCGGCAATCTATGATATATGGAAGCAAACCTATAAAAACCGACCGTTTGCAAGGATCCTGGAAACAGGCTCATTTCCTGAAGTGTCCCATGTTACTGGATCCAACCGGGTTGATTTTTCTGCTCACTTTGACTCACGTACAAACCGTTTTGTAATCTGTTCAACCGAAGATAATTTAATCAAAGGAGCGGGCGGTCAGGCGATACAAGCCATGAATGTCTGCGAAGGATTTGAGGAATCAACAGGACTTTTATGAAATTCTTTGATAATGGAGACGCCCTGACTGAACCACGAGGATTCTTTTGCTCTGGTGTGCATTGTGATGTGAAAGGCAAGCACGACGGCAAGCTTGATCTTGGTATTATTTATTCAAAAAAACCATGTTCAGTGGCTGGTGTATTTACTACCAATGATGTAAAAGCAGCCCCAGTGCTATATTGTGAGTCTCTTATAAATGATGAAACAACCGCATGCCATGCTATTATCGCCAACAGTGGAAATGCTAATGCCTGCACTGGGCGACAAGGTGAAATTGATACCAAAAAAATGGCCTCTGAGGTCGCTCGACATTTTAACATCCATTCGAAAGAGGTTCTCGTCTGCTCAACCGGTCGAATAGGAGAAGTTCTTCCGATGAGTAGAATAACTGCAGGCATCCGTGATGCATCCGAAGATATCATTCAAGAATACGACGGAGCAAAAGCCTTTCAGGAAGCCATCCTTACATCTGATACCTGTACTAAATCCTGCTCCGTGAAAATTCCTGCATCAGTAGGTGAAATCACGATTGGCGGGGTCGTTAAAGGGGCCGGCATGATAGAGCCAAATATGGCAACTATGCTTGCGTTCCTGACTACAGATTTGGATGCCACAAATACCGAACTTCAGTCGATTCTCGTAGATGCGGTAAATAAATCATTCAATCGTATTACAATCGATGGTGACATGAGTACTAATGACACTGTTCTTCTCATGGCCAACGGTAACTCCGGAATTCAATTCCATAAAGAATCAAAGAAATTCCAGCAGTCATTTATAAAAGCTGTTGAAAGCGTATGTGCTGCTTTGGCCAAAAAATGTGTATCAGATGGTGAGAAAGTCACCAAATTTGTTCGAATGAAAGTGATCGGGGCAAAGACCACCGAAGATGCAGATAAAGTGGCTCGTAGTATCGCAAACTCCCTCCTCGTTAAAAGTTCATGGTATGGCTCAGACCCAAACTGGGGTAGAATTGTAGATGCCGCGGGATATGCAAAAATAGGGATGGATTTTGATAAAGTCGATTTAGACTATGACGATATTCCTGCCCTTGATAAAGGAGAGCCTATTATTGGAAATAAAAGCCAATGGAAGGAAGTTGTTTCTGCAAAGGAATTCACCATTACCCTTAATCTCAATATGGGAAAAGCAGCTGGAGAAATTTGGAGTAATGACCTGAGTGAAGAATATGTGAATTTTAACAAGAGCGAATAACCGTATCATGTCTCAATACGAGGATAGTCAGAACAAAGCCACAATTCTTATGGAAGCACTGCCATATGTAAGGCGTTTTCGCGGGTCCGTTTTTGTGGTAAAGTATGGCGGAAGCTTTATGGATTCCCCAGATCCGGCGGTTCGTTCACAAGTTGCACAAGATTTAGTGTTTCTTAATTTCGTTGGAATAAAAGTGGTCGTTGTTCATGGGGGAGGAAAAGCCGTGACTAAAGAACTTGAATCCAGAGGATTGCAGGCAACTTTTATAGACGGTCTAAGGGTGACCGATGGGCAGACAATTCAGGTTGTTGATGATATCTTGAACGGAAAAGTAAATGCGGAAGTGGCTGATTTCGTAAGTTCTTATGACTGCGCAGTGCAAAGACTTCCGGGTAAAGAAATTCTTCGTTGCCAAAAGCTCGAACAGGACCCAGACCTCGGGTTTGTGGGCTCGATATCAGAAGTGAATACCGCCCCGATCCAAAGTGCGTTAAACGAAGGACTCATGCCCATAATCTCATCGACCGCGGCTGACAGCAATGGGCAATGCTACAATATCAATGCGGATACTGTAGCCGCCGAAGTTGCCACTGCTCTGGGTGCACGGCGCCTTGTCTACCTATCTGATGTTCCGGGCTTACTCCGCAATCCGGATGATTCAAACTCTCTACTTTCCAGTCTCGCAGTCAATCAGGTTGATTCCCTAATAAAAAAGGGTGTGATTGCCAAAGGTATGTTACCCAAAGTCAACAGTGCAGTACAGGCCCTCAATGCAGGAGTCAACCGGGTGCATTTAATCGATGGCCGCTTACCTCACAGTATACTACTCGAAATTTTCACCGATCAAGGAATTGGTACTGAAATCGTGCATTCTTCGTAATTTATAATGGTCTCAACTGAACATAGCCAGTTCCTCGTCGGAAATTATGCAGCACCTGCCATCGAAGTTGTTCGCGGTCAAGGAACCAAAGTATGGGACGCCAATGGAAAGGAATACCTGGACTTCACGACTGGTATTGCTGTAACTAATCTAGGACATAGCCACCCTCATTGGGTAAAATCGGTTACAACTCAAGCAAAAGAGCTCGTTCACTGTTCAAATCTATTTTCGATTCCTGAACAAGTCAGATTAGCAAAACGTCTAGTCCAGAAGATTGGACCGGGAAAAGTCTTATTCTGTAACAGTGGGGCTGAAGCAAACGAAGGGTTATTGAAACTTGCCCGCCTTGCCGGCAATAAAAACCCTGAATCTAAGAAATCTGGTATTGTGGTTGCGGAAAACGGCTTTCAT
>JAOFOL010000078.1 GCA_028042835.1 Opitutales bacterium | reverse complement strand
GGCAGAACTATCTGGACGGAAAAGTCGATTATTATAGCGGAAACTTTGGCACCCAAACTGACCGAATAGATGAGGGACTGGATCAACAGATTGCTTTGTGGAAATCCGATAGGGGGCACGGTTCTTATTTTGATGGCTTCTCTGTTCCTTGGCGGAGTAAGCCATTCCCATGCCGGGCAGTTTGCGTATTCCGGAAATGTGGTAATTGAGGGTATTCCGTACACGGGTTCGCTTGTGATGAGTTTTTCCCTGGTGGATGAGCAGGGAACCCAACATTGGCGGAGTGGAGAGAGTGCGGATGATAGAATAGAAGTGATGGTGGAACGGGGTAGGTATTTGGTTATTTTGGGCGGGCAGGGGATGTCCCCGATCCCACCCGACCTTCTGCTCGACCAGCCCGAACTGTATGTACACATGAGCTTCGCCAAGGATGGTGTTGCTGAGCTGCAAACAATTCCGGGCAGAAGGGTGCTTTCTTCCCCTCGGGTACTGGCCGCGGAATTGGCTGATCTGGCCGACCGGGCGGTGCTGGCCGACAGCCTAGCGGATGGATCTCTCACCCTTGAAATGCTGGAACCTGCATTGCAGGACAGAATTGTGCGGGCTTCGGATCCTGAAAAAATTGATCAGGTGTTTATTGATTATTTCGGTGACCGGTACGGTCCAAAACTTTCGGGTAGCTCAAGTGCTCAGGTAAAGGCCACTAATGGTTCCCAAGTTACTCTAAGTGGATCTGCGAGTGGTATGGATGTCACTTATCAATGGAAGAAAAACGGCGAGATTATTGAGGGGCAGAATGTATCCAGTCTGCAGGTGAATGCCCAATCAGGGGAAACCTACACCATGCTTGCGACCAATGCTTTCGGAACAGTCGAAAAGACATTTTCTCTTTCGCAGCCCGCTCCACCCGTACCGCCTTCGTTGGAACCTGATACGCCGATCGGGCCGGTTTTTAATCCCAATAAAATTATCCGTAACCAATTTGCAATACGTGAAAGTGGAATGTTTATTGACGGGAATGGATCTCTCTGGGCTTTTGGCAAAAACAATTCAGCTAGATTAGGTACGGGTGATGATATAACCCGATCAAGTCCGGTTAAAATTGTGGAAGGCGGGGTTGCTGCAATGGTATTACAGACCAGTGCAAGCTATTTTATCAAGGAGGATGGTTCCCTTTGGTCAATGGGAAGCAATCAATATGGAAGAATTGCCTATCCTTCCATCAATACAACAGTGAAAACGCCTACCCAAGTGATTGAATCCGGAGTGTACCAGGTGGCAGCGGGTGGATGGCATAGCTTGGTTCTCAAATATGACGGATCCCTCTGGGCAGTGGGAAGAAATAATGCGGGTCAACTGGGCGATGGAACCACACAGGATCGTCATTCCTACATTAAAATTGTTGATTCCGGAGTTGTCAGGATTGCGGCCAACAATGTGCAGTCCTTTTTCATCATGGATAACGGCTCCCTTTGGGCAATGGGGAATAACAGTCATGGTAGACTGGGGAATGGTCTGTCATATGAAGTACAGTCTACTCCGATTCAGATTGTGGAATCCGGGGTGGTTGATGTGAGCGCGGGATGGGCTCATACCGCTTTTGTTAAATCAGACGGCTCTGCATGGGCCATGGGCCAGAATGGGGGAGATGGTAGGCTGGGGAACAATAAAACTGTGGAGGAAAGGTCGCCGGTGAAGATTTTTGATTCCGGTATTAGCCGGGTCTATGCCTCCGCACACAATAGTTTCTTTTTAAAAACAGATGGCACGCTTTGGGGTTGTGGGGATAGACAACGGAGGCAGCTTGGAAGTATGACCAGCACAGCAGTTAGGTCTCCAATCGAAATTGCACAAAATGTGGTCGATGCGAGTTCTCAATCCCACACATTATTTTTCCAAAAAACAGATGGTAATCTCTACGGCCTCGGCTTGAACAATCTTCATCAATTTGCCGACGGGAATGTGAGCTATACCCATCTTCCCTACACCGTGGAAGAAGCAAATGTAACCGCAGTGAGTGCAGGATGGCATCACAACCTTTATGTCAAAAAGGACGGCTCATTATGGGGTATGGGAAGAGGGGATGATTATGTATTTACCACCGGTTGGCGTCCGGATTCTATTCCGGTCAAGATCATGGATGAAAATGTGACGCATGCATCCGCTGGAGAGAGACATACCTTGTTTCTTACTTCGGATGGCTCCCTTTGGGGACTGGGTAAAAGACAGGATGGTCGGTTGGGGCAGAACGCTGCGTCTGGGCACAATTCAACTCCCCACCAAATAGTCAACGGTAATGTCACGGACTGTTCGGCGGGGTATGCCCATAGCTTGTTTGTGAAATCCGATGGTTCCCTCTGGGGAATGGGATCTAATCATAAGGGGCAGTTGGGAGATGGCACCAATCAGTCACGATTAAATCCCGTTCAAATTGTGGATGAAAATGTAACCATGGCTTCGGCGGGATACAACTTTTCCGTATTTCTTAAAACAGATGGTTCCGTATGGTCGATGGGAAGCAACTATAAGGGGAAATTAGGGTATGGTGGGTTGACCGATCAAAATATACCCGTTTCGGTGATGGCTTCCGGAGTGAAGGAAATATCCGCCGGGCTGGAGCACGGTACCATTGTCAAGGAGGATGGTTCGCTCTGGGTGTTTGGAGGAAAATGGACGGGCAGGTTGGGCGAGTATGAAAAATTTGACCGCTATACGCCTCATCAGGTAATTGATTCCGGAGTGGTCTCGGCCAGTGCTGGCACCGAAAATACCCTATTTGTAAAAAGTGATGGTTCCCTTTGGGGCATGGGATATAATAATCATGGACAACTGATGATTGATCCTACTGTTTCCAACAAAAAGAATCGTCCCTGGAAAATTCTGGATGGTGGAGTCAAGGCAGTCGAGAGTGGTAATAAACACACCCTGCTTCTAATGGAGGATGGATCCCTGCTTACTTTCGGTCGGGATGACTATGGACAATTAGGCAGTGGACGAATGGTATGGTCCGCCGATCCGGTCCTGATCAAAGCCGGTCTACCGGTTGAGTAATTTTATTTTTTAGAGCAGGGTGGTCTGCTCGGGCGAAGAGTCCGCGGATTCTTCCTGATTTGTTTCAAGTTCCCGGCTGAAACTTTGCGGTAAATCTTTTTTGGTCCGTATGCCCATGGCTTTGAGTTTTTCCACCTGCCCGACCAGGTTGCCGGGCCCGGTGGATAATTGACTGACCGCTTTGTCATGGGCCTCGCTGGCTTTGCCAAGTGCCTTGCCCACATCTTCCATACTGCTGAGAAAACCGACAAATTTATCGTAGAGCAGACCGGCCCGGCGGGCGATATCATGAGCGTGCTTGTTCTGTTTTTCCAGCTTCCAGAGATTGGCCACCGTCTTGATCGTGGCCATGAGGGTGGAGGAGGTGACCAGTACGATCTTCCGGTCGAAAGCATACTGATAGAGATCAGGGTCGAGGGTGAGGGCGGCCCCGAACGCGGGCTCGATGGGGATGAAGAGAAGAACAAAGTCAGGGGTGTTTATTTCCTCGATGGCGGAGTAATCCTTTTCGGAAAGTTCATCCACATGTTTTTTGAGCGATTGCAGGTGCTCCTTGAGTGCTTGTTTTTTCAGGTCATCATCATCCGTGCCAATCGATCGTTCATAGGCGGTGAGGGAAACTTTGGCATCGACCACGATTGCCCGGTCTTCCGGCAGGCGGATGATGGCATCGGGCCGCTGACGGTCAAAACTTTCCTGCATCGAAAATTCCAGTCCTTTGACCAGACCGGATGCCTCGAGGGTGCGCTCGAGGATGAATTCCCCCCAGTCCCCCTGTTTCTTGGAATCCCCTTTCAGGGCGGTGGTCAGGTTGCGGGCATCCTCACTCAGTTTGGCCTGTGCCTGTTGTAAATTTCCCAGGAATTCTTTAAGG
>JAOFOL010000077.1 GCA_028042835.1 Opitutales bacterium | reverse complement strand
ATTGGAACGCTCTCATACAAGACCCAGATGTTCAGGTTATTGATACTCGTAATGATTATGAAGTTTCTATCGGGACCTTCAAGGGAGCAGAAAATCCAAACACTCAAATATTCAGCGAATGGCCGGACTTTGTAGAAAAAAATCTGCAAACTAAAAAAAAGCAAAAGATTGCCATGTTTTGTACCGGTGGTATCCGTTGTGAAAAAGCATCCTCCCAACTTTTAGAAAACGGATTTGATGAAGTATATCATCTTAAAGGAGGCATCCTTAATTACTTAGACAAAATTCCGGCGGAAAAAAGTCAGTGGGATGGAGAATGCTTTATTTTTGATAACCGCGTATCAGTAGTTCACGGACTCAAAGGTGGGCAGGCAAAATTATGCTTTGGTTGCAGGTGGCCAATTGCTGAGGATGACTTAAATTCTCCAAAGTACGAACCTGGAGTTTCCTGCCCCCATTGCTATGACTCCCTTGATGATAAAAAGAAACTCGGCCTTAGGGAAAGAAATCGTCAGGTCAACCTGGCAAAAGAGCGGAACCTTGCACATCTTGGTTTTCAAATGCCAAAGTAAATGGCTTCCTCTCTTGCAGAGTTGGTAAAGTAGGATTATCTTACTGGAGTCTTATGATAAGGGTGGAAGAAGAAGCTAAAAGCCTGCATCCGCAGGAAACTGATGATATCCTGCCTACTGCTTGGAAAAGCGGATCACTTAAATACGACGAACTTAAACCTCTAGCAGAGGGAGGCACTGCAAAAATTCATGTAGCATTTGATAAAAACCTGAGGCGAGATGTCGCTTATAAAACCCTACATACCGATCTTAGGGACTCTGATATTGAAACCAAACGGTTTTTGAGAGAAGCGCGGGTCACTGCGAATATTCAACATCCCGGAACCCTGCCAGTCTATGAACTTGGGCGTGACCGGGAAGGCCAACTCTTTTTTACCATGAAAAAAGTGGATGGGCAGGATTTACGACAAATCCTTCTTGATCTTAAACATGAAGTACCCGAAGTGGTTGATAAATTCCCCTTACCCAGACTTCTCGACATTCTCATACAAGTTTGTCAGACCATGGCTTATGCTCACGAAATGGGGGTCATTCACCGTGATCTTAAACCAGCAAATATAATTGTCGGTAAATTTGGTGAAGTTTGTGTACTCGATTGGGGCCTTGCCAAAATCAAAGGTGCCAAAGCATTAGTATCCAAAGATATTCCTGAAGACCCGATCCCTTCTGATCTCAAGCTTACCCCGACTGGAAGACACTACGGTACACCGATGTACATGTCTCCGGAAATTGCTACAGGCGATCCTTTATTAGATCATCGGAGTGATGTTTTTTCTTTAGGGGTTATTCTCTTTGAAATGCTTACCCTGAATAGTTTTGTTGATGGTGAGGATATTATAGAAATCAAACAGAAGATTCTTGAAAAACCCTACCCTCTTCCACGGGAGGTAACACCGGATCGAAATATTCCTCGTGATTTACAAGCAATCTGTATGAAAGCACTTCAAAGAAGGAAAACCAAAAGGTACCGTACCGTAGCAGGTCTACTTGACGATCTGCAAAATTTTCGCCACGGGGAAGAAGTATCAGTCTATTGGTATTCTGGATGGGAAAAACTGACCCGATGGAATCATCGAAATGCATACCTTCTGCTCTCCCTGTTTTGGGCTGCAGTCGGAGCTGGTGCAGTGGCTCTTTTCCTTACTTAATTCCCCGATAAAGAAACTCTAATTATAGATCAGGGAAAAGACTACCCTTACCAATTTTCTTTATCCTACAGTCTTTACAAACGCAGTTATTTCCATGTCCACTTGTATCAACTTTTTTCTCAGCTGTTGCCTTAGCAGGCATTGAATCTAATGCATTTTCCGATTTCTGAGGATTGATCGCTGATCCCTCAATGACCGATGGAGAATTCGAATCAGTTTCTACCGTATCTACCTCCCCGCTTGAAGTCTCATTTTCTGAGTCCGCAAAATCAAGGGGAGCCAATCCATTCGAATTACTTTTGGGAATCGATACCTTTTTACCAACTGAACGAGAGTAACCCTGATACTTAACCTGTAGAACCTCTAAAAAATCTGAATCTTTGATCGGAACCGTAGCCATAAGTTTATCACTATTTAACTGGGCGACCACTAGATAATCAGGAGATGCCGGGTGTACTTGCATTACTCGAACCCTCTCTCCTGCCTTAACTGGAATTTGCACCTGTCCGGCTCGATCCTGAAGGGTAATATTTTTATTTCTTATTTTGACTTCAACAGGATAAACCAGTGTTGAATTATTCTTGGCCCATGAGAGCATTTCCTCAGTGAGTGACTTACTTACCTCAGCTTTTTTAGCAGATGCAATTTGCGGCTTTACCCTTTCGACTCTCTGCGCACGAACTATATCATCCTTCGCCTCAGAAAGTTTATCTTCTAAAGTTTCAATCTCTTGCCTTAAAGATTGAGCCTCCATCATAGAACTCGACAAGTTACTTGCGATTTCTTCTTTCTCTTTTTTGGTCAATTTCTCCTGCTCAACAAGTTCTTTATTTTCATCTTCCAACCTTCTCTTTAATCCAAGATAGAATTCTTCATTTGCTTCCAACTTCTTTACTTTTTTGCCAAGAGTCGCAGCCTCCTGAATAGATGAATCGTCATAACTGACAAATAAACCAATCATTCCCAGAGTACTCAGTACCGCAACCACTGTGGATGCCATCGCAAAAATACTGGTCGATTTTTTTACTGCACCACCCTTGAAAGCGTTTTGCATATTTGCAACCTTACCCTGCATTTGCTGCAAAGCTTGATTACTCTTGCCTGTTCCGGTTCCAGCAACCGTTTTGAATTGAGCCAAGGATGCCTGTAGCTCCTTACCCATATCAATGACCTTTTTATTTCCCTCGACTAACCTGCCCGAAAGAATACTGGCTACATTTAAACAAAGCTGGCCACCAGCTACTCCAAACTCAGCTATGAATCCCAGCAACTGCTCATGGTCCATTCGCCAAAGAATTGTTTCCCCTATCGACTGGACATTAGCAGAAGCAACTCCTCCACTAAGAAAAGCCATTTCTCCAAAAGCAGCTCCTGTTCCAAGGGTGGCGATCTGCTGGCTCTTCCCTTGATCATTGGTCTTGGTAATTGCAACTTCACCGGAAACAACCATATAAAGGTACCGCTGTTCATGACCGTCAGTCACCAATGTCTCATCTTCAGCTAAAATCCATTCTCCTCCAAACCGGAGTTCCTGCATTTCAGATTCTCCAATATTGGCACATAATCCTGTGTTCGGGAGGTCATACCCTGCCTCCATGACATCTTCTCGGTGTAAAAGCTTCATGACAATTTAAACTAGCTTAATATTTCAAGTAAGTGCAAGTGTAGAAAAGGGCAATTAATGACAACATTTCCCATGCTTCTTTAACCTCCAATAATTATAAGGCCAAGCAGCGAGAAACCCTGCACCCAAAGTAACCGGTAGAACGGACAAAGTGATAGCAGGCTCTCCCATCATACCATAGTCTGCAACATTCATTGCTACCTCCATTAAAACCATCGAAATTAGACTCATCCCCACTGCCGTACGAAATGCTTCCTTGCCACCCAATTGCTTCCAGAGAATAAGCGTTTCCAATATAATACTGCTGATAATTCCACTGGTCATCGCAACTGCCCAAACAAGATTCCATAGTTCTGGAGGAATTCCATTTGGAGAGTAATAAGATTGAAAACAAAAAATCGCACCAAGGTCCCCGATGGCGCACCCAACCAAACAACCCAAGGTATTTTTGGCAGATTTTCTGGCAAGCTGAATGGACATTTTTAGATCAGGCAGCTTTTTGGGAATTATTATTCAAAGTGATTTGTACTTCTTCAAAAATTTTACTGACCACAGGAATTACTACAGAATTCCCAAACTGTTTATAACAAACATTCCGCCGGCTATGCAGTTTGAAGTCTTCGGGAAATCCCATCAATCGGGCACATTCCCGCGGGTGAAGCCTTCTAATTTTACCATCGATGAGATACATTCCAGTTTTAGCCCCGATACCGCCTCCAAAT
>JAOFOL010000076.1 GCA_028042835.1 Opitutales bacterium | reverse complement strand
CGCTCTCTCCTCGCAATGACAAATGTGTTGTCATAACGGGGTAAGCCGTTCGACAAACTTACCCGACCGAGGCTCCGTCCACGGTTTCAAATCCCTCAAATTCCGGGTGGCCGAGATAGAGATGTCCCCGGTTGCCAGCACCTTCGTGTGCCTTGCGGAAAGCTTCGGACTTCGTCCAGGCAGTAAAGTGATCTTCCGATTCCCAAAGGGTGTGCGAGGCGTAGAGTAGATGATCTTCTCGTTCGGGTCCTTTGAGCAGATTAAATTTTACGAAACCGGGCTCGTTCTCCAAATAGGTATTTCGGGTTTTCCAGATTTCCTCAAATTCGGATTCCTGACCCTTTACGATGCGAAAACGATTCATGGCAATATATTGACTCATAATCACACCATCCTAGGGCAGGAGATACGGGAAGCCAACTTTTTTGACTTTTCTTGCCTGAGGTTTTACGATCTTGAAAAAATAAATGGGAAAATTTTTGATAGTAGCTGGCTTAGTTGCGGTAATTGCCGGGATAGTGTTGCAATTTGCCCCACAGACCATCTCGTGGTTTGGGAAATTACCCGGGGATATCCGCTACGAAAAAGGAAATATGAAATTCTTTTTTCCGATCACCACCATGATTCTTTTGAGTGTGGGTATCAGTCTGCTTATGAAATTATTCGGAAGATAAATTCCATTGCCAAGCTTGGTTTTCTGAGGCAAGAAAACAGGATGGGTAAGTGGAAAATAGGATTGGTTTTATATTGTGCATTGGTGCTCTATGTTTCGAGCATGAGCCCGGGTGAATTACCCAAAACTGGAGTTGCGGTTTCAGACAAAGCGATTCATCTGGTGGAGTATGCTATCATGGGGATTTTGGCATGGGGTGCCTTCGGTAAAGGAGGGAACGGTTTTCCCTGGGGATTGCTGGCATTTTGTGCCTGTTTTGGGATTGCAGATGAGTGTTGGCAGGACTGGCTGGGGAGTGGGCGTTCGCCGGAAGTATGGGATGCAGCGGCCGATACGTGCGGCGCTTTTATCGGGTTGCTCCTCTCGATGGTTTTCTGGAAGCGCTGAGGAATCTCCTACGGAAGCGGATTGAGCGGGGGAGAAGGTTTTGGCTGAGCTTCGAGTACCACTGTATCCGTCCAGGAAGAGGCAATAATGGTGGCATCATCTTCCGGTCCGATCATCCGGATGCGTACATAGTGGGTCTCTTCCGGTAGGCGGCCGGTCATGGTAGTTTCTAATTCATTGCCTCCAATTGTCCGACGGTCCAGTCCGGCTGAAAATTCCGGATCGCTGGCCACTTCAATCTCATAGCGGTGGCCAGTTGGAGCATCCGGGATTTCCTTAAAGGAGATCTTTAGATCTGAGGATTCATTCGGTGGGCGGGAAAAGGGTTTGGTGGAAGGAGTCGGGCAGTACACCATGGGGAAATCAAATGTAAAGACTGAGATTGGACTTTCCAGATCCGCATAGTTTCCGGCCACTGGAAAACATTTTAAGGAAAAAGAGAATCGTCCATAGGGCTTGGCATCCGGGATACTGAGGATCGCTTCTTTCTGAACGAAATCGCCGAATGGTTCTTCGAGAGTTTGGCCGGTCTTTACATTGATCATGTAGGAAAATTCTCCAATATTGGAGGTGACTGCACTCCATTGGATTTCGAGGGTTCCATTTCGGTCGATTGCACTGATATTGTGGGGTTGCGGAAGGGGGTTTGCTGGGACATCAAACTCGACCGTAATTTCATCGGTGGTTGAAAAGGCATCATTGTCTTCTGCTGGGGATGCCCGAAACTGGGCCCAGTAGGTACGCCCGCCCTGTAGGATGACATCCAGGATTTCAGTTTCCCGGGTAATAAATTCTTGGAAAGGCTTTTGTTTGCTTGGGTCATCAAGAAGATGGACAACATAATCAATGGGCCCGGGTTGCTGGAGTTCACTCCAAGAAAAATCAACTTTTCCGAGTTCGGGACTTACCACAAATCCCCCTACTTGCTCCCTGGGATAAGACGAGGTAATTACAGTAATGACGGTGAATTCACCTCGTAAGAAGCGGGGATCTCCGGGAGTGGGCAGGGCGGTGACCCGAAAGTGGTGCGGGGTATCGATTTGAAGGTTTGAAAAAGTAGTCTGATGAGAATCAGAAATTACCCGCTCAATGACCAGATTATCAAATTTTGGGTTGGTGGATGCCTCAACCAAAAAAACTGGCTGACTTGGGTAACCCGGATCACTTTGCCAATTAGAAGGATCAAACCAGTTGAGAGAGACTTCGGACTGGGTAACTGCCATGACTTCAACCCTAGGTTTAGTGAGAGGTTTACCGACTGGTTCGTAAGAGTTTGTCCGCTGAGCTTCTTCTTTCTGGCCCGATTTTTTAAGGGGAGTGGACTCAGGACTTTCTGAGCATGAAATGAGGATAAAACAAAGGAAGGCCAGTAGGGAAGTTTTCATGAGTTATTAGTTAAATTTGAAAGGCGAACAGAGACATGTCAATCGTGGCTTTTTAGAAATCAGAGTGAATTGAACTTGCCTTAGGAGTGGCAGTGTGGAGAACAAAAGCATGCAAAAAAATATATGTGCCCCAACTCATTCATTGGAAACAATAAACCGAAGAAGTCTATTTAAAGGCTTAACGGCGGGGGCAGTAGCCTCCACCCTCCCTGTGCTTTCGGTAAATGCGGTGGGTCAGGCACCTTTAAAGAGAGGCGTAACTAAGGGAAGAATCAAACAATCTGTGGTCTCTTGGTGTTTTGCAGATCATTGGTCGGTGGAGGAAACCTGTCGACAGGCAAAACGGTTGGGTTGTAAGAGTATTGAACTGATTGACTCAAAGAGTTGGCCGACATTGGAAAAACATGGTCTCACTTGCGCGATCTCGGGAATTCCTGTGGAAGGAAAACCATTTATCAAGGGATACAATAATCCTGAATATCACCCCATGTTGATCGAGGCTACCAAGACAGCCATCGATGAATCGGCCGACTTCGGTTGTCCCAATGTGATTGCATTTACTGGATATGAAGAGGGCTTTTCTCTTGAAGAAGGAGCCAAAAACTGTGTTGAAGGCTTTAAGAAAATAGCCGGATATGCCGAAGAAAAAGAAGTAACGATTTGCCTGGAGATGCTTAACACGAGAGATGGAACAGATCCGAATAAGGGCCATCCTGGATATCAGGGAGATCATATTGATTATTGTTTGGATATTCTTAAGCAGGTGGGCTCTCCTCGGCTGAAATTACTTTTTGATATTTATCATGTGCAAATTATGGACGGTGATGTCATCCGAAGGATTGGCGAATGCGGAGATTATATCGGTCATGTTCATACAGCAGGGAATCCTGGTCGTGGAGAATTGGATGATAACCAGGAAATCAATTACCCGCCGATTATGCAGGCCTTGCTGGATATTAATTACAAGGGGTTTGTCGGTCAGGAATTTATTCCCACTCGGGATCCCGCTGAAGGTTTGGCCGAAGCCGTAGAGCTTTGTGATATTTAGCAAGTTATAATTCTTTCTATTTGCCGGTTATCTTTTATTTATTAGTAAAAGTTTATCGGGAAAACAGAAAAGCTTAGTTTTATTGATCTCTTTTGTGGTATTGGCGGCTTTCGTCATGCGTTGAAAAGTGCAGGACACACTTGTGTTTTTTCTTCGGATTTAGACAAGGATGCCAGGGAGACATATCTAAATAATTTTGGAAATTCTCCACATGGGGATATCACCAAAATTAATTCAGAAAAAATACCTGACCATAAGATAATGTGTGGCGGGTTTCCCTGCCAACCATTTAGTATTTCAGGAAACCAACATGGATTTGCAGATGCAAGAGGCACTCTGCTGTATGAGATTCTACGAATTGCAAAAGTACATAGTCCAAAAGTTCTCTTTTTGGAAAATGTCAAAAATTATCTCACACATTCAGGCGGAAAAACGTTGTCTACTACAATCGAACTACTTTGCAGTGCCGGATATGATGTTTTTTATAAAGTTTTAAATGCCTCTGAGTTTGGAATTCCGCAAAAACGCGAACGTCTTTATTTCGTATGCTTTCGTCAGGATTTAAGAGTTTCACATTTTTCTTTTCCCACTGC
>JAOFOL010000075.1 GCA_028042835.1 Opitutales bacterium | reverse complement strand
CGTTGGCCATCTTGGTAATGGACCGTCAGGTGTCACTTGGCTCTCAGGAAATACCGTGCCCGATGATTTACAGAAAGGATTTCTTGTTACCAACTATCGCGGTGCTGCCAAAAACTCCAACATTATTCATGTATCTCTCAGGTCTGCGAATTCTACTTTTAAGATAGAAAAAAGTTCCGTACTGGTAGAGGGCGTAGCAGTCTGTGATGTAGAGCACGGCTATGATGGTAATCTTTATTTGGCTGACTATGGAGGAGGGTGGTCAGTGAATAAAAATGGGACTGTTCAGATCATGCGTCCGACAGACCCTAAAATGCTGGCGATTGGAAAAGAGACTTCACTCGCTTTCAAAAAAGGATTTGATGAGCGATCTGGTCCTGAATTACAACTCCTTCTTTCCCATGATGATCAGAGGGTTAGGCAGGCGGCTCAATTTGCTTTAGTCAAGAAAGGTGAAACTTCGATAACTTGGTTAAAGGAAGTTCTTCAAGATGCCGGGTCCAATGAATATGCTCCACTTCACGCATTATGGGCACTTGGACAACTTTATCGACAAGATTTCAACTCGACCGCTTCTCATCTAGTGGAATCCTTGGAATCTAAAGATTTAGAAATCCGTGCAAATGCAGCCAGAACCTGTGGTGATATTCGACTTGCAGGTGCAAAAGAACGATTAATCACGATGCTTGATGACCCATCTTTACGGGTGGTTTCGCTTGCTGTAGTTGCACTGGGTAGGGTCGCACCTAAAGGATGTACAGTGACTGTGGATGCACTTTTTGATCGGGCTGAAAAAAATGAAGGCACTGCTTTTGATGTCACACTTCGGCACTCTTTACTTTCGGCATTAGCACGGTTGGTATCACCTGCTCACACTCTTTCATATGCGGATGCAAAATCAGAAGAGCAAAGAATGTTAGCTCTCTTAGCGTCTCGTCGCTTAGGGCATTCACATCTTGGACATTTTCTCAATGATAAATCTCCGGCGATCCAAAAAGAAGCTCTTTCTGCGATTTATGATACAAGTGCATTAGATGGACCTGCAGGAAAAAATCTCATGTCACTCGAAATCGAGGATTTTAAATTTTATCATCAAGTACGCTTAGTCGCTGCTTACTTTCGTTTAGGAAGTGAAGAATCGGCTCAGTTACTTATTAAGGCCTGTGCCAATGCAGAACTTGATAAAGAGGTAAGGATTTTTGCTCTTCAAGCATTACTTCAGTGGGCAATCCCCTTGGATACGGACCCTGTACTTGGCCATTATCGACCGACTCTCAAAGCAATTTTTTCAAGAAATCAATTAATAAGTTTTTATGAAGAACAGATTAGAACATTGGTGGAAACAGAGAAGACTCCAGAACTCGCTTCGTTATTGGGGAAATTTGTCTTGGAAGCAGGAATTTCAATGGATGCAAAAATTTTGCGCAAACAAGTTGTTGATTTAAATTTAAATGACGAAGTTCGTGCATCCAATCTTCGATCATTGCTAAGTTTAGAAGATGAAATTGACGATAAGTTAATAGAGAATCTTTTATCTGATAAAAGTGTGGCAGTTCAATCAGTGAGTTATGAAGCCTTGATCAATCGTAAACTAAATCAATTTATTGAAAAGGGATTATTAGCAGTTAAAGAAGAAGACCCAATTGTTGCCCGGAGCGTTTTTAAAGCATTGGCGAAGCAAAATGCTGATACTTTGATTAGTCTTTGGCAAACCAGAGAACTTCACCTGAGAAATGAGCTGTGGCTTGATTTGTATCAAGCGATGGCAAGCAATGGAAACGATGATGCTTCCGGCGTTGCTGCTGCCTACGCTGCTGGAGATCCCGGTAGAATTCATGCACTCAGCTTATATGGCGGAGACCCTCATTATGGAGAATTAGTATTTAGAAATCAGGGGGCATGTTTACAATGTCATAAGATTGAAAGTGAGGGTGGGGCACAGGGTCCAGAACTTAGTTTAGTCGGGGATCGGTTAAGCCCATCCAAGCTCTTAGAATCACTTGTTAATCCGAATGCTGAGATTTCGCCTGGTTACGGACTTTCAACAATCAGTACCAATTCAGGTGGTACTAAAGTAGGGCGAATTATGGCAGAGGAAAATGAAAGCCTTATTCTTCTTTCTCCCGATGGAAAAAAAGAGGAGATTAAGAAGGCTGATATTTCCGAAGTGTCCGCTCCCATATCGGCGATGCCTCCATTAGGCATGACATTAAACCCAAATGATTTACGTGATCTGATCGCTTATTTGGGATCTAGGAATAAAGAAAATGTTTCACTCATAAAAAGTGAAACCGATCACGGGGAGAAGTAATTTAAATCCTACAGATAAGGATCCAAATTCAATTTTCTAGCGTTAAGACGCTCGCTGACTGGTTTTGCTTTTTCAAGAAGTAAGTTAACAGGCTGGTTTTTTCCAAGGCGTATACTGTGAGGGTCAGTAGTATAAACTTTTGGTTGGAACTTTTTACCTTTAACCCTAACGGTGTATAAGACTTCCTTGGTTTTATCATTTATAACTTGAACCACAGGATTTGGCTTTGAAAAAGTCAATTGTGGTAGCCAACCTTTTACCTTCCTACCGTCATTTTCCGACATTTTAAAAGTAACTGGCCAACCCGGGAACTGGGCCTGATCTCCATCGGAAACCTTGGAGAAACGGGGCCAGCATTCAAAGGTGACTGTACGATCCTTTTTATTGAACCGGGCAACTCCGAACCCGTCAGCCCGTTTGAGTTCATTACTCCGGTCCTCGGGGTTGGCATAGGCGTGCATGGTTATTTTGTTACCCAGTCCGTCTTCAAAATCCCCGGTCCAGGGGAGAGGAGAATTCGGAATGGGTCGGGGACCTGGTTTTTCATCCTCCGGTTTCCACCATCTTCCGTAGATAGTGTTGACGATAGCCGGACTGGTAAAGGCAAATG
Source organism: Opitutales bacterium (assembly GCA_028042835.1). Taxonomy (GTDB): domain Bacteria; phylum Verrucomicrobiota; class Verrucomicrobiia; order Opitutales; family Seribacteraceae; genus Seribacter. Next base: position 1,215 of record JAOFOL010000075.1, on the reverse strand, counting down.
GACCATCACGGTGTGATTCAATTCCATGCTGTACCACTACGCCCAGATGCTGATCTCCGCATAGATGGGTGGCCATGGCTTTTCGAAGTTCATGCAATGCTTTGTTCCGACCTTTTTGGGGCCAAGCATTACTGTCGAGGTCGGCGAGGAGGCGGCTGTTCGGATTTCCATGAATATGAACCGCACCACAGAACGCGGTGGCGGAAAGAGCGGCTTTCATTTGGGCACCTTCCCAGTCCTGACTCCAGTCCGAGAGAAAATTGAGCTGTCGGTCTCCCAAAAGGACCAAGCCATCCAGATTAACGGCATCCCGGTTATAAGCGGGATCATTGATATGATCGGGGCGGGGACCCATTTTGGGAATTTTGCCATCCGGTCCGGTTTTGAATTTACGGTCTTCCAAAATCGCAAAATCAATCCCACCCACTCGTAAGCGGGTAAAGTACACTTCCAACCCTCTCTTTACCTTTTTAGGATCCACTGGGTCAGGTAAATGCCAGGTTTGCTGCCGTTGAACCATATTGACATAGGGAATCGGATAGAAATAACCACCGCTGTTCCCCGCGGGCGAAGTCGCGACAATCCCACTTTCTCCCCATAGGTTGGCCTGCCCTACATCATGGTCGTCCGGGATGGTTACGGTGGGTCGGTCTTTGATGAGATCCCTGAACTGCAGACCAAATTCGATCCAGCCCGCAGTGTGTTCCGTATGGTGATAGGTTTGATCACCGGCAAAGAAAAGCATGTCCGGGTTGACCGCTTTGAGGTTTTCAATAATTTGTGGTCGGGGTCCCTTTGTCCGACTTGAGTTGCAGGATAAATTTCCAACCACAATGGTGCCCTGATTGATTGGATCTTTTCGGACGAGCCCTTCGAAAGAAGCTTTTTCCCCGTGCATTACACGGTACGGAATATTCTTGGTTGAGTCCCAGTTTGAAATCCGAAAATGGGCAGTCCATCCGGGATAGGTGACCTTAACCCTGGAAATTTCTTTCCATTCTTTTCCCTGCTTTGTTTCCAATCGGACCTCCCTTGATTCATCGGGCATCAGAGGATAAAGCTGTCCGGTCAATTTGAGGGTTCCAGAATCCTGGGTGTAGAGGGCAAAGGCAACCACTTGATCTCGGGGAACTTTTAATTCGATTATTCTCTTGGGCGGTTTCCCTTTTTTAGATGGGACTTCCGGAGGTCTTGCCCGTTTCCACCATTCTCCGG
>JAOFOL010000074.1 GCA_028042835.1 Opitutales bacterium | reverse complement strand
TTGCATTCGGTGAAAGTCATGGAGCAAAATCTACAGCTTTGGACCCAAATGACTTTGTTGGTGTCAGCTTCTGGTTAGCAACTGCAATGATGCTTGCAGCAACTGTGTTTTTCTTCATCGAGCGTGACCGCGTCAAAGGCAAGTGGAAAACTTCGCTAACTGTTGCGGGTCTTGTTACAGGTGTTGCATTCTGGCACTATCTGTATATGCGTGAAGTTTGGGTATCCGAAGCAACGAGCCCAACTGTTTTTCGTTACATCGATTGGCTAATAACGGTACCATTGCAAATTGTAGAATTCTATCTCATACTTGCAGCTGTGACTAAGGTGAACGCCAATGTATTTTGGAAGTTACTAATCGGGTCACTGGTGATGCTCATTGGGGGATATGTTGGTGAAACAAATGAGGCCTATCAAACTCAAGGATTTTTTGTAGGCATGATTGGGTGGTTGTACATAATTTGGGAAATTTTCAAGGGTGAAGCTTCTAAACTCAATGAAAACAGTGGAAATGCTGCCTGCCAACAAGCCTTCAAAACTATTCGACTAATTGTTACTTTTGGTTGGGCGATTTATCCGATTGGTTACTACTTGGCTTATCTTTCAGCCGGTCCCGTTGATATGAATACTTTAAATATTGTATACAACTTAGCAGATTTAGTGAATAAAGCTGCGTTTGGACTTGCGATTTGGGTAGCAGCAACCAGCGATAGCGAAACGGCATAATTGACCTAGTATCGGCTATCCGCCATGGTTTTAAAAGAAGACACCTTGAGCCGTCTTAACAGACGGCTCAAGGATTGTTTTTTGAATGATCCGACTCTTCGCCTATTTGCCGAAGAAGGATATTTTTGGTCAGGTCAAGGTTTTCGCGGGCAACTCTCCATTCGAGTCGGAGCGTGCTTCGGACTGTCTGAAGATCATCTTCTCGAAATTGCTTTGTTTACTGAACTTCTTCACAACGCAAGTCTTGTGCATGATGACATTGTAGATAGTGATCATGAAAGAAGAGGACAACAGACTGTTTGGCATAAATATGGACTCCAAAAGGCTTTACTTGTTGGTGATCTATTAATTGCAAAGGCATTTGAAATTGCTTCTTTATCTGCAATCGATCCCATCATAAAATCCGAGTGGACGTCAAGTTTGTCGAACGCGGTTTCTGTTGCTGTCCGAGGTGCTCTCTGTGAATTGGATTTTAAGCTCTCAGAAAACGATGATATCTTCTGTAAGTATCTTAATCTGGCATACGACAAGACTGGTGTAATGTTTACCTTACCTATTCGTTGTGTTGGACATGCTGCTAATTTAAATACTGAAGAAATTAATAAACTCACTGAAGTTTTCGCTAAGTTTGCGGTCGCTTACCAGATTCGCGATGATGAAGCTGATTATTTAGGAAATAAAACCGGGCGGGCCACCATGTCTGACATTCTTAACGATCGACCTAATTTGTATTATCTTCTTTCCAAAAGTGAAGCACATGCTCCCGACCTATTTAAGCATGCCTCCAATTTCCATGAAAAATTAATTGAGGAGGCAGAAGTTGGCTTGGTGGAGTTCCCGAGTAGCCTTACTCTTATGATCCATGAACTAGTATTACCTTTTGTAAAACTTACTAAAAGCCCTAGCCCCACCTGTAATTTGGCCTGTTAAAAATGATTGGGCCGAATTTCCCTGAAGATTCAACTTCAAAGCAAGGTAAACAAAACATAACTGAACCCCCATCCCAAAAAGCCATTATTGTCGGTGCGGGTTTCGGTGGTCTGGCGATGGGACTTAGGCTTCGCAGGCTTGGATATGAGGTAACTATTATAGACAATAACCCAATGGCCGGTGGCAGAGCGCAAGTTTACCGAAAAGACGCCTACAAGTTTGATGCCGGACCCACCGTAATTACGGCTCCATTCTTATTTGATGAACTATTTCAGCTTTTTGGAAAAGACCGGAAAGACTATGTTGAGTTTTTACCCGTGGAACCATGGTATCGTTTTGAGTTTGCAGACGGGGAGAGGCTTGATTACGGAGGAATATTGGAAGACACCATTGCTGAAATTAACCGGGTTTCTCCTGGGGAAGGGAGTGGCTATCAAAGTTTGGTTAGATTTTCCAAGCGAATCTTTCAAGTTGGCTTCGAAAAACTAGCCGATCAACCTTTTCACCGTTTTGGGGTAATGCTCAAGCAAGTGCCCCCTCTGCTTGCCCTTAAAAGTTACCTTTCCGTCTATACCTTGGTTTCAAAGTTCCTCAAAGACGACCGCCTTCGCCGTGCATTTAGTATTCATCCCTTGCTTGTTGGTGGAAATCCGATGCAAACTACTTCGATTTATTGCCTCATCCATTACTTGGAAAGAAAATGGGGTATATGGTTCCCTAAAGGAGGAACCGGAGAACTGGTCAAGGCATTGGTGAAATTATCTGAAGAGGTAGGGATTAAGTTCGAACTCAATAGCCAAGTGGAAAAGGTTCTTGTAGAAAATGGTCGTGCCTGTGGCATTCAGTTTTCTAACGGCGAGAAGAGAAACTCCCACCTTGTCGCCTTTGATGCCGACCCGCCCAAGGTTTATCGTAATCTAATAGATTCGAGTCACCGGATGAAGTGGACTGATTCTAAACTTGATAACCTATCTTATTCTATGGGTTTGTTTGTTTGGTATTTTGGTACCACGAGGGCATACCCCGATGTTCAGCATCACACCATCATTATGGGGGAGACTTTTAAAGAGTTGCTTGCTGAAATCTATGACCAAAAAGTTCTTTCAGATGACTTAAGTCTGTATCTTCATCGTCCGGCAGCAACCGATTCCACTATGGCACCAGAAGGGGGCGATGCCTTTTATGTCCTTGCTCCTGTCCCTAATAAAAAAGCCCAAGTCAATTGGCAGGAAGCTGGAGAAAAAATCCGCATGCAAGTTCAGAAGCAACTTCAAGATTCCCTGCTCCCAAGACTGGATGATTATCTCGATGTATCGTTTTTTGTAACCCCCGATGACTTTGAAGATAAATTCAACACGCTTTGGGGGAGTGGGTTTTCGATTGCCCCGCTTTTTACTCAGTCTGCCTGGTTCCGCTTTCACAACAAGTCCGAAGAATTAGAAGACCTTTACTTTTGTGGAGCAGGTACCCATCCGGGTGCAGGCTTACCCGGCGTTGTTTCTTCAGCCAAAGTAGTTGAAAAGCTGGTTCCTCCCTCGCGTGCAGGAGATGACGCAGTCTTTCAGCAGCTCTTCCGTTCTAAGAGCCGAACCTTTTCACTCGCCTCTTTTCTCCTTCCCAAGGAAAGAGCCGAAGCGATTTTTAGGCTTTATTATGTGTGCCGAACATTAGACGACTGGGCGGACGAAGGACAGGAACATAAACTCCGGAATGCGATGGCATGTTGGACCGAGCACAAACCGCATCCTCTTCTTGATCACTATAGGTTCCTGCAAGCCCGTTGGGGACTGGCTTCCTTACCTATGACTGAACTTATGGCCGCGATGATTCAGGAACAGAATGGAGTGGCCATGAAAACCGAGGCTGAATTACTTGCATACTGCCATGGGGTTGCTGGGACTATAGGGTTGATGACCTGTCCGATATTTGGGGTTATCGATGAGAAGGCACTGAAACATGCGGATGACTTAGGCATTGCTATGCAGTTAACCAATATTTGCCGTGATGTTTTCGAGGATGCTAAAAATGGACGAATTTATCTGCCCGCAGAGTATTTTAAATCTACTCCTTCACCGTCTGATATCCTGCAAATCAATTCAAATACAGATTTGAACGAGATTACTTCAATTAAAAATAGAATTCTGATGGAAGCAGACCGTCGTTATACGAGTGGTGAGCAGGGTATTCGCTACCTTCCCTGGCGGATGCGCATCGTGGTCCGCTGGGCAGGCAGAATGTATCGCGAGATTGGTGAGGTAATCCAAGATAATCCTGAATTATACCATGATAAGCGTGCTGTAGTGGGCGGTTTGAAAAAGCTTGGTATCTTGATTCCCTGTCTTATTAAGTCCATTTTTAACTGATCTGTGATGAACTATTTTGAATTCCTAATAGTATTCGTAGGAGTTCCCCTGCTTACCATTTTATTGCTTGCATTCCGGAAAGGAAAATTAACCCAGTTTAACATTTCGGGCATTCTTGTACTTAGCCTAATCGCTTTAGTTTATACCAC
>JAOFOL010000073.1 GCA_028042835.1 Opitutales bacterium | reverse complement strand
TTCCAGAGCTTTTTCTCGCCATTCCAAGAGAATTCGATAAGGATAAGAGTTTTTTATTCCCCCTATGGAAAAAGCATATGTTCCCCAAGAAGTCGAAGATCGGCTTTATCAAAAATGGTTAAATAACCAGTGTTTCTCGGGCAAGATTGACCCGAGCAAGCCATCCTATTCTATTGTGATCCCTCCCCCTAATGTCACCGGGGTTTTAACGATGGGTCATGTATTGAACACGACTATCCAGGATATTCTAGCCCGTCGATCCAGGCAGGAAGGAAAGTCAGTACTTTGGCTCCCGGGAACTGATCACGCAGGTATTGCGACCCAGACGAAAGTAGAACAGTCTTTAGCCAAGTCTGGAAAATCCAGGCAAGAATTAGGGAGGGGAAATTTTCTCGAACATGCCGCTGCATGGAGAGATAAACATGGGGGAATTATCCTTAAACAATTACAAAAACTGGGATGTTCCTGTGACTGGGAACGGAATGTACATACTCTAGACGAGGACTACTCCAAAGCTGTCGTTGACGCTTTTGTAAAACTTTACAATCGAGGATATGTTTACCGCGGTCAGAGGATGGTTAATTGGTGCCCTGCTAGCTTGACTGCACTTTCCGACGAGGAAGTAATCATGAAACCACAAAAAGGGTTTCTCTATAAAATAAGATATAACATTTTGGAAACTCCTGGTGCCTATGTGGAAGTTTCTACAACCCGACCGGAAACGATTGTCGGAGATGTAGCCTTGGCCATTCACCCTGAAGACCCCCGCTGGGTCACACTCAAAGGAAAACATGTGTTAAGGCCTATCAATCCAAAGGCTATCCCTATCGTTGCTGACGAAGCAGTTCAACGGGATTTCGGAACCGGGGTTTTAAAAATCACCCCCGCACATGACAAGCTAGACTTCGAAATTGCTAAACGTCACGACTTACCAATCCTTGAAATTCTTAACCCTGATGGCACATTAAACAAGCAAGCTGGCCCAAATTATGAAGGGATGGAACGCTTTGCCGCTAGGAAGATTATTGCTAAAAACCTCGATGATGAAGGAATGCTGATCGAGAGTGAACCCTACGAAAACAAAGTGGGATTCTCAGAAAGAGCAGATGTTCCAATTGAGCCTAGACTTTCTGAACAATGGTTCTTGCAATATCCTCGAGTTGAAGAGGCTAAGAAAGCTGTAAAAGACGGGCACATTCGTTTTTTTCCTAAACGGTGGGAAAAGACATACCTCCATTGGCTCGATAACATTCAGGATTGGTGTATTAGCCGGCAACTATGGTGGGGGCATCGCATTCCAGTTTGGTACCGCAAAGGAAGTATTCGTTCGGACTCCAAAAATTGGCATATTTCTACCACTCCTCCCAAAGATATACATAATTGGGAACAGGATGAAGATGTACTCGATACCTGGGCATCATCTTGGCTTTGGCCATTAGCAACCTTGGGATGGCCGGATGAAGATGCAATGGAGAAAAAAGGGTTAGACTACTTCTACCCAACTTCAGCCCTCGTTACCGGACCTGATATTATTTTCTTTTGGGTGGCTAGAATGATCATGGCAGGTCTGGAATTCAGAGGTATGGAAAAACGAAAGGATATGTCCTTGTCAGAGTCTGACATTGCTAAACGTATCCCATTCAATGATGTCTACTTCACTGGTATAATACGGGATGCAGATGGTCGCAAAATGTCTAAATCCTTGGGTAATTCCCCTGATCCACTTGAATTGATTGCAAAGTATGGAGCCGATGGATTGCGCCATGGAATCATGAGTATTGCACCCAAAGGACAGGATATTCGCTTTTCAGAAGAACGAATTGAACAGGGTAGGAATTTCTGCAATAAATTATGGAATGTTTGTCGCTTCAGACAAATGTCAGGAGGCCCCAAAGATAATTCCATAATCGACCTTATCCTGCTTCGCGTCCAGGGGGATCAAATAACCAAAGATGATCAGGCAATTCTACTAAGATTGGCCGAAACACTGGACGAAGTAGAAAGGCTCTATGAAGCATACGAGTTTAACTCCGTGCTTCATACGATCTACCACTTCTTTTGGACTGATTTTTGTGACTGGTACATTGAGATCTCCAAACCGAGAATGAATGATTCACAAGCCAAAGAAACTTGCTTGGCTGTTCAAGATCTTTGTATCCGACAGATTCTCTTACTCCTTCATCCTTACACACCATTCATCACCGAAGAACTTTGGGCAACACTTGGTTATTCTAACGGCAAAAGTATTCAAGGCGTATCCCCAGGAAAAGGTGATGCGTTTATTAAATCTCTTAGTAACCTGGGTCTTAATCTAGACTCGAATACCCTGGGTAATGTTAGCAGGATTCGGGAATTAATCACACACTTACGGGCTTTAAAGGCGGAGAGGCATCTATCGAATAATAAAAAAGTTGAGTTTTTATTTATTGGAAATGAAAGCGATGAAAAAATGGTTCAGGAAAATGAATCATCCATCCTAGCGATGGTAGGTGGAGCAGCACTGAAGAAAACAGATACTGCACCCTCCGGACTACCAGCATCCATTACTCCACTTGGAACTTTTTTCCTCGACCTAAGTTCCGGAGTAGATCTCGAGTCTGAAAGAAAAAGATTAACGAAAGATGCAAAATCTTTGGAAGGTATAATTCGAGGAATTGAAACCAAACTTAGTAATCCATCTTTTGTAGATAAAGCTCCTGAGCAAGTTGTCGCAGGAGCAAAAAAGCAATTAGCAGATAACCAAGCAAAACTTAAGGAAACTAAAGAAGCCTTACAGGCATTACAATAGGTGCCCTGAAGACTCTTCTTTGCTCCTAAAAATTAGTCTACATCTCCGAGGAGATTTTGTGGAATAACTTGGTGTCCTTTCGGTTTTATCTTGGTTTCCATTAAGGATGCCTGCAAAGTAGATCGAAGATATCAATTAATGACATTCGCTATTCCATGAATTCAGATAAAGAATTTGATGCCTGCCAACTTGAGGTGTCGAATGATTCTATTTTTCAGATTCAGACTAACACTGCGGGCCCAAAGGGAACGATACCACTATCCGAGGAAATCTTAAAACATGCTCCATCAGGAAACCTTTTCGGACTTAGTCAAAATGCGGGTATGGGATGGAACCCTAAGGATTTCCTCGGCCCACAATTTCTAATTTTGAATAGTCATGGAGGAATCCGTGCGGAAGATGGTTCTCCGGTCGCCTTGGGTTACCATACCGGTCACTGGGAGATCGGACTTTTAAGTAAGCGAGTCGCAGAAGAACTCAAACAATTGGGAGGTATCCCTTTTGCCGCCCATGTGAGTGACCCTTGTGATGGTAGATCGCAGGGAACCACCGCCATGTTTGACAGCCTTGCATATCGAAACGACGCCTCTCTAGTTATGCGTAGATTAGCGAGATCACTTCCCACAGCTGAGGGGATTGTAGGCATTGCAACTTGTGACAAAAGTATGCCGGCCATGATGATGACTTTAGCTGAAATGAGAGAACTTCCGACAATTTTAGTCCCTGGAGGCGTGACCCTATCACCTACAGAGGGTGAGGATGCAGGAAAGGCTCAATCAGTAGGAATTAGATTTGCGCAAGGAGAACTCGAAAAAGAGAAAGCCGAAGAAATACTCTGCCGTACTTGTGCCAGTCCGGGAGGTGGTTGTCAGTTTCTGGGAACAGCGGCCACATCCCAAGTGGTAGGAGAAGCACTGGGTCTCTCTCTCCCCCACTCTGCACTCTCGCCGAGTGGCTTCCCAGTCTGGCTCGAACTTGGTGAGCGCTCCGCTAAAGCTCTTAAGAATCTTCATCAAAAAAAGATCACGACAAAACAAATTCTAACCTCCAAGGCTCTTCGTAATGCAATGATAACTCATGCGGCCTGTGGAGGCTCGAGTAACTTGATTATTCATCTTTCTGCAATTGCTCATCATGCAGGTTTACCTAAGCCTACTGTTCATGACTGGGATGAAGTAAACAGACTGACTCCTCGACTTATTGATGTTTTACCGAATGGGCCCAAAGGATATTCCACCGCCCAGTTCTTTCTCGCTGGAGGTGTACCTGAACTCATGCTTCGGTTGCGCGATTTGGATCTACTCAATTTAGATGCACTCACCTGCACCGGCTTATCATTATCGGACAATTTATTAGCATGGGAAAAAAGTGAAAGACGACAAAAGTTTCGCCAACTTCTGAATATACAAGACGGGATCAACCCAGATGAA
>JAOFOL010000072.1 GCA_028042835.1 Opitutales bacterium | reverse complement strand
AGACCGGATGAGCCGCATCGTAGAAATAGCGGAACCCCGCCTCCTGCATTTCGATAAGCAGTTTGTCCTCGTCGAGCGGCTGCGAGATTTCGAAAACGGGTGGCGTCCAGGCGGATACTTTGCGAACAACCAGTTCAGATGTCTTTTCTAACTCGACCATGCGCACCCGGTAGTGAAAGGCCTGGCCAGCCTCGCCCAGGAAGTCGCTGTGCCCACAGTACGGCAAATACCCATTGTGGCATTTCTTGAACGGGCCAGTGGCGTTCGCGGCGCGTTCTACCTCAAACACTAGCGCCGGGGTGGCGCCCCACATGGACGGCTCATCCCAGATCAAATCCACCCGCCACTGGCGCGACAAGACCCGGACATTCGCAGGGACCGACAAGCCCGCATCTGCCGCTTCGTCAGCGCAAGCCAAGTCGGGCACCAAAGCCAATATGATCGCGAAAAGGCAAAGTAGTAATTTCATTGTTTCATCACGCTTTCATTGAGGGTTAGGTCGACGCTCTCGACGCACACCAAGCCGGCTATATTCATGATCTGTATCAGCAATTCGTTGACCAACAGCACCAGATACTGTTGGGAGGCAGGCTTTCATTTAATGCCTTCAGGAGATAATAGCCTTGATGACTTTTCCTTCATTTGTCGGTCCGATCAGTCTTTGGTTTAGCCCTTGGTAGGCAAAACTGAAACGATGAGGATCGAGGCCAATTTGATGAAGGATGGTCGATTGGAGGTCGCGTATACCCACTGGATTCTCGGCGATGTAGTAGCCAATGTCGTCCGTTTCCCCATAGGCTCCCGGCTTGATGCCGGCTCCCGCCATCCACATGGTAAAGGCATGGGGATGATGGTCTCTACCGTAGAAACCTTTCTTCAATTCATTGCGAACATTGTTTTGCATCATCGGCGTGCGTCCGAATTCGCCACCCCAGACAATCAGGGTTTCTTCAAAGAGGCCACGTTGCTTGAGGTCGGTGATTAAACCGGCAATGGCCCGATCGATCTGTTGGCACTTGATGGGAAGTGTTTCATCAATCGATTCGCCTAAAGAGGAACCGTGATGATCCCAGCCCCAATCGTAAAGCTGGACGAAGCGTACGCCATTCTCGACCAACCGGCGAGCGAGGAGGCAATTATTGGCAAAGGTTGGATCATTTGATTTGTATAATTGTCTTGGATCGGTCGCAGACTCCGCATTAGAAACATGACCGGGTTTTGCCCCATAAAGTTTAAGGATATGTTCGGGTTCTTTTTTCAAATCCATTACTTCTGGTACCGACATTTGCATCCTGAAGGCTAGCTCATACTGAGATATTCTAGAGATGGTTTCAGGATCGCCAATATGTTTATGGTGGTATTGGTTTAAGTCCTTCAGTGCGTCGAGTGTGGTCCGTCGCGCCTTGCGATTAAACCCTTTGGGGTCGGAGAGATAGAGGATCGGATCCCCTCCGTCGGTTCTACACTGCACGCCCTGATACAGAGTCGGAAGGAATCCTGATCCCCAGAGTGATTTTCCTGCACTCGGCGTTTTTCCTCCTGAGGCTAATACCACGAACCCAGGCAAATTTTCATTATCACTACCCAAACCATAGGTTACCCAGGACCCCATGGAGGGGTACCCTAATAAGGGATTACCTGTTTGTAGTAAAAGTTGAGCAGGCGAATGATTGAACTGATCTGTATGCATGGAGCGAATCACACAAACATCATCAATTACTGAGCTTAAGCCGGGCATAAGACTGCTTACCCATTGGCCGCTTTCACCATATTGATTATAATCAAACACAGGTCCCATCATTTTCGGAGTACCTTTGATGAATGCGAATCTTTTACCTTCTAGGTATTCCTGCGGGCAATCCTTCCCATGATATTTTGTAAGGGTAGGCTTGTTTTCAAACAAATCAATCTGAGAGGGCGACCCAGCCATGTGAAGGTAAATGATGGATTTTGCCTTAGCTGGAATTTTAAAATTTTGAGTTTGGGCAGCATATCCATTTTGGGCTAAGAGGTTACTAAGGGCGATAGCACCAAAACCCAGTCCGGTTTGGCCGAAAAAATGTCTGCGGGTGATTGCTTGGGTATTTTGTAGATTAATTGGTAAATTCATGGGTTAAGGTTTGGTAAGAGTTTCGTCTAAATTAAGCAGCACGCTTGCGAGGGCGACCATGGCAGGGTTGCCGGTCTGTAATCCTGCTGATTGTAAATAATCGTCTTTATCAATAATTTCTTCCTCCAGTTGATGATAAAGTGAGATGAGTCTTTGCAGTTCCTTTTTCTCGGGGGGGCGGGAAAGCAGTCTTCGGAATCCGTGTGCGATTTGCTGGCTTAATTCAACATCATAATTGAGCATTTGTTTGGAGAGATTTCCTGCTGCCTCCATGTATGCTTGATCATTTAAAGTTATAAGTGCCTGTAGCGGCGTATTCGTTCTGATTCTTCTAACTTGGCAGACTTCTCCTGAACCCGCATCAAAGGTAATCATAGCGGGGTGGGGGCTTGTACGTTTAATGTAAGTGTATAAACCACGCCTGTAACGGTCTGGTCCCGTTGCGGTGCTCCACTTGGCACCACTGTAGGTACTCTTCCATACGCCGGGTGGTTGAGGTGGCATGACCGATGGACCACCGATTTTTTGGGTTAATAAGCCAGAAGCGAATAAAGACTGATCCCGTAACATTTCTGCAGTTAAGCGAAACCGAGGTCCTCTTCCCAAGAGTCTGTTTCGAGGATCTTTTTGTAAAGCATCCTTATGAATGACTGAACTTTGACGATAGGTTCTGGATAAAACGATACTTTTAAGGAGCTTCTTGAGAGACCAACCATTTTCCTGATAGTCAACTGCCAGCCAGTCTAGGAGGTCCGGGTGTGATGGGTGCATACCTTGGGAACCGAAGTCCTCTTCTGTTTCAACGATGCCAGTTCCAAATAATCTAGCCCATACTCGATTTACCATAACTCGCGAAGTTAGGGGGTTCTCCTTACTCATGAACCAGTGTGCGGCACCCAAACGATCAGCATTATATCCTGAGGGAATTTTTCCGAAAACTGTTAGCACTTCTGGATTAACATCTTTACCGGGGTCGAGAAAATTACCCCTTTGATGGATTGTATTTGGTCGAAGCTTGCTCTGAGGCAGTTCCCGCATGATAGGGGTTTTTGAAATTTGACTTTTCAGCGAGTTGAGAGCTTTGGTTTCTCGTTTGATTTTATCATGAATATTTCGAGTCTTCGCAAATACCTGTTCTTCAAAAATAAGATTAAATTTCTTTTCGTAATCGATTACTGGTTTTAACCATTCAACTGGGTATGTACTGAAAGATATGCGAAACGATTCAAAAAGTAAGCCCTGACCGAATTCCTGTTCCAGGTTGAGTTTTAAGTCACCTCCCTTGATTGGATTTTGAATATCAAAAATAGCCACATGAGGTTGGTCTGCTCTCGGTGAAAAAGCCCACCCTGCATTTTTGTTTCCATTGATCGCCTTGGATACCTCCCATCCTCTTTGTGAAAAATCAGCTCTTGGGTTGATCAGGTTCACTTTTCTTGATTCCTGATTTTGCGCGTTCCACTTAGCTGAAATTTCCCTAAGTGCTACATTTTTATCTATCCATTTTCCACCTGTTTTTTTGGGGAAAGTATCGATTCGAATCGATGTGATTTGAGAATCATCCGGAATGGAAAGAGTAAGAGTCCATGTGTCTTTTTCAGGGTTTTCGTCTTTTGTCTGAAGAGTACCATCTGCTCCCTGTTCTAGAATTACTCCGTGTTTTGACTCCGTTTTAACTAAAGTGAACGGCTCCCAGAGAGGTTGATTCTTGAATTTACCTTTCCAATTCTCAAGATCCTTCTGAAATGTCTCAGGTTTTTTTTGTAAAGCAATTTGCAGTTGTGAAATTTTCTTTTGAATTTCTTTTTGCTGTCTTGCTTGTTCCGAAGTGGGTGTGGGGACAATTGGAGTGACCCTGTCTGCATCTTCAGTCTGATTAAACATGGCATAGAACGAATAGTAGTCTTCAATACTTATTGGATCATACTTATGGGTGTGGCATTTTGCACAACCCATAGTTAATCCCATCCACACCTGTATAGTTGTATCAACTCGATCTTTTACCGCTGCGACTCTGAATTCTTCATCATCCGTACCCCCTTCGTCGTTTTCCATCGTATTCCGATGAAAAGCAGTTGCGAGGATTTGGTCTGGACTTGGGTTTGGTAGCATATCACCTGCAATTTGTTCGATTGTAAACTGATCGTATGGCATATCTTCATTGAGGGCTTTTATCACCCAGTCCCGGTAACGCCACATATCGCGATGGAGATCTTTTTCATACCCTTTGGTGTCCGCGAATCTAGCCAGATCAAGCCACATGCGAGCCCAGTGCTCGCCGTAAGTATCTGATGCTAGTAAGTGGTCTACGACTTTTTCGTATGCATCATTTTCCTGGTCATTATGGAATTTCTCAGCTTGTTCGATTGTCGGGGGAAGGCCGGTAATGTCCAGGAAGACTCGACGTATCCATGCAT
>JAOFOL010000070.1 GCA_028042835.1 Opitutales bacterium | reverse complement strand
GGGCCGATCGATCGTTTTCTTAGACAGTAGCGAAATTGAGCTTAGTAACAGGTAAATAATTGAAAGTATTATATTTCTTTTCATTTGGATTAATCAGTTGGTTGGGAAATTTAGAATATTGTTCTTTGATCAGAAAGAACTTTCAAGGCCTTCTCCCATTTTAAAATGTAATTTTGGCCGGATTTCTTTAGAAGCGACTCGATAAATTCTTGGCAATGGTTGCTCCAATATTGAGCGACGCAGTTGCTGCTGGGGAAGGGGCGTTGCAAACATTGATGATCCGGCTGCTTTGCTCGATCAAAAAATCATCCACCAGGGCACCCTGAGGAGAAACGGCCTGAGCCCGGATCCCAGCTGGTGCAGCAGTGAGATGCTTGGATTCAATTTCGGGAATGAGTCGCTTGAGTGCTTTTACAAAGGCACCTTTATTATAAGAACGCCACATTTCACCCCATCCCATTCTCCAGTGCTTTATAGCCATTTTTTGGAACCCAGGGTAGCTAATGGATTCAAGTAGATCCTTGAGATTAAGATCGAATTTACCATAGGCTTCTCTCCCAAAAGCGAGGACGGCGTTTGGTCCGCACTCGACAGTCCCATCAATCATGCGGGTAAAGTGAACTCCTAAAAAAGGAAAAGCTGGATCAGGTACTGGGTAGATAAGGTGTTTACAAAGATTCTTAGCCTCTTCCTTCAGTTCATAATATTCACCCTTAAAGGGAATGATCTTGGCTGGTGGTTTTTGGCCACCCAGTTGGGTGATTTTGTCAGAATGTAAACCTCCGCAGTTTACAGCGTACTTACATTGAATGGTTCTTTGATTGGTCTCGATAACTAAACCATCAGATTGACTTTGAATCCCGGTAAGGGAATGGTTCAGCAAAATTTGGTTTTCTTCTTTTTCTGCAATTAGTTTGCCAAGCTGAAGGCAGACTTGTTTGTAATTTACGATTCCACATTCCGGTACATGGATTGCCTGAACTCCGGCCACATGAGGCTCGATTTCAAGCATTTCCTCCCGGGAAATGATTTTGCAGTTAACCCCATTTTCCTGCCCGCGTTGAAAAATATTCTGCATGCGGGGAATTTCTTCATCATTGAGGGCAATAATGATTTTTCCGCAGAGTTCATGTTCAATTCCATATTCCTTGCAAAATTGCTCCATGGCTTTCTTTCCATTTCGGCAATTAATTGCTTTTAAGGAGCCAGGCTTGTAATAAATACCTGTATGCAAAACTCCGGAATTGTGTCCGGTCTGATGCTTGGCCAGAGACGATTCTTTCTCAATAACGGCGACCGAGAGCTTTGGGAACTTTTGGCTTAATTGATAAGATGTAGCAAGTCCAACAATTCCTCCTCCGATAATACAGATATCAAACATTTTTAGAAATTAATCTAATTGAATTTTACCATAGGATCGATCGAGGTGGGCGTACCCGCCATCCGGATAGAAAATTTGTCCAGTTGTGTGAGATGAACGTGGGGATGCCAGAAACACAACTGCGTCTGCAATCTCACGATCGGTGGTCATTCGTTTACCTAAAGGTATATTTTCCTCGATGGATTGCAGCGTTTTATTCGGATTTGAGAGACTGTCGAGCCATCTTTGATACATGGGTGTCATAACCTCTGCCGGGATGACTGCATTTACGCGAACTTCTTTTTCGGCAAGATCGAGAGCCCATTCTCGAGTAAGGGCATTCATCGCTCCTTTGGATGCGGCATAACCAGACGTACCACCCTGTCCAGTTTCAGCAACCTTTGAGCCAATATTGATAACTGTGCCTTTGTTTTTGATTAATTCATCCAAAGCGAAGTGAGTGAGAGCAAACACATGCATTAGGTTTTTCTTTAGACTGCTAAAGAACGACTCTGCTGATGAATCGAGTCCAGCTCCGTCGTTTGTCCCTGCGTTATGAATAAGATAATCTATTCGACCGGTCTTTTTAAGGGTTTGTTCGATTGCACTCTTGCAGGCAGCCTCTACTGTAAGCTCGGTTTCAATACAAAAGACTTGCTCTTGGCTTGCACCTAGTTCTTCTATCAATGACTTAGCAATATCAGGGTTGCGATCGAGGATTACCACTGTTGCTCCTTCTTCGAAAAATGACCGAACGATAGCTGCCCCTATTCCTTTGGCTCCACCTGTTACGATGGCAACCTTGTCCTGCAGTTCTAGATTCACACAGATGCCACAACTTTTTGAGCAGAAGAACCGAGCTGGTCAATTCCCAGTTCGACATGATCTCCTTCCTGTAGGTATACAGGAGGATCCATTCCCAAGCCTACTCCGGGAGGAGTACCCGTGGAAATAATATCTCCAGGCAAAAGAGTCATGAATTGACTGACATAGCTTAAAAGAAATGGGATTTTGTAGTGTAAATTAGAAGTGTTGCTTGATTGCATTGTTTCTCCATTCACTTTGAGCCACATATTTAAATTATTCACATTTACGATTTCATCGGGTGTTGCGAGGAATGGACCAAAGGGTGCAAAAGTGTCACAACTTTTTCCTTTTACCCACTGACCGCTTCGTTCCAATTGGAAGGCCCGCTCGCTGTAATCATTATGCAGGGCATAGCCTGCTAGGTGTTGCATGGCATCTTTTTCATCGACATAGCTTGCCTTTTTTCCAATCACAAATGCGAGTTCAACCTCCCAGTCGGTCTTGTTACCTCCGCGGGGGAGAATTAAATCATCATTGGGGCCACAATAAGCGCTGCTTGCTTTAAAGAATAGGACTGGTTCTTCAGGAATATCCATGCCTGACTCTGCAGCATGGTCATCAAAGTTAAGTCCGATACAAACAATTTTACTTGGCCGTGCAATCGGTGCACCGTAGCGTTCCTCTTCATTAAATGGAGGTAGGTCGCCTTCATTCTTATTTACCCATTCCTGCAGACGCTTTATTCCATCTGTCTCGAAGAATACCTCATCGTAATCTTCACCAAAAGAAGAAGTTTCAACTTCTTTACCGTCGTTCAAAATAATTCCCGGAGATTCTTCACCGGGTTCTCCTTTTCTAATAAGTTTCATAAATAATTTTTTATTTTAAGCTCATTACGCCACCATCAATGTCATAGGCTCCGCCAGTAATAAAAGAGGCTTCTTCGGAGCAGAGAAAGGTCGCAATATTGGCAATTTCATGTGGCTCGCCCATGCGTCCGATGGGTTGATATTTTGAAAGTTCATCAAATTTTTCGTTTCTTTCATTTTCTTCAGGGTAGTATTTTTTGAGAAAACCATCGACGAAAGGCGTATGCACTCGACCGGGGCAAAGACAGTTGCAGCGAATTCCATGATCTACAAAGTCCCGGGCCACGCTAAGAGTCATTGCCAATACAGCACCCTTGCTGGCAGAGTAGGCGAACCGATCCGCGATTCCTAACCGAGATGCAATCGATGCAAGATTTAGCACGACGCCCGATCTTTCTCCTTCCATGATAGGCAGTACATGCTTTAAACATAGAAACATTCCCTTGGCATTGACCTCCATGATTTTGTCAAAGTCCTCAACCGAAGTCGTGGTTGCCGTTCCAACATTAGCTATTCCTGCATTGTTTATCAAGATTTCGGGCTTACCCATATCTCTGGTGACAGAAGTAAGTGCTGTTAATATACTTTCCTCTGCAGTGATGTCACAGAGGAATGCTTGTGCTTGGTGACCGCTATCTGTGATTTCCTTAGCGGTCGCTTCTCCTGCCGCTGGGTCTGCTTCCCAGATGGCTACCTTGGCTCCTTCTTTGGCAAAACGTGTGGAGATGGCTTTCCCAATTCCTTTTCCGCCGCCGGTAACGATGGCCACTTGATTATGCAGTTTGCTCATGGTTGGTTATTTTTACAAAGACATGCCGCGTTTCCAAGGCAAGAAATCATCTCTTCCTTGAATGGTGGATTTGGTGTTACGAGTACCGGATGCGAATTCGATTACATCTTTAAGCAGTTTTTCACCTAAAGATGATACACTCTCCTTACCATCAATGATCGGGCCGGCATCAAAATCTATATATTCTGCAAAGGATTTTGCCGTTTTGGAATTAGTCGAGATCTTGATGACAGGGGCTATAGGATTTCCCGTAGGAGTTCCTAGTCCGGTAGAAAATAGGATTAGATTTGCTCCGGCTCCCGCTAAAGCTGTGGTGGATTCTACATCATTGCCTGCAGTGCAAAGCAAGGAGAGGCCATTCTGAGTAATCCATCCAGGGAAGTCTAGGCAATCAATCACTGGCGAGGTACCTCCCTTGCGAGCAGCCCCCGCGGATTTCATGGCATCCGTGATTAATCCGTCTTTCACATTTCCGGGTGATGGGTTCATATGAAAGCCTGATCCGGCTTCTTTAACCCGAGCTTCATAATTTTTCATTATCTCCATGAACCGATCTCCGACTTCACGAGTCGTACATCGGTTGACGATTTCTTGCTCCACCCCACATAGTTCTGGGAATTCCGATAAAATGACTCTTCCACCCACAGCAGTAACGAGGTCAGCCACATGACCCATTGCTGGGTTGGCTGATATTCCCGAAAAACCATCGGATGCACCACATTCCATACCCAGGCAGAGTTTTGAAAGTGGGGAGGCGGACCGACGAAGTTGATTTATTTTGGCAAGTCCAGCATAGGTTTGCCGAATTGCATTTTCCATCATTTCTCGTTCCGACGGATATTTTTGCTGTTCGAAAACCAATAGAGGCTTGTCAAAATTTGGGC
The DNA here is from genome assembly GCA_028042835.1 of Opitutales bacterium. Taxonomy (GTDB): domain Bacteria; phylum Verrucomicrobiota; class Verrucomicrobiia; order Opitutales; family Seribacteraceae; genus Seribacter. The sequence continues at coordinate 84 of JAOFOL010000070.1, read as the reverse complement.
TCCGCTTTGCGATTTCTTCTTCAAGGATGGAGACTTGTGCATGCTGGCATCCGAGACTAAGGACGGTGATACCTCCAACATTTG
>JAOFOL010000071.1 GCA_028042835.1 Opitutales bacterium | reverse complement strand
CACTTCACAATCGTTACGAATTCCTCCGTGTACTAAGGATTCGTTGACGGATAAATAGGAGTCCTGGAGATCCATATACTTTCCAACCATTCCGATTCGGACTTTATGTTTTGGATTTAACAAACGATGAACAACTTCTTCCCATTCATCAAGTTTTGGTGCCGGTGCATCCAATCCGAGAAAGCGGGTAACTAATCGATCCAACCCTTCTTTCTTGAGCATGTGTGGTAGCTCATAAATTGAGTGAGCAACATCCAACTCTTCAATAACTGCCTCTTTGGGTACACTACAAAATAAAGAAATTTTCTCACGGATCTCCTCGGTTATGGGTTGCTCGGTACGACAAATTAGAATGTCTGGTTGTATCCCAATTTCCCGTAGTTTCGCTACGCTCTGTTGAGTTGGTTTCGTTTTTAATTCACCTGCAGCTCGTAGACTTGGCAGAAGAGTCATGTGGATAAAGAGGACATTGGCTTTACCGACCTCAGCTGCAAATTGCCGCATAGCTTCTGTAAAAGGCAGACCCTCTATATCTCCAATAGTTCCTCCAATTTCAGTAATTAAGACATTAACTCCTTCGCCTGCGGCATGAATTCGATCTTTGATTTCATTGGTTACATGTGGAATAACTTGAACCGTCTTGCCGAGGTAATCTCCTCTTCTTTCTTTGCGTATGACAGATTCGTAAATTTGTCCGCTTGTAAGGTTGTTAAATCGGGAAAGCTTGCCGGATGTGAATCTTTCGTAATGACCAAGATCCAAATCAGTTTCAGCACCGTCATCCAAAACATAGACCTCACCATGCTGGAAAGGGCTCATCGTTCCTGGATCAACATTTAAATAAGGGTCAAATTTCTGAATTCTGGTCGTTAATCCTCTTTGCTCAAGAAGTGCCCCGAGTGCACCTGATGTTAATCCTTTTCCTAATGAGGAGACGACTCCGCCCGTGATAAATATATATTTCATTGGATAAATTATGAATGACACGGAAAATATTTCATGCAACGATGTTTTGTTCACACTAGAATGAACTCTTGAAATTCTCTCTTTTGGGCGATACAACTATTAATCCAACTAATTGATAATGCTAATATGATTAAAATTCTTTGTATTTACTCTCGTCATTTGTTTGGGGAGAACAAAAGATCTACTATTATTACAATATAAAAGATATGTTTACTAGTTCACTTGGAAAAAAATACCTGATGGCTTTGTCAGGATTCGTGTTAATCGGCTTTGTATTCGTGCACATGGCTGGTAATCTCCAGATTCTTCTTGGGCAAGACAAAATCAACGCGTACGCTCACGCCTTACAATCTCTTCCTTTCCCGATTCTATGGGGATCTCGATTGTTTTTGCTCGTTGCGGTTCTTGTTCATGCAGTGACCGCATACCAACTTGTAAAAGAGAATCGGAAAGCCCGTCCTAATCAAAACGATGTCGAGACAACCAAGCGAGCTGGAATTGCCTCGCTAAAAATGGGCCTTACAGGATCGATACTCTTAGCGTTTATTGTTTTCCATCTCCTACACTTTACTATCCGTGCAATTTATCCTGAATATGATGAGTTAACGACTACGGTAGGTTCCCCGGATAATTCCGAGATTCATGATGTTTATTCAATGGTTCTTGCTGGATTTAAGCACACTTGGATTTCCGTTTTTTATGTAGTTGCGATGTTTTTACTTTGCGGTCACTTGGCACACGGTGTGAGCAGTGCTTTTCAATCCTTGGGAATCCGTTCAGAGAATTGGAGGGAAAAACTAGATCTTGCTGCCAAGGCTTATGCTTGGGTGATTTTTGTTGGATTCTCCATCGTCCCGATACTTGTCTTGGCTGAAAACTTGGGTATTGTTTCTTTTTTCGACATCAATGCCGTATCCACTGCTCTTGCAATGCAATAATTTACTCTAAAATTCCAGAATTATGAACCTTGATTCAAAAATACCCGAAGGTCCCTTATCAGATATGTGGGACAACCACCGTTTTTCTTCTAAGTTGGTAAACCCAGCTAACAAGAGAAAATACAAAATTATAGTTGTGGGTTCCGGACTCGCAGGTGGTTCTGCCGCTGCGACTCTCGCTGAACTAGGTTACAATGTAGATTGTTTTTGTTATCAAGATTCTCCCCGTAGAGCACACTCGATTGCCGCTCAAGGAGGGATCAACGCAGCCAAAAATTACCAAAATGATGGTGATAGCATTCACCGTCTATTTTATGACACGGTTAAAGGTGGAGATTTTCGCTCAAGGGAGGCTAATGTTTACCGATTAGCACAAGTTAGTACTAATATCATTGATCAGTGTGTTGCCCAAGGTGTTCCTTTCGCTCGCGAGTACGGAGGATTACTTGCAAACCGCTCATTTGGGGGAGCCCAGGTAAGTCGAACTTTCTACGCTCGCGGTCAAACTGGACAGCAACTTCTCCTCGGAGCCTACAGTGCATTGAGTCGCCAAGTCGCAGCTGGACAGGTCAAAATGCACACCCGGCAAGAGATGCTTGATATCGTAGTTGTGGATGGGCATGCCAAGGGTATTATTACACGAAATTTAGCTACTGGTGAGACTAAAGCCTGGACAGCCGATGCAGTTCTCCTTTGTACCGGCGGATATGGTAATGTTTATTATAAATCGACCAATGCGATTGGTTGCAATGTAACGGCAACCTTTCGTGCCTATCGAAGAGGAGCTGGTTTTGCGAATCCATGTTTCACTCAAATCCACCCGACTTGCATACCGGTCTCTGGTGATCATCAATCCAAACTTACCTTAATGTCCGAATCATTGCGTAATGATGGGCGTGTATGGGTTCCCAAAAAAGTCGAAGATTGTGGCAAGAATCCGAATGACATATCGGAAGCTGACAGGGATTATTACCTTGAGAGAAAGTATCCTAGTTTTGGAAATCTCGCACCTCGGGATATTTCTAGCCGTTCTGCCAAAGAAGCTTGTGATGAAGGTCGTGGAGTTGGTCCTGGGGGCAGGGGAGTATATCTGGATTTTTCAGACTCCATTTCGAGGCTTGGAGAGAGTGCAATTAAGGAAAGATACGGCAATCTTTTCCAGATGTATGAAAGAATAACAGGAGAAAACGCTTACCAACGCCCCATGCGTATTTACCCGGCAATTCACTACACGATGGGTGGACTCTGGGTAGATTATAATCTTATGACTACTATTCCTGGTTGCTTTGCATTGGGGGAAGCGAATTTTTCTGATCACGGAGCCAATCGTTTAGGTGCAAGTGCACTCATGCAAGGATTGAGCGATGGATATTTCGTAATCCCGTATACTATTGGGGATTATTTAGCAAAATCTGGTGCAGGTTGTATCAGTCCAGATTCCCAAGAAGTCAAAGAAGTTATGGAGTCGGTCAGGCAAAGGGTTGATCAATTAGTGTCTACTCAAGGTAAAAGGTCTTCTCGTTCATATCACAAAGAACTTGGTCAAATTATGTGGGAATATGCTGGTATGGCCCGTAATGAGAAAGGTTTAACCAAAGCCATTGGAGAAATCCAGGATTTGAGAGATGACTTTAATAAAAATCTTCTTGTTCCGGGAGCCAGTGATAACTTAAACGCTGAGCTCGAAAGGGCTGGCAGAGTTCGCGACTTTCTGGATTTTGGTGAACTTTTGTGCCGTGACGCACTGGAGAGGAACGAATCTTGTGGCGGTCATTTTCGTGAAGAGCATCAAACCGAAGATGGTGAAGCTGTTCGCGATGATGAAAACTTCGCACACGCAGCTGTTTGGGGATATGAAGGAGATGGTGAAATTCCTACCCGACATCAGGAAAAATTAAAATACGACAATGTGAAATTGGCAGTTCGTAGTTATAAATAGTCATCCATGAAATTATTTCTTAAAATTTGGAGGCAGGACGACCGAAATGATGTTGGTCGTTTTGAAACACACACACTTGACGGGGTGTCAGAAGATTCATCTTTTCTTGAAATGCTTGACCAATTAAACGAGCAAATCTTAGAGGAAGGTTCTGAACCGGTTGTTTTTGATCATGATTGTAGGGAAGGAATATGTGGAATGTGTTCCCTTACAATTAATGGCCATCCTCATGGAACAGAAAATTCCACAACTACCTGTCAACTTCACATGCGCAAGTTTGAAGATGGTGATACGATTACCATCGAACCTTTCCGTGCAAAAGCTTTTCCAGTGGTTAAGGATCTAGTTGTTGATCGTTCAGCATTTGACAGCATAACTCAGGCGGGTGGTTTTATCACTGTTCGTACGGGGAGTGCTCCAGATGGTAATGCCTTACCAGTACCTAAAGAATCTTCCGACAAAGCTATGGACGCGGCTGCCTGTATTGGCTGTGGTGCCTGTGTTGCTTCCTGTAAAAATGCTTCAGCCATGCTCTTTACATCAGCTAAGGCTGGCCATTTGAATATGCTTCCTCAAGGACAAGCTGAAAAAGATAAGCGTGTCTTAGCTATGGTTTCTGCGATGGATGAAGCAGGATTCGGAAATTGTAGGAATTATGGAGAATGTTCAGCAGCATGTCCTAAAGATATTTCGTTGGATTACATCGCGAAATTAAATCGGGATCATGCGAAAGCGAAAATCAAATCTATTTTTGCTTAGAATCTTTCGTCCGGCATAACTTTAATTTGGTTGCGGCACAGCCGAACCTTTGGATGATGTTTTTTCATGCCTACACATGACAAGCAT
>JAOFOL010000007.1 GCA_028042835.1 Opitutales bacterium | reverse complement strand
AGGCTGATGTGATGACCAAACCGGGGTCAAACGGAGGAATCTTTTTCCACACCAAGTATCAGGACAAGGGCTGGCCAGTCGGACATGAGGCACAGATCAATCAGACCCAAAAGGATCCCGTCAAGACAGGCAGCGTATACATTGTGAAAAAGAATCTCGAAGCACCAGCCAAGGACAATGAATGGTTCCATTACGAAATCATCGTAAAAGGAAAACGCGTTGAAACCAAAGTGGACGGTAAAACCGTGGTGGTCTACACGGAGGGCAAGGATGTCAAAGGAACCCGCAAACTTTCAAAAGGCACGATCGGACTGCAAGCCCATGACCCAGGCAGCACGGTTCTGGTAAAGAACATCAAGGTAAAGACCCTCTAAGAAGACTTACACTGTTATAGATTTCGCAACGGATAAGTAACCGTCGACCAAACGGCCCAATCCTCCAAGCAGGGATCCTTCTCCCAACGATTTACGAGCACACACGGAATTTATTGGACGGAATTTATTCATTGCTTCTTCCTGGTAGGAATTTGAGAGAGGATCATCCCTAAAAACATAAGACCACATCCTACCCATTCCTTGGTCGATAAAACTTCGGTAAAGAATAACCAACCCGCCAGTACCGCAAAGACTGCTTCCAGATTAAGAATGATCGCTGCCCGACTAGGATCTACCTTTTTTTGAGCGACAACCTGCAATGTAAAGGCGATGCCCACTGAAACCACACCTGCATATGCAATGGCACCCGAAGCCAGCATAACCCGATCTAAGGTGAAAGTTTCCAAAGAAAGACTGAGAATCAGATTCAGGCCAGCACAGACCAAGTATTGAACCAAAGCTAATTTCAGTGGATCAAGGTTGTGCTTGGTGGCAGACCCAATGACCTGTACATGGATTGCCCAAAAGAATGCCCCCATCAAAACCAAGGACTCCCCCCACCCCATCGAAAAGTCTTCTTTTGCACTTAATAAATAAAGACCAATCACAGCTAATAAACAGCCATACACAGTCCATTTCCCAATCTTTTGCCTAAGAGAGAATCCGATGATTGGGACAATTACGACATAGAGTCCGGTAATAAATCCAGCCTTGCCGACGGTGGTGTATTGAATGCCAACCTGTTGAAGAGTCGCACCCCCAAAGAGTGCAAAACCGGCAAATATCGAAAACTTCCAAAAGGATGGATTGAGTTCTGTGGAACCACTCTCCTTTTTCCTCAAGAAAAATAATAGCGGCAGAAGAGAAAGAGCTCCCACCAAAAAACGGCAAACATTAAAAGAATAGGGTCCCAAATGATCCATTCCCATCCGCTGGGCCACAAACCCAAAGCCCCAAATAAGGGCGGTTATAAGAAGAATTAAATTAGCCTGAAACTGATTCACTAGATTGTCAGGCTATTGAGGTATTCCTCCAGATTGGTGAAGCCATCGTCATTAATATCTTGATTCCCATCGGACGGGTCATCGGGGTCTAAGTTCGACACCCTTTCCCATTCATCGGGCATGCCATCCCGATCCGTATCGAAATGAGACGGGCGTACAATTGACGGATAGCTGTCCCAACCTCCAACTTCGTCCTGAGAATCAATCACTTTCCCTGTATTGTTTCGTATGCTTTCAATCAGACGTTCGTCTACGGCATCACGTACAAGGGAGCAACCACTCTGCTTGAGGCACGACACGTATGCCTCTTGAGCTGATTCAATTTGGGTCAACTTGTACTTACCTGCGTCAAAACGATCGGATGTCTCGAAAAAACCCCGGGTGATACCTCTGTATTTTCCATCCGTTCCCGAAGATTCAAAGTCCATCGCTGCGTAGTTGTCTTGATTGTATTCGTCAGGCAACCCCTCAAAGTGATTCCCTGAAAGGTATCCCTGGGATACTGGCTTGAGAGCCTTTGATTTATAGCGAATGGGAAGCCTGCCTCCCTTGACGGGGCCGGCCTTGTAGTAATTGTTGAGCAGGTTGTACTGCTCGCCCGACAGATTGTGGTAGCCGCTCCAATTGTAATTGAGGTTGTTGACAAACTCCATGACTTGGGATCCCCCTGCAGTGGAGGGATGCCGGTTTCGGCTCGTTGCGTAGATGTTGTGATGCAAGGTCGCAAACCCCGCACTCTCCCGAAATGAGGTGCACATCGCATGTGGGCCCTTTTCATGGAGACTGTCGTGCAGGGCCTCGCTGAAGATCAGCCATTGGAGAGTCGAATGCTTGAGTCCCCGAAAATCGCCGTTTCCGTCAATGCCCCAGCTTAATGAGAGGTGATCGAGCATGATGTGATTGCTGTATTCGATCGTGATGCAATCCGGGCTCGTTCCATCGGGCTTGTTTTCATCACCGAGGCGGATGCGAAAAAAACGAGCGATGATATGGCTGCAATTATCGATTCGCAGCCTTCGGTCCGCAAAGGTTATCCCTTTTCCTGGTGCCGTCTGCCCAGCAATGGTCAGGTAAGACACATCTTTGATCTTGATATCATTTTTCAACCGGATCGTGCCGCTGAGATCAAATACGATGGTTCGCGGTCCCTCGATTGATTCGATTCCTTGCCGAAAGGATCCGGGGCCCGAGTCTTGGAGCGTGGTTACATGGTAGACATCTCCGCCCCTGCCTCCCTTGGTAAACTTGCCTGCACCTTCGGCCCCGGGAAAAGCGATGATCTCTACATCTTTTAGTGCTGCCTGATCCAAACTATCAATAATGGAATCGTCTTTCCCACACCCTGTAAACAGGCCTGTAAGCAAGATCACTACTGACGCCTTGGTCATAGTAGAAAACTAAAGTTTTATGGGGCCCGAGTGATTTATTTTGAAGGCATTGTGGGATGCCCCCGGCATTTCGGCATGGGGGTTTCTGGTCTTTGCTTTTCCGGCCGGTAAAATTTTTCCATTTTCAATCCGAGGAGGATCATGACGGTTAGGAGTTGGGTTGTCGGGGATGGAATCTCCGGTTTGCTTAGTCCATTTTGACAAGAGTGCACGGGCCCGCTTCAGGGCCTTTTGATGTTTTTCATCCGAGACGAGATTGCTTAACTGATGAGGATCCTTTTTAACCTGAAAGAGTTCTTCGGGTGGACACGGATTGGCAAAGACCTGTTGCTGGTCCGGCTGAGTCTTGCCGGCGGCATGTGCTTTCCACAGTTCCTCACCTGCAGGGTAGTGATCATCTGATTCATAACAGAGGTTGGGCTGATTGGGGTAATTATTCTTAATATATAGGTAATGCCCAAAGCGAACCATACGCTCATGATTTCTGTAAACATGCCAATTATGTTCGGCAAACACCACTTCCCTTATGGTTGTTTCCGGCGTTTTTAAAATAGGAAGAAAGCTTCGTCCTTGAATAGACTCGGGAGACTTTATGCCAGCAAGCTCCAGACAGGTGGCACTCAGATCGATAACGCTAATCAAACTCTGGGTAACGGCAGGATTTTTGATGACCTCAGGAAAATGGACCACCCATGGCGTCTTGATTCCACTGTCGTACATACGTGATTTGCAACGGGGAAAAGGACTGCCATTATCTGCGGCAACCACGATCATGGTATTTTCAAGAACTCCCTGCTTCTTAAGCTCGGCAGTAACCAATCCGATGTAATAATCAAAACGGCTGACTTCATGATAGTAACCCGTCAGGTCCTCACGGGTAATCGCTGTGTCGACCAGGTATGGGGGAATAATCACATCGCGAGGATCATACTTGGGAGCTTCTTTGGTAATACTCCAGGCACGATGGGCATCGGTCGAAGCAAACCAAAAGAAGAAAGGTTTATCTTTGGGGCGGTCCTTTACATGACGGACCCAATCCTCTTCCTTGCCGGGGCCTCCCCCTCCGGTGATTCGGTCGAAGGCACGGTCTTTATTTCCAAACATATGATTCTTACCGGAAAGAACGGTGTAATAACCGGCCTCACGCAATAGTTCAGGAAAGCGGACTTGCTGCTGTGGTAAACGGACATGCAATTCGGGAGCTCCGGTGTTGTGGGGATAACGGCCCGTAATGATACTGCATCGGGACGGACTGCAACTGCTTGTGGTAAGATAAGCATTATCAAAACGCATACCATTGGCAGACAGTGAATCAATATGTGGGGTCTTGATTACCGGATGTCCGTAGCATCCGAAATCATCCTGCGATACATCATCCGCAATAAAGAAGATAATGTTTGGCCGCTCCGAGGAACCAAGCAGATTGAAAGCGACAGATAGAAGAAATCCCAAAATCTTAAATTTCATATCGCTTAAGGGAAAACAGGTTTGCCCTATTGGTCGAGTTTCAAGATAGAGAACAACAATATTTATTTTTTGATCGGTTGAACGCCGTTTACATAAACAACATTGTACCCCCCGTCTTGGTTGTCTTTATGCGACAGCCCATCATAGGAATTTTTCGCTAAATAAAATCGACATAACTGCCCCTTTTTAGGCTGTGGATAGAAAGATTGCCCTCCGGGTGGTTGAAAGCCAATGCCTTTCCATTTGCGGCTCCAATAACGAACATATACCAAGCTTTCTGAAATCTTGCCCTTCTCCACTTTTTCAACTTTCACCTCCGCCACCTTATGATCATATTCGTAACCGCTTACCAATGGAATCCCTTCCCGCTCCTTGTAAGAATAAATCGCTTGTACCTTACCGACCACAATATGAGTGGCAATGCTCTCTAACTGTTGCTTGGAAGAAGGTGCTTTTGCAGCCTGAGACAAAGGAGCGGAAAAAAACTGAATTGTTGCGAAAGTTACTAGATAGAAAAAATCTTTTCTACATAGGAATATATTCATTTTTTCAATAGTGCAACCATCGCATTCCCCATGAGCAGTCCGACATTCATGTAGGTCTTGGCATTTCCTCCATAATGAGCATTGGAAGAGGAGCCCATGCTGATTGGGTTAGTGTACACCACAGCGACTTCACCCTTATGCGAATCTCCAAAAGCAAACATTCCGTCGAGAATTAGCTTCTCATTTCCAGTTGCGGTTTCTTTGTTAGTTTGACCCAGAGTGGCCACCACCATTTTCGCTTTCGGAGCATTAAATTCTTTACGCAATTCTTTAAAAAGTTGCTTCAAGTTTTTACCATAAACTGTGGAATGAGCTTCGTTGTAGCGGTCTTTATCACCCTGCCACCAAAGAAATCCTGCGACCTCATACTTCGTCGCTCCGGGGTAATGCTTATCCAATTCAGACAATACTTTTTTGGCCCTGGCGACATCCCCCAAGTATTGAAGTCCAGCATGCCAAGTATGACTAGGAGGCTCCGGCGTATCGCCTTTGGTCCAGCTTGGATGCCGGACTTCATCGTTATGAGCAGGCGTCACCAAAGTAACTTTTTTCCCCGTTTTCTTATCCGTGGTCTCAACCTCATGCCTTGGACTACCCGGAGGCAGCAAGTCCCATCCAAGGCTTCGGTTTCCGATCGAACTTTTAAGGATTAAAATCGGTTCGTCATACGCATTTCCAAGTTGATGCCCAATGCCCTGCTCAATTCCAATTTTGCTACTCGAAACTGTCAGCCAATCGTTTCGTCGTACGCCTCCGCGACCATCAGGTCCTCCGCTTCCCTGAGTATGAACATTGCGCACATCCTTGCGGCTTGTCCAAACACCCGCTTCATCCACCATAAAAGAGTAAAGTTTTTCCTTCTTTACCGCATGCTCCAAAAAACCCTCCTTATCCCCTTTCACCTTACCCATTTCCAAAGTGTTAGACTGCCCCATGATAATAAAGACTTGAACCGGTTTGGACATATTAGCGGATTGTCCGTCCGGGTCAGGGAGTGCTTTTGCGGACTTGGTAAAGACCTGCGTTGCAAAAATGGCAATCGTGAATGATAAGAGGAAGGTTTTGGGAAGTTTCATAGGAACTTTAAGATTGATTGATCAAGCAAAGAGGTCGAGTAAAAGTTACTTAAAAATTTCAATATTTCGCAACCCTTACTCGTAGTCTCAAACTTATAATACACCATCCGTGATTGGAAAATCGAGGGGATTGCGATACGTTCACTAATAAGTATCGAAGCTTTAAGCCTCTTGCGATTTACGCCTTTTACTTCTAATCCAAGCGGTCAGAGTGTATACACCGAACCAAGGCAGGCTATATATAAAGGCAAGTAGCCAACCGAAAAACATGGTGGCTAATCCTGAGGCACCATCGCTGTCCCATCCTGTGGGCGGTTCTTTTTTTTGAGCCATAAGATCCGCGATGTGTTGATGGTAGAATATAAAAGTCCCATAAATGAAAACCCATCCCATGCCTATGAGTAAGAGTAATAAAAGCCACCAACCTGGTTTTTGATTCTTAAATCTGAAAAATAATAAGATTGGTGGCAAAGCCAGAAATAATCCCAGAGAGAGGAGATGTAAGATTTCATTCAAAATAAAATTTTTCGTTTGGATTCAAAACGCGGGTTATTTAGAGCTTTTGAATTTTCTCATCTTCGGGAAACAGTTGCTGGACTAACGAACGCAGATTTTGAGATTTGAAATAACTTTGGCCGACAACCTTTCCATCCAGATAATACCTCAATTCATTGCAACTGAAACAAACAAGTAGATCGACCTGATTCTGTTGGTCACTAAAACGAAAGGCTACCCCCGGTCGAAAGAGACAATCCATCGGAATGGCGTTACGCAAATAGGTGTGATGATCTTCTATAATTGAAGAAAGTTCTTTCCGTGAAGCGGAGTTCAAGGCTACGACAGTTGAAATGATCTCATAACCATGCAAGGAATGACCATCCTTCGTTTTGCCTTCTCCCGGATAAGAATCGTCAACACGGAGGACTTCGCAAGTCGTATTGAGATTTTTGAAGGAGGTGATGGAGATAGCCCTCTTCATATCTTCATTCTTCCAATGGGAACTTTTACAGGAGGAAAGCACTAGCAGGAAAGTGAATATGGTAAGTTGAGCAATATTATCTTTTTTCATTCTGCAAGTTAATGATCTTTAGCAATTCATCTCTATCACCATCTCGGTTCATCCGAAGTCTAGAAAGCTTTCCAACCTCCACCCATGATTAGAATTTCGGCTCTGGGTGCTTTAAGGTTACCTTCTTTATTCTTGAGTTTGATGTAATAGACCTTCCCTTTCTTGGGTGTGAATATTGTTTTGCGGGTATAAAGGTCACTTTTGGGTGCTCCAACAGAACCCGACCAGGTCCACTTTTGTAGTGGAGCTTTTTCCGAAAATACTTGCGTGCCATTCTCATCTTCGAGGGACATTCCAAACATTAAGTCTCCCGCCTCAAAATCCTTTGGTTTTCCTAAGGTCGGCAGAGGGTGATCGACTCGCAGGTAGCAAACGAATTCGACTTCCGGTAGTCCCTTCAGTTCAAACTTGCTGACACTTGCCTCGGTTAAATCGACTGCTCCAAGGTCGAGAACAAACCTGAGAATCCCAGCCTTTCTGCCGTAATCAGTAAAATTACCGTCTCCGGTATAGTTTAAATCCGTATACTTGCGGTCCGTACCGAAACGGGCAACCTCGTCATTCGGAATGAACTGCTTGATCGTCTGACAACCGCAAGTCAGAAAGAAGAGAGCAGTTGCTACCGTGATCAAGGAAATTTTTTTAGATGGTAAGGTAAGTCTTTGTTTCATGGAAAAGCTTATAGCACGAAAAAAAGGGGAGTTGTTCGGGCCAAGTAAAAGAATAGTCAAATAAATGTCATGGACGGAGAGAGCGGAAGAATTCCTCCTCGAAAACTTCTCCCTTGGCTTGTCTACGCGCCTCCGAACGGTCAGTTGTTCTTCCAACTTCGAGAATTCTATCCGTTTTTCGGTCCACTTTTCTGCGTCGATCCTTTTCTTCTTCAACTGAATCACTGTCTGAAAAACTCCAACCAGAAGAGGTGGAGTAACTACAGGAACTAAGCAGAAAGCTTAACAGAGATAAGAGAAAGATTCCTTTCATTCTTCCTTTAACTCAGTTTCAAGTTGCTTTATCGCTCCCTCGGCTTCCTGAATTGTGTCCTCAGTACTTTTGGTCCTGAGCGATTCCGCCACAGATCTACTTTTAAATGATTGCACAACCGTAAAAACGGATGCCCCAATCATCAGTGGTGCCGCAGTACCTAAAAGAATCTTCGATTTATGCGAATACATCGAGTTGGAAACAGTGAGCAAACCTTCCTTTTTTGTGGTCGCCACCATCCCTTCTCCTAGTGCTCCTTCAGGCAGAAAAAGATCGAGCATCGAATATGCCCCAAATCGGTCCTCTCTTTTGGATTCTTTTTCCTCCGGATTTTCCAAATCGATTGCTTTATGAATGACATCTCTTAACTCGGTCATAAAGACGGGAGATACATAAGATATGGCTGTTCCTTTCATGGGAAGATCCTTCATTGTTTTCTGAAAAACCGGATCCCGACTAAGCTTTTCATTGGTGGCGAAGAGTCGTTCTGCAAATTGCTTACTTGAAGAAGCAATTAGTTTTCCACTTGGACGGTGGTGGGCAAGAATGGCAGTTGACCAGCCGAAATCTCTAATTTCTTTTTTTTCCCGTTTGGAAGTAATTGGAGCATTAATATCCAATTGGATACCAGACCAATTATCACCCTGTACAACCTTCATCCCTTGAGCTCGGGCAAGTTCAGGCTCGAGCATTTTTATTATCTCCTCGGCTATCCATCCCAAGCCATCTGCAAGAATCGCACCTTGGATTTGAGGGATTTGAATTACTTCTTCTGTATCTGGAACATTGACCATCCTGTTCGGATCCCCATCGACAATCACTGTGAGTTTAGTATCGAGATCGGCTAAAAGCTTTTCCATGGTAAAAGATAATCCTGGTTGCAGAGGTTGCTTCATGAAACCGTCCGCCATCATTTTCAACATCATTCCCTGCTGGCCAAGTGGAGGCGTATTACCAGTAAGAGGACCGCCACCAAGAGTTTGCATAACCACATTATCGTAAAAAGTTTTTAAATTTATAACCTGTTCGAATACAAGATCTGTTCCTGACGGTGCCAGCTCCAAAACTTCAAAAGGTTTTGATTCGTTTCCAAACAACGCCAGAAAACCTGTCCTTCCCGCTGGAGTATGCAGGTATACTTTATTGCGAAATCCATCCTCCACCCGAATGGAGCTCAGTCCCAATGCTGAGATAGAATCAAGTCCGGAAATCTTAAGCAAAGATTTGGCATCAAACTCCGGCACGCTTTGATCAAACTCCTTCATGCCGGTCATGAAGGAATCGAGATATTGAAACAGGGCAGTCAAGTCGCCATCGACACTTACATAGCCATAAAGCACTCCTCCTTGATCAATTTGTTGAGCCACAGTTTGATAACGACTCGCATCAGTCTCGGGGTCTGCAGATGGAGTTTTAGGAAAGTTGATTCCGAAAAACGGAAGAACACTCATGACTGGCACGAGAAGGATAGAAGGAAAAGAAACAGAAAGTATACTCATAAAATATTTGTTTTCAGGGAGGATAATTAAGTAAAAGGGTAGGCTTTACTTCACAACAGGAACATAGATAAAATTTTCTGGCTATGAAAAAATTTATGCAGAGATTATTTTTCTCGTGAACTCAAGCATAAATCCTGATTAAAAGTCTAATCTAGTTGCAATAATATACCTTTTACAACCAGAGATTTATTAGTGACTGACATACCTCCAATAACTTTTTAGACAGCGATCAGAACATTATCATTTTCGATTAATAAATTATTACGAAATGCTACTGTAAAAAAATTAGAATTTAGGATTATTTCCAAAAAAAGAATCCAAAATCGAAATCAAATCAAATCACCGAAAAAATACATTTTCAAGAACTTTTAACCATAAAAGAATTTCGACATATAAATTTGACCTTATTGCAGGAATGTATTTGATGTTAATTGTCTATCCCCGTTGATTATCTACATTTAGTATGTAATCGGCACCGATATACAAAAGGTGTTTCATTCTCTTTTGATACACCAACATAATCAAAACAAAATTATAAGTAGTATGAAAGGTACAGTTAAGTGGTTCAATGCCGATAAAGGCTATGGATTTATTACTCCAGATGACGGAGGAAAAGATCTCTTCGTTCATCATTCGGAAATCAAAAATGATGGTGGGTACGCTTCCCTAAATGACGGTGAAACCGTTGAATTTGAAGTGGGTGAAGGACAAAAAGGTCCTTGTGCCAAAGAAGTTGTTGCATCCTAATTTCATGATCATTCCGTTTTGTAACGGAATTTTATGATTAGGTGCAATAAATTCCAAATCACATCAAAATTAATTTTTTGAGTAAAATGCTTGAACCAAAAATTTGGTTCAAGCATTTTTATTTGTAAAACTTCCTCATTTCTTCAGCAATTAGACTGATCCCCTGCTTAACAACTACATCGTCCTGAGCATAAGTAACTCGGATACACTGGTTCTTATGATCCCAGTTGTCTTCTTCCATACCGGGAAAGAAATAATGGCCGGACACCACGAGCACCCCCTTTTTCTTGAGTCTTTGATACAGTTCCTGACTGCTTATGGGTAGACCTTCAAACCATAGCCATAGGAACAAGGCTCCTTCGGGCTTATGAATCCTCATCGGAATATGGTCACCCATTTCTCTTCGAAGTTGTGCCACAGCCCTATTGGCCTTCTCTTCGTAAAATGGTTTAACCACTTCATTACTCACTCTGGTAATTTCACCACTCTTTACCAAGTCCAAAGCGAGAGCAGGTCCGAGACTACCCGGAGCAAGACTAAAAACAGAAGTCATTCGAGAAATAACCTGAATGATTTCTTCCCGGGCAATCACGATACCCGTGCGCAAACTGGGCAACCCAAACTTGGACAAACTTAAGCAGAGTACAATATTTTCATCCCAAACCGGCTGTACTTTCGAATAAATAATATTGGGAAAAGGCGTGCCATACGCGTTATCAATAATCAGAGGAATACCCTGAGCATTGGCAAGTTCTCGAAGTCGGGACACCTCTTCATCTGTTACCACATTACCAGTCGGGTTAGTTGGTCTGGAAAAACAAACAGCTCCGATATTATCGTCCATTTTCAGTCGGTCAAAATCAACTCGGTACTTAAATAATCTTTCATCTAATAATTCGATCTCTGGACGATTGGCTTGGAAAAAATTAGGTTCCAAGCCCACTTCGGAATAACCGATATATTCAGGGGCCAGCGGCAAAAGAATCTGCTTTGAGTGCCCACCTTCAAACTTCCCTGCGAATAAATTAAAAAGAGAAAAGAAGGCATTCTGACTTCCATTGGTCAGGGCAATATTTTCAGGTCCGATACTCCACCCGAACTCATCACGAAACAAATCGGCCAAGGCACCTACAAATGCCTTAGCACCTTGCGGAGTGTCATAGTTTCCAATTACTCGCTCAAATTCTCCCGCACTGGAAAGAATATCCTTCATCCTTGACCGGAATAAAGCCTGAACTTCCGTTATATGAGCCGGGTTCCCACCACCAAGCATCAAGGGCGCAGGATCAGAGACGAGGGCATCCCCTAAATCATCCATCAACTCGCCAATGCCTATCTCACCGGCAAACCGTTTACCAAAATCTGAAAATTTCATTCGTTTTATTCTTAGATTTCAAACCATGTCACATAGGCATATAGATTACCGTCTTCCCGCCCAAGAATACATTCAACAAATTTTAACTTAGGAAGCTCGAGTGCTCGATCAATTCGATCCTTTAGTTCCTCCACCTTCCACCATTTTTGTTTCTGAGCAAAATGATAATCAGACTTTGAGTTACTACCTTTTTTAAAAATATCGTTTCTCATAAAAACTTCTTTTTCAGCTTCAGGGATAGCCACTTTTAAGGCCAAAGATCGATCGATCCCAGATCCCAAAAAGTAATAGCCAATAGGTTCCGTTCCATCAGGAAAAACTACCCCAGTAAGCTTGGATACATAATTCATTTCTTTCCACATGATCACGGCTCCATCCAGTTCGATATCGTCACCGAAATCCAAGCAGGAAACCATTAAGAAAAGCAAAGAGAGAAAGAATAATCTACTCATAGTAAATAAGTTTATAAATTGAAGGCACGCCATATTCATTTTAATGGCATTGTTAACTCTTTTCCAGTCTTCGCTCCCTTCTTGAAAAATTCATAAAGGGTTTAAAATAAAAACTATCTTTATTCAAAGGGTGAAACAGGAGGATCTCCATTTGTACCATAATAAGAAAAAGTGGAAGCATTTCCATCGTAGCCAGCAATATCAGATTCGCTATACCCAATTACTTCATCGAAAATATCACGGGTTATTTCAATTTGAATAATGACCTCTTCCTTACCCTGTTGCTCCAAGTGATCAATTAGACCATTTGAGTAATGACCAATTACATGGCCTGGAAAATCCACAAATTCAAATTCAACCAGATTATGCCCCTTGTTGTTTTGATTGCGGTCTACTTTCCAAGTCATAGAAAACTCCTTAATTTGTTGTGACTCGAAAACGGAGCAACCGGAGAAGAAAATGGGGAATAAAAGAAAAACTAATTTATTTTTCATAATTCAACTAAGGAATTAAGATTATTCATAGTAAGGAAGTTAACTATAATTATTTAATAAAGCCTTCAGCTTCTCCGTTGGTACTAATCACATGAACTTCATGAGCGCGGACTTGAGGATTAAAATATTCCCAAACCACTTCCTTATTTCGGTTTATCTCAAAAAGTTTTGGCATATCTCCCTTTTTTTGCCCGTAACTACAGATAATCGTATTCCCATTCGCTAAACGCTGCCCTCCACATGGGTCGGCAAACCTTCCCCCCACATCAGAATTATCCACCCGCCAGGCAACTTTTCCATTCCGATTGAACTCTACGGTTTTATTTCCATTGGTTAAATTAACCAGAAGGTTTCCACCCTTTAAATGAATTGCAGTAAATGGCCAATTTCTCTGTTTACGCCCACCCAACTCAGTCAAATCCGTTTTAATGGTCCTTACTACAGTACCATTCGGATTATATTCCTTTACAGCAAAAGCGAGCAGGTGGGGAACAATATAATTTCCATTAGGCAGTTTGCGAGCCATCCGGGTTTGCATGTGAGCATTATTGGTATCGGGTTGAAGGGGGACGCGCACAGCAATGGATCCCTTTAGATCGACTTCCAATAATTGTGGCTTTACACCCCGCTCGACAACCAATGTATTTCCATTCTCAAGCCGCATGCAAGTCCCCAGTTCTTTATTCCCTTTACTCAATTTATAACTCCATACCAGCTTCCCTTCACGAGTAATTTCTTTCGCCATATTTCCCACCGAAACCAAAATATTTCCATTCCCCAAAACAAATCCATCCCGTCCATACCCGTTGGTTTGCCATACAATCTGATTATCCTCATTTATAAGGACAGTTTTGTTTCCGCAGATTAAAAATGAATGCCGAATTCCACTATCGCTGACTTGTTTACCAAAGTTTAGATCGGGGTTTTCATTTTTTGCGGATGCAAATAGGGCTAATGATAAGAAGAGGCAGACTGTTTTTATTAAGTTCATTCTGATTTAGATAAATATATTTGTTTACTATTTAAGCTTGAGCTTAACCTCATGGAGCCTGCCTTTAAAGCGTGAACTTGAATCATATGCTACCACTGTAGACTGAGAATCATTTCCAATCTCAAGCGGATCCTGAGGATGGCTATTAAAAAGCCCCGATAGTCTTCCTGCCCCTTCCACTTTGCCATCAATTTTAAGGAATACTCTCCCATCGTGTAAAAGTTCTGCTGACAGGGAAGCTCGTTCCTTAGGGAGAATTTTGGTTGCCCGAATAGTGTGTAAGGCTCCTTCCAAACGACAGGAAAAAACCGGCCTTCCATCAACGAGATAAAGAGAATAACCACTGCGGTTTCCGCCATGGGAAATCAAAACTCCGCTCTTTTCCTTCCCTCGTGTAATGGAAAGTTTTATCTCTATGGATTTCTGAGCAAACTTAGGTGCGTACTCACGAGCTACCTCGTCCCCATGTTTAAAAATATAAAATCCGTGAGTATCTTTCTTCATCTTCTTTCTCACCTTGGCTGGATTTTCTACTGCATGACTGTAGTAAGGACTGACCTTAACCCGCTTTGCCCACTGCAACCACTCAGCCTCCAGTTCTTCTGCTTTGGCCGCCTGAGAATCAATTAGATTGTTCGTTTCGCATCGGTCCTCAGCTAAGTTATAAAGTTCCCAAGTCCGATTCTTATATCGGTTGTTTCCACGCACCAGTTTCCAATCACCCTTACGAATCGCACTTGATTCAAAATGATCAAAACAAAGAACACGATCGCCTGTATCCCTTACCCCATTGAAGAAAGGGACAAGACTTTTTCCCTCAACCGGAATCAAGTCTTCGCCTTTAAAGCTTTTTGGGTAATGAGCTTCGGAAACTTCTAGGATCGTAGGCATAAAGTCTATGAGGTGAACAGGGGAGCGAATCCAACGGTCGGTATCTATTATTCCCTTTGGCCAATGCACAAGTAGTGGGCTACAATTGCCACCCTCATGGTTGAAATGCTTATACATACGCAATGGACTATTACTCAAGCAGGACCAAGCACTCCCCACCGAATGATACGTGCCCGGACCTCCAACCTGTTCTAATTCCTTTCCCTCGTGAAGCTTGGTGAAACCTTTACGACTGCTTTGATCGAAACCAAAGGGCCCCCATTCGTAGCAGGCTCCATTATCACTGGTGAATAGAATGAGGGTATTTTCAAGATCTTCACCCTTTTCCAAAAGCGATAGGATTTTGCCAATCCCCTGATCCACATGGTCGATCATTGCGGCAAAAGTAGCCATTCGGTAAACAAGGTCTTCCTGACGGTTTTGAGGTATATCCTTCCAGTTAGGGTTTGGTTTTCCAGCATATTGATTGGCAATGTCATCGCGGTCAACCGGTACATCGGAAAGCTCAGTAAATTTCCACGAATCCGTTACCAGTCCCAGTCGTTTTTGTTTTTCAAAACGTACTTTTCGAAGTTTGTCCCAACCCTTACGATAAGTCTTAAGGTAAGAGTCCCGGGTCTCAGCTGGTGCCTCCAAGGGAAAATGGGGTGAGGAATGAGCAAGATATAGAAAGAAGGGCTCTTCTTTTTTCTGAGCCTGGCTAAGAAACTCGATTGCATAATCATTGAAAGCATCGGTTGCATAATACTCGTCGTTTTCATATTTCAATTCCTCTTTTCTGCCTCCGGGTAACCTCTGGTAATTGCCTGCTTTCCACTGACTGGTGCTATGCCCACGGATATATCCATAGTATTCATCAAATCCACGCTCTGTGGGAATTTCCTCGTGGCCAACATGCCACTTCCCCACTCCATAGGTCGAGTAACCCACTCCCTTGAGAACCTCTGCTAAGGTCATACATTGCTTGTTCAGTTTCCCAAGATAAGCTGGGCCCAAGCGATCCGTCGAATCCCGACCCGTAAAATTTGCAATCCCGGTTTGGTGAGAATAAAGCCCAGTGAGCAAAGAAGCCCGGGACGGACAGCAACGAGCAGAATTATAATTTTGAGTAAATCGCAACCCGTTTTTAGCTAAACGATCCAAGTGAGGAGTACTGACTTCTCCGCCAAATGATCCAAGATCGGAGTACCCCATATCATCAACCAGCACGACAATTACATTGGGACGGGACTTAGCATCCAAAGAAAAAATGAAACTCGTGAACAGAGAAAGTAAAATGAAAAACTTCATGAGCCCATTCTTTCCCACATCGATTTATGCGTAAAATAAAATCGGAATCTAAATAGTGATTTGTTCTAATAAGATTGAAATGTCCAATAAGGAGAAAAGTTTATCAGACTCACAGGATTCGAAAGGAAGAAATCCTATGCTTTTGGCTGCCCCGGCCCTTGCAATTCTGATAAGTTGGTTTTTTCATCACTTTGGTGAGATGGAAACCGAAGCGGTCATCACACTTGGGATCGCAATTTGGACAGCACTCTGGTGGATATTCGAAGCGGTACCCATTCCTATCGCCTCTCTCCTTCCTCTTTCCCTACTGCCTCTCTTTGGAGTTTTAAGTCCAAAAGTTGTGGGAGAAAAATACGGCCACCCACTTGTCCTTCTACTCTTTGGTGGTTTTCTTCTTTCCAAAGCGATGGAAAAAAGTGGAGCCCACAAAAGAATTGCCCTGATGATGGTCAATGCCTGTCCGAGCGGCGAAAAATTTCTTATTCTCGGGTTTATGATCGCGACGGCTTTTCTAAGCATGTGGATTTCAAACACGGCCACTACATTGATGATGTTACCCATGGCTCTTGCCGTAATACAGGGAAGCCGTAATAACCAATTGACCATTCCTTTACTTCTGGGTATCGCTTTTGCCGCCAATGTCGGAGGTATTGGAACCCCGATTGGGACTCCTCCCAATCTTGTAATGATAGGTGCTTATTCTGACCTAGGATATCCGGAACTCTCATTTAGTGAATGGATGAAATTTGGAATACCGGTGACAATCATTATGGTCCTTGTTATCTGGCTTTGGTTATCCCGTGGAATCACCGGCAATAAGGAAATCTCACTCCCTCATCCGGGAAAATGGCGAGTAGCTGAAGTTCGAACCCTCCTTGTGTTCGGACTAACCGCACTTGCATGGGTCACCCGTTCCGAACCATTTGGTGGATGGAAAACCTGGTTGGATCTGCCCAATGCCAATGATGCCAGTGTTGCCTTTATTGCAGTCATTACTCTTTTCTGCCTGCCCAGTGGGGGTGGTAAAGGAGATCGCCTCCTTGACTGGAAGACTGCCAACCAAATCCCCTGGGGAATGCTGGTATTGGTTGGTGCCGGACTCTGCCTAGGTGAAGCCTTTAAGCAGTCCGGTCTGAGTGCAACCATTGCCAGCGTATTTTCGGGTATTGAGAACCTCCCTCTTTTCGGATTACTGCTTGGAATTTGTCTTCTGGTTACCTTTCTCACAGAAATGACCAGCAATACAGCCACCACTAATGTTTTGATGCCCATACTCGGAGCCGCCGCAACTGCTTCGAATTTAGATCCAATCCTTTTAATGATACCTGCGGCGATGAGTGCAAGTTGTGCCTTCATGCTACCTGTTGCAACGATTCCCAATGCAGTGGTTTTTGGCACCGGTGAAATTACCGTGGGTAAAATGGCCCGTGAAGGACTGGTATTGAATATTCTCGGAGCAGTTGTAATTTCTGTTATCTGTTTTTTCTTACTTTCCTAACTTTCGAGTCTCCTCCCTAAACTAAAAGTCTAACTCAACCATTTCTTCCTCCATGAAAATTTTGTCCACCGCTTTATTGATTATCTTTTTACCCATTGCGATCATTGCCAAGGATCGCCCATCTAAACCCAATGTGGTCTTAATCCTTACCGACGACCTGGGTTGGCAGGATGTAAAATGCTATGACATTGATGAGCCCTCCCCTATGGAAACTCCCAATATCGACAGCCTTGCTGAAAGAGGAGTAAAGTTTTGGCAAGCCTACTCACCAGCTCCCACCTGTGCACCTTCTCGCTGTGCGATCATGAGTGGAAACCATCCAGCCCGGGCCCAAAAGACCCATGTGGTGGGAGGAGCCCCCCCTACCCCGCACCATAAATTTGGCTGGACCATGATCGCCCCCTGGTACAGTGGCAGAATGCCCGAAAACGAAATGACTATCGCCCGGGTTTTAGAACAAAATGGATACGTCACTGGGCATTCTGGAAAATGGCACATGGCCGTTGATCATAAGGCTTTCCCACAGCCTGAAGATCAGGGATTCACATGGACGCAAAGCAGCCGTGGAGCGAGATCAGGTATGCCCAGCCGAGTTGAAGGGTTTGCCTCCACTCGAGCAAAAGATCCCTTCCGGTTAGATGAAAATGGCTATCCCTATCATCAAACCAGTGAAGATGCCCTAAGCTTTTTGAAGGAGAACCACGACAAACCTTTCTTCCTGTACTACGCCACTTGGCTCGTACACACGCCCATTCACACTCGCTCTGAAAAGCTCCTTGAAAAATACTGCAAGAAACTTGGAGTTGAAAGACCAACGGACAACCAAGGCTGGACAAAAAAAGGGCAAAATAATCCATTCTATTGCGCCATGGTGGAAGAACTTGATTATTACATGGGTAAAATTTTTAATTACTTGAACAACACAGAAGATCCACGGTGGCCTGGACATAAGCTCGTTGAGAATACATATGTCATTTTTACCTCCGACAATGGAGGTATGGAAGGACACCCGAGGGAGGTTATCACCGATAATTATCCCTTGGATAAGGGAAAGATTTCACTAATGGAAGGAGGCACACGCGTCCCATTAATTATAACTGGCCCGGGTATCAAAGAGGGAATTGAATCTGATGTAATGGTAAACGGACTGGATTTTTATCCCACTCTCCTGACCTTGACCGGAACCCCTAAACCGGATGGAAAAAACTTGGATGGAGCTGACTTAAAAGACTTGCTCCTAAATAATCCAACAGATTCAAATTTAATAATAGGTAAAAATGGTAAGGTAAGAGATTCAATGGTTTGGCATTTCCCTAACAGTGCCGCTTTTGAAAGTTCCATTCGGGTAAAAGGATTCAAACTCATCCGAAACTATGATCATAAATATCACCAAAATAATCCCGAACTTGAACTTTATGAGCTTTACCACGAAGAAGAAGAAAAGCAAGTACGAGTGGATATTGAAGAAGCAAACGATCTAAGTTCCAAACGACCTGACTTAACCAAAGAATTAAATCAAAAACTGTCAAAAGCTCTCAATGAGATGGATGCAAGTTATCCTTACTACAACCCACATGCACGCAGAATAGGAGTGGAGAAGAACCAAACACCACAGGTTATTTCACATGGAATTAAAAACAACATCATTGAGTTCACTATTCGTACCAGAGGGTCAGAAGTATTTCGGGCAGATCTGATTTACACTTTTAATGGAGGGAAACTATATGAAGAATGGTCCAGAATCAAAGGACAGGAATCTCCGGGTGAAAAAGTCAGTTTTACTATTCCCGAAGGATCAACCCACTATTTCCTAAACCTGATCGATGAAAATAATTTCCTCATCAGTTATCCCGAGACTCCTGATTATACACATATCGGCAAAACCAAAGAAAAGTTTGCAAAATTTGCCATCAAACAGAATTAATTCGTGTAAAAACCGCCCTTGTTAGTAAAACCGTGACTCAATAGTAACCGTTTTAATTAAAATACCTTTCTTTTAAAAAATTGCTTAGGCCTTTCCAATATCACCGAGTGAGATTAACTTGATTCTATGTTTTTATTTCCCATACGGCAGACTTTTCTCTATCGATATTTGAATTTAATTTTAGTTGGTTGTGTTCTGGTAATTGAAACATTATCTGGATATCCCCAAAAGCCTATTACCGTAATTGTTCCATTCGCAGCAGGAGGAGGCAGTGATGTGTTTGTTCGCATTTTTCAAAAAGCAATTCGTAAAAATAAACTATGCCCTCAGCCAATTGTGATTAAAAATATTGCCGGAGCCGGTGGTACCATCGGAAGTCGAAGTGCGAAAAACGCGACCCCGGACGGACATACAATCCTATGCCTTCACGACGGGATCTACACTGCAAAGCATTATGGAAATGCCGATTGGGGGCCCGAGGATTTCGAACCAATCGCCGCAACGGGAAGAAGTGGTGTGGTGGTTGCAGTGAAAGAAGATTCAGCCTACGATTCATTGGATGAACTGATGGAAGAGGCCAGGGATCGCCCCTACCAATTAGTTTATGGAACAAATCTCGGAGCTCCCAATCATTATTCCGCTCTTTTTCTTCAAAATGGAAAATCAGGAGTAAAATTTCGTTTTACTCAGACTGGAGGAGGTGCCAAAAGACTGGCCCAATTGAAAGGGGGTCATATTGACCTCACAGGTTTTTCCCTAGCCGAATATCAACAATTCAAGGATGCGGGAATCAAAGCCCTTGCTTCTCTTGGAGAAGAAAGGGAATCATCTTTCCCAAATCTCAGCACTGCACTGGAACAGGATGTTCGGGCCACTCATGACCTTATGCAATTTTGGTGGGCACCCAAAAATACTCCACCAGAACGAATTGCTTATCTTCAAAACCTTCTCGACAAAGCAATGGTCACAAAAGAAATAAAAGAAAGCTTTCAAAACCTCCACATGGATCCAGTGATTCAGGTTGGACAGGAACTGCAAAAAACCATCTCAGATCGAAGCCAAAAACTACAAGGCATCACGATTGAAAAACCCACTGCACTGCCTCCTCTTGAATGGATCATACTGTGTATGACCGCCGTCTGCTTCCTTTTTGTCATCCGAGAGACTAAATCTGCATGATCGATCTTTTTAGCACACCCAGTATCCTTTGGTTGGTTTTTCTAGGAACAACTTTGGGAATTACGGTGGGAGCTATTCCCGGATTGACAGGGACCATGCTTATCGCACTCTCCCTCCCCTTAACCTTTTCCATGGAACCGGTCAACGGCCTCGTATTACTTGTAGCCATGTATGTGGGTGCGGTAAGCGGGGGCCTGATTAGTGCCACTCTGTTACGCATGCCTGGTACTCCCGCCGCTATTATGACCACACTCGACGGCTTTCCTATGGCAACCTCGGGGCAACCTGGACGGGCACTTGGCCTGGGTGTCGGGGCATCCCTAGTGGGAGGAATAATTTCTTGGTTTGCTCTTTGGCAACTTGCTGAACCAATGGCTGACATCTCCACCATGCTTGGTCCTTTCGAACTTTTCTCTATGGTTGTTCTCGCTCTTGCCATGCTTGCAGGAATCGGCGACTCAACCCGAGCCCGTGGTCTGCTCGCAGGAAGCCTGGGGGTTCTCGTGGCCATGCCCGGCATGCACCCGGCATCTGGCGAGCTTCGCTGGACTTTCGGCCTGACATTCATGAACGAAGGTTTCCGATTAATCCCTGTGCTTATTGGAATGTTTGCTATCGGAAAAATCCTTCAGGATCTCACATCCAAGGATGGAAAAATTGAAGAAGTATCAGGAAATGACTCCGCTTGGGTTGCCCTTCCGGTTTGGCTTTCAAATCTTTTTAATCTCGTACGATCATCATTAATCGGGGCCTTCATTGGGATTCTGCCCGGCATAGGTGCCAATATTGGGTCTTTAGCAGCTTACATGGCAGCTAAAAGGGGCTCGAAACAGCCTGAAAAATTTGGAAAGGGTAGCGAAGAGGGAATTATTGCATCGGAAGCTGCGAATAATGCAACTGTGGGAGGTGCCTTAATTCCATTAATTTCACTTGGCATACCAGGAAGCGTAATTGGAGCGGTTCTCCTGGGTGCCCTGATCGTACATGGATTGCAACCGGGGCCCCTGCTCTTCCGGCAAAACCCCGAGGCCGTTCATGCGATCATAGGAACTGTCCTGGTTGCCAATGTCATGATGTTCATAATTATGGTTGGCTGTGCCAAATGGATTGCCAAGCTTTCTTCCATTCCCAAAAAGATTCTCTTTCCCCTGGTAACTGGTTGCTGTATCTGGGGTGCCTACGCATTAAATGGGATGTGGTTTGATGTATCTGTGATGTTGATCTTTGGCATCATTGGGTGGCAAATGGAAAAAGCGAAGTTGCCACTTGCCGCTTTTGTGATTGGTTTTGTTTTGGCTCCCATTGCTGAGGAAAACCTTTGTGCCGGACTCATGGCCAGTGGAGGCAGTTATCTCCCCCTTCTCACCCGTCCGATTTCTCTGTGTCTGTTAAGCACTGCTGTCTTGTTAATTATCTGGAAAAGAAAACAAAAAGAGTCTAGTACCGACCCCCCTCAATCTTAAAATGAATAAACACCCGAATATCCTTTGGTACTGTACCGACCAGCAGCGCTTTGACACCATCGGTGTCCTGGGAAATCGCTTCGTTCGTACCCCAGTCATCGATCAACTGGTGTCAGAAGGAACCGCCTTTACCCACACCTATTGCCAAAGCCCAATCTGTACACCAAGTCGGGCAAGCTTCATGAGCGGGCTCTACCCAAGCCGCGTACACAACACACGCAACGGTAACGAAAGTTTCCCGGACTGGCCTCCTCTGATCAGTAAACTCATTGCAAATACTGGGTACGACTGTGGAATGGTCGGAAAGTTCCACCTCCAAAGCTCAGGTAAAAGAACCGAACCTCGAATGGATGACGGATTTCGGTACTGGAAATTTAGCCATGCCCCGCGTGATGATTGGAAGGAAGGTCATGACTATGCAGACTGGGTAAAAGAAAGAGGCGGAAACCTCAATGAACTGCGGGAGAGTGAAGACCGGGTACCGACTGAACTGCATCAAACAACTTGGGCATCAGAAAGATCCATTGAATTTATAAAAGAAAAAAGAGAGCAGCCCTGGATGCTGAATGTTAATATTTACGACCCGCATCCCCCTTTTATCCCGCCCAAGTCCTATGCCGATGAATTCGATCCGAGCCAGATGCCTGGACCTCACTTTAAAGACAGTGACTTAGACGCACAGGCAGAACTCGCAAAGTGTGATTTCCAGGACGAAATTCGTACGCCTGAAGAACACGGGGCCAAACTTGCCCAGTCCCGTTATTATGCAATGATCGCCCAGATTGATGATCAGTTTGGAAGAATCTTACAGGCTTTGGATGATACCGGTCAGCGGGACAATACCGTGATTATTTTTACTAGCGATCATGGAGAATCCTTGGGGGATCATGGCTTGATGTACAAAGGGTGCCGTTTCTACGAAGGATTGGTTCGCGTACCCCTTATCTTTTCCTGGCCAACTAGCTTTGTCCAAAATCAAAAGTGTGACGCCTTAGTGGAGATGATGGATTTATCAGCAACCCTTCTCGAAGTAGCCGGAATCCCCCTGCCTGATTATTTTCAGGGTAAAAGTTTATTACCTATTCTCTCGGGAAGTTCAAAAGGAACCGAGCATCGTCAGTTTGTACGCAGTGAATATTTCGACGCACTTGACCCTCACTTCACTGGTGGTGACGGGACCTATGCAACGATGTACCGTACCCGCTCACATAAACTCTGTGTTTATCACGGTAAAGGCGTGGGTGAACTTTTCGACATGGTAAATGACCCATGGGAACACCATAATCTTTGGAATGATCCTCAGTCCTCAGACATTAAAAATCAGTTACTTGCCGAAAGTTTTGATGCCCATGTTTTGCTGACTACGGATGTTGGCTCAAAACGTATAGCACCGATGTAATGAAATTTTTTACAACCATTCCTTAAACCCGACATTTTATGAATAATATAAATTTTGAGAATGTAACCGTTCACGCCAAAGCGAACATCTACTTTGACGGTAAAGTAGTAAGTCACTCGATTGTTATGGAAGATGGTGCCAAGAAAACGCTTGGGCTCATTTATCCAGGAAGTTATCATTTCAATACCGAACAGGCAGAAAAAATGGAGATCATTGCCGGTACCTGTAAAGTTTTTATAGACGATGCCGAAGAATCAACATCCTACGGCGAAAATCAATCCTTTGATGTTCCGGCAAACAGTGGTTTCACCATCGAAGTGAAGGAGGGCACCTGTGAATACATTTGCTCGTTTATCGATTAAAAGTTATCCGAGCTTTTAAGCAGAAGATCTTCTACAACTTATTCGAGTCCGTAAAACCTGATTGCATTTTCCCGGAAAAGTTTTTTTGCAATGTGATCCCCTTGTTCGCTTTCTGCAAGCCGCGAAACCGTAGAACTAAAGTAGTCACGAATAATACTTAATTGCTCGAAATAACTCCCTCCCCGATCCGTTACGGGCCAGTTGCTTCCATACACTACACGGTCTTCCCCAAAGGCGTCGAAAACAACCTTAAATACGGGTGAGTAAAAAGATCGATTCTTGGGTGTAGGATTTACCCCAGCTCGCTGGAAAATACCGCTTATTTTACAGTACACATTTTCATGAAGTGCTGCTTTCTCCATTGCTGTCTTCCATTTTTCATCAAAGGGATCATTGGTAATATTCAAGCCACCCAAGTGATTAATCATGATCTTCAAATCAGGTAGTCGCTTGGCAACCTCAGTGACCTCGTCGATGGAAAAATTATTGATAAGGACATCAAGGGTTAGACCTTTTTCTTCCAGGATAGCCAAGTCTCTCCAGACCGCATCGGTGAAGACGGCATCTCCACCAGGGCGATCCCTCATCCGGAGCCCGACAAAGCGGGAATCTTTGGAGAACCGGTCAATCAAGCCGGTGAACTCATCCGTACCAATGGGCAGGTTGCCCACCAATGCCAAGTAACGATCCGGGTTGTCCTTAACCAAATCAAGCATCCATTGGTTGTCCTCCACGCGACTGCTCGCTTCCACAATTACAGTGGATGCAATACCTTCCCGATCTGCTACTTTATCGAAGTCTTCGGTAAGAACTGGACGATACAAAACCTTGTCCGTCACCGGAGGCCAATCCACCCCTTGTGAGCGGTTGGTATCGTAGAGGTGGATGTGAGTGTCGATGATTTGCAACCGATCACTTGAGTCTTCATTAGGAAATTGGGGAGCTGGTGTGCAACAACTCGAAAATATAAGTGTACCGGTAAGTGAAAGCAGGGCACATACAATAGTGAATGGTATTTTCATAAAATGAATAATCAGACAAGTTTCCAACCCTTGCGGTAAGTTCTCCCCAAATACTTTTCAGCTTCGGGGGCATTGGGAATCTTCATGTTCTTGGCATCCCAATCGAGCTTACTTTGAGCCCGATAGGCAACATTGCCTAAATGATTGGCTTCGGTGAGCGGCCCGGCATAAGCAAAGTTGCACAAAGCTTCAGGACCTTCTCCCTTGCATGCCCGGATCCATTCAGCCATTTGTCCTGGAGAAGGTTCAATCCATCGCGCAGGCCGTTCGAAATTTTTGAACTTATCTTCGGGTAAAAGTGCATGCTTACCGTAATCGGAAATAACCATTCCCTTATCTCCGATAAAGAGGGTCGCGTTACCCCATTGGGGAATCTTCTTGTCATGCCAAATCTTGGGTTTCTCGGTCCCCTGATACCAAGTATGCTCAACCCCCGGGTACCCTTCGCCCCGAGCGGCAAAAGTATACTTCACACTCATAGATGCAGGTGCAAGGTCGTGATGTGGCTTCGGACCAGTAAGAGGCTCAATGGTGAGAGGCGCGTCTAACTTTAGGGCCCACCAAGGGAGGTCGTTACGATGACTGCCCAAGTCTGACATGGTCCCGTTTCCAAAGTCCCACCATCGGTACCATTTGGGACCGGGAAAATAGACATTATTAAAGGGACGAAAAGGAGCGGGACCGATCCACAAATCCCAGTCTAAAAATTCAGGAATTGGATGGGCTTCCTTGGGGGTATCATCGGCCGGACTCTTCCAACCCCATGCCCGGCTCACCCAGGTATGCGCCTCCCGTACTTCCCCAATCGCTCCCGATTGAATCAGTTCCACCACCCGACGGAAATTCTCCCCGGCATGAATCTGTGTCCCCATCTGAGTCTGCACACCTGCTTTGGCTGCAGCTTCGGTGATAATTCTACACTCATGAACATCGCGGGTGAGAGGTTTCTCACAATAAACATGCTTTTTTGCCTGCAAGGCAGGAAGCGTGGCAAAGGCATGAGTGTGCTCGGTGGTCGAAACCACCACTGCATCGAGATCATCAATCTTTTCGTAAAAGTTACGAAAGTCGGAGGTTGTGCGGGCATCCTTGCACCAAGGAAAACGAGCGGCACCATCGAGATTTTTCTTATTCACATCGCAAAGAGATACTACCTGTTCATTTCGACAACCCGCAACATGTCCGCGACCTCGCCCCCCTACCCCGATCAATCCAATCGCAAGTTTCCCATTGGGAGATTTGGAATGAGTGATAGCGGGAAATCCAGCCACTACCGATGTTACTGCAGCTGCTCTGACAAAGGATCTTCGACTTAAGGGGAGAGAAACGGGCTGTTTATTCATGGCAATTTGAGGGTTGGTTGGTTAATCGGGTTATACTTTTTGATGAACAAAAAAAGCAGGGCGTGCAACCGATCAGTTTTGATAAAGTAAAACAAATATGATGAAGGTACTTTTAAAAACCCCTCAAATTTTCAATTTTACAGGGCGGAAATTAGAGTTAAAGAAATGCCTGCTACTTTGCTTTCACGGTCACCGAGGTCGGAGTGTAGAAGACCGAAAAACTTTTACCGCCAATTGACACCTCATCATTCTCAAAACCTCCTGAAACCGAATTTGCCTGAAGTACGGTATAACTTTCACCATTATTGATTGTACCTGTTTTTAATAACTCTAACCTACCGGACAAATTCACGGAACCATCAACCTGTATAGGTTTGTCCATCTGCAAAGCAAATGTTCCTTGGTTATAAAGATCTCCTTTAATCATTCCGTGTCCCTTAAGGACTCCCCCCTTTTTTATCTCAAGCCAACGATCAGATCCGATCATCCCTCCTTGCAGGTTGACTTGCCCTGCATGAGAGACTCTCAGTTCATTTCTTGCACTTACTTTTGCTCCCTTCTTTACGACAAGAACTCCGCTTACCTCGAGGCCCAGAAAATTAGTTTCTTTCAATGCGACCGCCGTTCCCTCTCGAATCCGAGCACACCAATGAGATTTGGGTGCGCCACTTTCCTTCATATACATCACTTCCGCATTTTCATAAATATACTCCGACCAATTCGAAGGCGAACCAAGGGAACCATTTTTGGTTTTCGCGTTCCACGTATGATAGGTATTGGCAAACCCTGCAGGTTCATCCACCCGTTCCGCAGTCAGCAATGCGTTAAGCTTTTTAACCAATTGTGGGCGAACATTAGCAAGGTTGTTTTGCTCTGCAGGATCAGTATTCAGATCAAAAAGCATGGTGACGGGTTCCTTTTTTCGCTTTTTCTTTTTATTGCTTGCCGATGACTTCGTATCTCCGCGCGGGCGAATTAATTTATACTGCCCCTGAATAATCGACGCCTGATTACCTGCTTCGTGAATCAAATAATCTCTTGGGCGTTGAATGCCTTTACCTGTAAGAGTGGGAGCAAGGGAAACACCGCTCACCCCAAGAGGAATCGGTACTCCTGCAAGTTCACAAAAAGTGGGTAGCAAATCCGAACAATCCATAACCAAGTCAGTACTCGAACCTTTTTTCAGCTTAGATTGATGAGTAATTTTCTCTGACCATCGCATAATTGTGGGTACTCGAATACCTCCCTCATAAATACTTCCCTTTGATCCCTGAAGTCCTCCGTTCGCGTCTAATTGTTCACGATTGCTCCCACCCGGACCGCCGTTATCCGACTGAAAAACAACCAGCGTATTATCAGCTACAGAATCTGACTTATCTCCATCTCCATTCGGGTCTTCCAAGGCTTCCAGAATATTACCAAAATGAGCATCAATCCGGGTGACCATGGCACACCACTGTTGGGATTGGGGGGATAATTTTTTAAAAAAGGATTGGTCCTTGTAGTCATGATCCCAGTTCGGAAGTTTTTCCACTTCCTTAAAAGGAGCATGAGGAATCTGGGCGGCAAATAAGCCAAAAAATGGCTTACCTGAACGATTGTATTCTTGTGCCTGATTCCTCACAAAATCGAGGCAGGCAAATGCATAAACATCATCACAATAGGCAGGATCGGGGTATTCAGGATGATTTTGAAATGCAGGATAATTCGAATAAGACTGTTGATTCCTGTATTTTGCCATGCTGTTAGCCTTGAGCTCCAACCCTCCGGCTAGCCTTCGTTTCGAAGGTGCATTCCAAAGGGTTGGCTGGAAAAAGGTATGGGCTCGTACATGATGGAGTTCCGCGACAACAAACTTGTATCCGTGAGAAGTAGGAAGAGTCTGCACGTTATCGATAGTCGGATTTTGCATATCCTTGGATCCGCCATATCCCCACTTTCCCCAATATCCGGTAGCATAGCCAGCCTTGGTAAGTGCATCACCCATGGTAATATCATCCTTACGGATCGCCTTCTTGGCATTATCCGGATCATTACGGTCAGCAAAGGTATACCCCTGATGAAACCCGGTTTGCTGGGATGACCGTGCAGGTGAGCAAACCGTACATCCATAACCTCGGGTAAAATTGATTCCCTGCTCCGCCAAGCGGTCCAAATTCGGTGTAAGCACATAGGGCTTACCTGCCGCTTTTCTCTCAGCTTGACCATTCGGACCGATGGAGCCCCAACCGAGGTCATCCACATATAAATAAAGAATGTTGGGGCGCTCCGCTCCAAAGGCAACACTGGCTAAAATAAAACAGGATGTTTGTAAAAAAAGGATTAGATTTTTCATTATATAATAAATTTACCTTTTCATTTTATCCCTCTTTGTGGCAAGGGATAAGGAGAGACTCACTGAATTTTCGAAAATCAATCGAAGGCCAAAATTAAAGACTCAGAATTTCCCTAATTTTAACCGCTAGTGCTTGATCCGTTGCATAAACAGCACCCCCATGATTCATAAAAGTTGAATCCTGCCGGTTTAAATCAAGTGAATTACCATGCACATCGCCTACTTCAGCACCCGCCTCTTCATACAGACAAGCGGTGGCTGCATAATCCCAAATACTACCCCCACCCTCCTGTGGCTTGGAAAATTTAAAATGACAGCCGGGAGCCGATTCCAGAGAATGACAGGCATTGATCACAGCTCCACCGAATT
This sequence comes from Opitutales bacterium, assembly GCA_028042835.1. Taxonomy (GTDB): domain Bacteria; phylum Verrucomicrobiota; class Verrucomicrobiia; order Opitutales; family Seribacteraceae; genus Seribacter. The sequence continues at coordinate 36,878 of JAOFOL010000007.1, read as the reverse complement.
GTGTCGCCACTACCCCTTGCAGTCCAACTGAACCAGCATAGTTTTCCAACTCCCTTAACACCCGTAATCGTTCAGGATGATCTTCAAAACTTCGATCGTAAGTAAAGACCAACTCGTTTCCCTTCGATTGCATTTTCCATGGTATACCATTCCTTTTCACCCCGTATCCTTTGGTTGCCTGCCAAAGAATATCATGAACCGGGTCATAGACCACTCCGATTTGAGGCGAACCATCCCGGGCAACCAAAGCGATAGAAACGGAATAGCCCGGTTCTTTTCGAGTGAAAGGCAGAGTGCCATCCAAAGGATCAATACACCAAAAATAATTCTTCTCGAATCGGGAACAATCGTCTTCACTTTCCTCAGTTAGTAATGCCAAATCAAACTCACAACAAGTCGGCTTAAGAAATCGTAAGACCGCATCCTGAGCTTTTTGATCCACCTCGGTCACCACTTGAGAAGCATAAGTGCCTCCCCCATCCTTATGTAAAACTTCTACTTCAATATCCTGATAACGTTTGATCAAATTACCCGCATCAAGAGCAGCATTTACCGCATGAGTGGTTAGCCGATTGAGATCCATCAGGCGTTTTCCTCTCGCAAGGATTCAATTACTTCTCGGGTCACCCGTTCACTGTAGTCGCTTAGCTTCCAGTGCCCGGGACTCCAACCTTTCATAAAACGATGAAAGTCAGCCCAAGCGACACGGTATAAAGGGCGCCAGTCCTGCTCAACTTCTCTGCCGGACACTTGACTATTTATTCGTGCAAGTGATTTTCGAAACTCAGTAAAATAATAATTAAGGACCTCAACCTCCATTTCTTCCGCTTCCTCATCTCGAAAACAGCTCCCTACAAAATAGGCTAAATCTTTCATCCCACAACCGCCACCCACATATTGAAAATCGACTGCCGCCACCCGAGTTCCGTCTGAATTGAAACAGAAGTTTGCCAACTTGGCATCGCCATGAACAAGGGTTTGAAACTTATTGGTTTTTAACTTGGTATCAATCGCGGGGGCTGCCTTTTTAATTACCTGATCATCCAACCGCTCCAATTCGTCGGGTCTCGTCTCCAAATGCCAATAGGTTCCACTCTCCCAAAGCCCAGTCGCATCCCCATCCAAATTCTCGGCATGGAAGGTAGCTAACCAACTGACACATGCCTCCCACTCAGTCTGATTGACGAAACTCTTACGGCCTTTAAATCCAGAAGCATCTAAATCTTCCAATAGAAGTAATACCTCATCTCCCTCCTTCTTCGTTCCCAAGCAAGACGGTATCCGTGCGAAGCCATTTTTACAATCCACATCCTGTTTTCGGTACCAATTTGCTTCCACTTGGTAAGATTTGAGTTTTCGCTGGTGAGACAGATCTGTATTCCATCCTCTTGGGTGAGATCCTCTGCCGGGCTGAACATGCTTCACGATAATACTCGAAAACTCACCTCCATCCAAGTCCACCCGTTGAATACTCCCATATCCACTCCAAAGGCTCTGAACTTCAATCCGGTTCGTAATCCGATTCGCGTTGGTTCGTTCTAAAATAAAACTATCTACCTGCTCAATTTCCACAGCTAAGAACTTAGCTGCCGTCCTGTTGAATACGAATTAAAAAACACCCCGAGTTACCGCCAGTTGGACGAGGACTGGTTAGCCAGGACATGGGAACGGGTCTTTTGGAATTTACTAAGGGAATCCTGTGCCTGTTTCAATTGTACTTTAATCTGTTTGTCATCCGGGGAATTCTTAAGTTTTTTCTGACAGTCCGAAATCTGCTGCTGCTTCTCTCCGATCCATTTGTTTAATTCATCAAGGCGGGTTTCATAGACTTCCTCCATAGTCCAAGCTCCTACTTTCTTCAAGTAAGCATCGAGGTTCCGAACCATAGAATCTCTTTTCTCTGGCATGGAAGCGGATAAATCCTTGGTTTCCCCCATGTCCTTGTTCACATCAAAGAGCTTAATCTCACCGGTGTTTAAATGACGCATTAATTTGTAATCTCCATCCCGATAAGAAGTGATCGGGATCGTGTAGTAGGCAGGGAAATGAAAAACCAGACCCGTATCCCGCTTGGGAAGTTTTCCCTCATTTCCCTTCTTGAGGACAGAACGCAAGTTTACCCCATCCAAGTCCTTGGGCAGTGGGGCCTCACTTCCCGAAAGTTTGTGCATGGTGGGAAGGTAGTCCCATTGGGCAACTGGAATATCGCACTGAGAATTTGCGGGAATACCGGGACCAGACACGATCATGGGAACCCGAATACCTCCCTCCCACATCCTGGCTTTTCCTCCCTGAAGTGGTTTATTACTGGCTCCACCTCCATTATCGGAAGAAAAGATTACAAAAGTATTTTTGTGCAAACCAAGTCCCTTAAGTTTATCAAGCACCATTCCAATCGAGGTATCCATATTTTCCATCATTGCCGCATAGTTGGCCCGCTCCCAATGACTCTTCATTTTCGGTGGCATTTCATCTGCATTCGGATCAAATTTTGAAATATCCGGAATTTTTTCTTCGATACCCTCCCGTTCGGCAACCATATCCAAGTATTTACGGCGGGTGCTTTTCAACGACATATTTCGAACATGCAAGGCATAATGAGAAATCGTCAGAAAAAATGGTTTCTTATCCTTGGCTCTCTTTTCAAGAAATGCATTGGAAGTCTTGGCCAAGCTGAAAACACGTTTGGGATCATCGAGTGGGATGAGGGTTTTGTCTGCCGGTTCCCACCAGTCCCCATGTCCATTGCCATTGGGGTGTTTGTGAATGAAATCAGTCTCGTCATATCCATGATCCTTGAACCAACCGAGTGGAGTACAGCCCTTGCCAAAAAAACCGCTGATATACCCCTTTTCCGATTCCTTGAGCATTTCGGCCAGAGAAAGTTTCTTTTCAAAATCCACCTGCCTCTTGTTCATCACCACATCATGTATGGAAACACAACCCACCCGGGCAGTGGTCATTCCAAACTGGATACTTGCCCGGGAAGAGGTGCAAACCGGAGAAGGACAATAGGCATTGGAAAAACGCATACCACGCTCCGCCAGTTTTTCCAGGTTTGGAGTCTGATGAAGGGAATGCCCAAGTTCAGGTCGATCCTTCATCATGGGAACACTCGTCTGGGTATAGCCAAGATCATCTGCATAGATCAAGATGAAGTTGGGTGCTTTCTTTCCGTACAGACAGAAACACGATAGGATTAAAGGTAAAGTGGAGAGGGTGATTATTTTCATTGGTAGTTTATGTAGAGAATTAAAATCTTTTTGAGATAAGTCGGTAAATTACTTTTTTTTGATCAGCTTCCCACCTTTGGTCATACCGATTTCGGCTTCCGCAGTTTTACGGGCTGTGTCGTACCAGTCAGGCCAGGTTTCCTGTTTTTTTGTGATTGCCCGGTTTGCGAAAAATTTATGTTTCTTAAGCTCGAGTTCTTGATCAATGATTGCTTTTTGCTCTTGGTAATCAGAAGGCTTGTTATCTTCGAGTTTCTTCATCTTTCGTCTATGATCCTCTTCGGCTCGTCCTTCGAAATCATCCATGGTTTCGTAAAAAGCCTGGTAACTGTCCTTCACATCACCCCCGTCCACTTCCTCGATATAGGTTCGTAGAATCTTATCCATAGAAGCCACTTTTTTAGGCATCTTTTGGGCAAGATCATTCTTCTCGCGGTAATCCACCACAACATTGAAAAGTTTTTTTTCATCGGTGTTCATATTACGCATAAATTTATAATCTCCTATACGGATCGCACTGATTGGTACCTGGTAGTGACTGGGAAAGTGATGAATAATACCCGGTGCACCGCGTTTCACTTTCCCCTTGTTACCCTTATAAAAGACATTCTTCAAACTTCCGCCATCAATTTCATCAGGCAAGGGAGTCTCATTTCCACTCAAGTCGTGCAGGGTGGCAAGAAGATCCCACTGAACAACCGGAACATCACAATAGGCACCACCTCGGATTCCGGGTCCAGATACAATAAAGGGAACACGAATGCCTCCCTCAAAGCAGGAATATTTACCCTCCTGCAACGGACCGTTGTTGCGACGATTTTCTTTTGTTCGGGGGATACATTCACTCCCATTATCGGAGGTAAATATGACATAAGTGTTATCCAACTCTCCCACTTTTTTAAGATAATCAAGAATGATGCCTATGTGCTGATCCGTTTCTTCCAACATGGCCCCATACAGCGGTTTGCATTCCCTTTCGAAAAGCCTGAGTTCCTCCTTATCCGTGGGTTTGTCAAGGGCGTCATATTTAGCCTGCCATTTATCCATGTATTTTTTGGATGCCGCATGCGGTACATGAACAGAATAATGGGAAACCATCATCATAAACGGCCGTTTCCCTGCATTTTTCTTAAGAAATTTCATCGATTCATCAATAAGTGAATAGATTCGCTTGGGATTATCCGGCGGAAGATCCTCGCGGGTAGGAATATCAATTTTTTCACCATGTAAATTACCGTTAGGTGCATGCTCTTCGTATTCATCGGTGACATCATAATTTACCATCTTTAGCTTCTCCGTCATCCCCTTACCAAAATGGGCCGTAATGTAGTTCTTGCCTGCGGTCTTCACGGAATCGGCCAGAGAATATTGTCCGGCATAACCCTCGGGACGCTGCTTTTTATGGTAAACATCAAATACATATCGATACTGCGTACGGGCGGAGGTTTGACCAAACTGAATACTAACACGTGATCCAGTGCAGGTCGCAGTGGGTGCATAAGCATTCGAAAAGCACATACCCATTTCAGCTAGACACTCCACGTTTGGTGTTTTGTAAAAAGAATGCTTCGAGAGCGGTTCAGAATCCATCATCCGGACAGAGGTCTGATGCCAACCCAGATCATCCATGTAAATAATAATGAAATTGGGGAAATCCTTGGCAAAGGATGTAAAAACTGAAAGTACGAGAAAAGGTAATGGAAACAAAAACTTTTTCATAAATTATTCTATTATTTGAAATTGAGATTAATCTATAAATTCAACAAATTTTATGCGGGCATTTTTTTCTGCCTCTTTCTTTTCCGGCCCCTCTCTCCAGGAATAAAGGGTTCGGTGTACATTTGTTTTCTCCTTGTTCACTATATTTTTGAAGAGATCGTCGTTGAGCTGTTTGAGCATTTTTGCCTTTCGGTCTTCAAAATCAGGAAGACTCTGTTCCTTCAGGACCGCTAACCTTTTCCTGTAGAAATATACGGACTGCTGGCTGAAATGATCCATCAGTTTATGGTGTGCCTGTCTAACCTGTTCGGCCGTTCCGCCATCCACTTTCTTGACATATTTTCGACAAGCCTGATCCATTTCCTTGATCTTCTCAGGCATGGCGGATGCCAAATTCTTTTCCTCGCGATAGTCGCTTTTCAAATTAAACAATTTAAATTCATTGGAGTTTAAATGACGCATTAATTTGTAATCGCCCATAATGATTGAACTGATTGGTGGGTGGTAGTGGCAGGTATAATGATGGATAATTCCCGGTGCGACCCGTTTGACCTTTCCCTTGTTCCCTTTCTTAAATACCTGACGCAAACTTCCTCCATCGGTATTCGGAGGCATTGGTGCCTCACTCCCACTCAGGTCATGAAAGGTGGGCAGAAAATCCCACTGTACGATGGGCACATCGCATTGCGAACCCGCTTTAATCCCTGGCCCGGATATGACGGTGGGCACACGGATTCCACCCTCATAAATCGAACGTTTTCCCTCCTGTAACGGACCATTAAACCTGCGGATTTCTCCATCAATTTTTCGCTTTTCGGAATGTCCGCCTCCATTGTCGGAAGTAAAGATGATGTAGGTATTTTCCAATTCGCCTGTTTGCTCAAGTGCATCAAGCACATCGACCAGAGTGAGATCCATTTCCTCCACCATGGCGGCATAGGTAATCTTTTTATTTGCTTCTCCTTTCGGGTTATTAACCGGATCATCGTTTAGTTCTTCCAGGCCTTTCGTATCGTATTCTGCTGCGATCCACCGCTTTTTAGTTCGTTCAAAAGCCTCCCGAGTACAGACAAAAGGAATATGAGGAGCGTAATGCGAAACCATCATAAAGAAGGGCTGCTTTCCGGCATGTTTCTTAAGGAAGCCTGCAGCATCTTTTCGTAACGAATGCATCCGCTTCGGATTATCCGGAGGAAACGGGGTTTTGTCCTTAATCGGATCCCAATAGGAACCATGCCCGTTACCATTGCCTCCCGGTTCACCCGGATTTTCATCGGTTAGGTCATACCCGGCCTCGTCAAATCGTCCCATCGCACTACACCCCTTGCCAAAATGAGCGGTGATATAATTCTTTCCCGACTCCTTGAGCATTTCAGCCATGGTAATTTCAGCTTCATACCCATCCGGACGCTGAACTTGGGAGAGAACATCAAAAACATTCCGGTACTGAATCTTGGCGGTCGACTGACCATGCTGGATACTGATCCGGGATGCGGTACAAGTGGGAGACGGGGCATAAGCAGCAGTAAAGCGGGCTCCGATTTGAGCGAGCCGCTCGATTCCGGGGGTTTGAATGAAAGCATTTTGGGTCGAGGGCTCTGCATCCATCATCTGTACCGAAGTATCCGCATAGCCGAGATCATCGGCATAGATGAGAATAAAATTGGGTGCCTTTGCCGATAAGCAAAGTGACGCGACAAAGGGAAAAAATATCGTGATTAGACGAATGGTATTCATGGTAATTAGTTTTGGTTAGCAGTTCCTCGATCCTCGTGCATCTGGATCAGCCGTTTGGAACGTTCGAGTTGTTTATCCTGAAAATCAACATGGTTCTGGGAAACACCCACCTGAAAAGCTTTTTGCTTATTCGACGGATCGGTAACCAGTGCCGCCTTCAGTTTAGCCAACCGATTCCTTCCATTTTGAATCCACCCTCCCTCAAGAAGCTCAACATAATTACGTCGAGTTAAGGTAACCGTCTCCGCATTAACCTCTTTCAGGTACTTCGCCCGTTTCTTATCAAGCTTCCGGACAAGATCGGGCATATCCGCAGCCAAATCATTTTCTTCGCTGAGGTCCTTACTAATATCAAACAATTCAATGTTCAAAGAATCGAGGTTCTTGCGCAGTTTATATTTACCGGAGCGGATAACAGACTCGGCGACGCCGGTATGCCAGGGAAAATGAAAAATTAATTCCTTGGTATTACGTTTTACCCGTCCCTTGTTTCCTTTTTGAAAAACATCACGCAGGCTACCCCCGTCCAAATCCTTGGGCAGTGGATCCGTACCGCCTGCCAAGTCATAAAAAGTCTGTAGAAAGTCCCACTGCACCACCGGGACGTTGCAATAGCTCCCTTTTTTTATGCCGGGCCCACGGACAAGTGAAGGCATCCGGATTCCACCTTCGTACAAGCTACCCTTACCCTGCTTAAGTGGTGCGTTCCCACGAAACCCGCCCCCATTATCAGAGGTAAAAACAAAGTAAGTGTTTTCTCGTATGCCCAAGTCATCAATGGACTCCAGTAATGTCCCCATAGCCCGGTCCACATCATCAAGCATGGCCGCATAATTGATAATCCATCCATGGTTATACATGGCAATGGGTATTTCTTCGTCCGGCATTCCGTCTTTTTTCTCATATTTCTTACCCTTCGGTAGTTTCTTGTATTTCTCACGGGTTCCCTTGAGCGAGTCGTGCCAAATATGGTTGGCATAATGAGAGAGCTGCAAATAAAAAGGCTTCTCAGCAGCTACCTTTTCTTTCATGAAGTTGATGCTTTTATCAGTAAGCGAAAAGATTCGCTTGGGATCATCTTCAGGGAGATGCGTCTTGCCGTCATCATCAAAATCGCCAGGCCCGTTCCCATTCGGTCCATCCGTGACATCATATCCAGCTTCAGTCGGCTTAATACTTTCATTGTGCCACTTGCCAAAATGAGCAGTCTGATAATTTGAGTTCGCTTTTTTTAAAGCCTGCGGAATCGTGATTTGTCCAAGATATTGCTTCTTCGCTTCCACCGCAGAAAGTACGGTGTACCTCAACCGACTAGGCGTCATTCCATGGAGCAGACTATTTCTTGACGGAGCACACAAAGCCGAGGGTGAGTAGCAGGAGGACAGAACCATCCCCTCGCGTGCCAGTCTTTCCACATTGGGAGTCCGGTTAAAATCACTCCGCGTATCCTCGCGCCCCTTGATCATTTCAACCGAAGTCTCAGCCCAACCGAGATCATCCATGTACACCAACACAAAGTTTGGAGATTTGGATGCTTTTAAGATGAAAGGTAGTGCCAAAATCGCTACCAATGTTTTCAAAAGGCGGACATCATAAGAAAAAGAATTAAATAAATTTTCCATAATTTTTAATCAGGTCACCGGGCTTATTATTTGTAGGCAAGAAATTGAAACGGTTCAGCGGTCCGGCACATCATCGGCCTCAAGGTCACCAAGAACATATTGAAGTCCGCGAAGGTAATGCTCAACGATCTTAGGGTTCCAATAAGCCGATTCATTGTGCCCGAAAGTGGCATAAAAGACGCGTCCCCTGCGTGCTTTTTTACACCAGGAAGTTGGATACTCACGCTCTAAATTGAGCGGGACTTTAGCAGGGTTGGGTTCACCCGGCTTCCGTTCCGCTTCGGGAGGGACGGTTTTGATTTTACCGTTGTTGTTATGGGTGTTCTGCCTCGCTGAAAGATCGATGCATGTCAATGTATGGAAGTTACCTTTTTTATAAGGGTGGATCTGGCGATAAAGCTCATCATTGATGTCAAATCCCTCTCCATGAAAACACAGGTTTATGGCATGCCTCGGATCATAGTTTCGTATTCGCCAAGTACCGGTTTTACCCCAAGGGTGGCCGCCAAATGCACCACCCCAGAGCTCTGAGTATTCAGGCCACCACTTTTTTCCACCGTCAGTGGCGGCATGGCATCCGAATAAGCCGCCGCCTTCATATACGAAGTTAAGAAAAGCCTCACGGTTTTCGCCTTTAAAGCCCCCATGCAGACTGGTAGCGTTCAATACCGCAATCGCATCAAACTGTTTGAGGTAAGCTGAAATCCACTGAGTTGAATCGTTATTAATGGTCAGGGTAAAAGCACCGGTTTTACGCTCGATCCGCTTCAGCATTTCTTCGCCGATCAATCGGGAGTTATGCTTGAAACCGTGACTGAGGCTATAAATCAGGAGTTTCCGGTCTTTCCTCGGTTCTGCTGGTAACTTTTCTGGAATCGCGGACTCGACCATCTTTAATTCCTCCTCCGTTGGAGGTACCCACCCTCCTTTGGGAGCAGACAGATCCCGTTCCCCTGTCGCTCCCCATAAAAAGGAAGCCATAAAATAGGCCAACAGAAGGATATACTGGGCTGGATTCATGAACTCCTATTTTCCTTTCGGAGTGGGTATATTCAATTCGGCCAAAGTAAAAGCTGTGGATCGCTTTTTGTTCCAACCACGTACTTTTTCAATATCTTTGGGATTTACGGGAGCTCCGCTGTTTCCCCAAGATCGTCTAACATAGGTCATGACAGATGAGATCCATTCATTATCATAAGCTTCCATGGGGGCCATTACACCCCCATAAGTGACGCCATCAATCGGCCCGGTCATTCCCTTCAGAATAATTTCCGCCAAGTAACGATAATTCCTTTCGTTGACTCGCGGAGAACCTGCCAACGAGGGTGCGAGCATCGTTCGGTTCTGCGGTTCCGGCATGTTTACCCCCTGTCCTTCCTTTCCATGACAAGAGGCACAAAGACCCTGATAAATTTCACGACCTTTATTAAAGCGAGCCAACTCAGATTCGTCTAAAGGAGGTAAGGCCTTTTGCAGCTTGAACTTTGGATCGCCTGGCCAGGTAAGAAGGTCATAGAGAATCGCCAAGCTGTATTCTGGAACCCCGGCTTCTTCCATTCTCGTTAAACCGGAAGGTTTACTTTTGCAGCGAATCAAATCTCTGGGAACAGATCTCCTGCCTTGGCTGCCAAGGCGGAATCCCTCCAGCAGCGAAGCACGAAACCCGGATTGAGTTTGTGCCGTAAAATCAAGCAGAGCCGTGAAGGAAGTCTCCTCATCAGCCAAGGTAAAACAAGCAAAAGCAAGGTGCTGGGGAAGCGGGTGCGTATCCAGATTCTGAAAGCGAGCTTCTTTACTGAGCAATTCCAATGCAGGAATGTACTCAGCCGAATTCAGGGCCACCATGAATGCTTTGGCAATAATTTCCTTACCGATGAATTTTCCCGCGGCATTGAGGACGCGTTCGATGTGTCCCGCACGAACTAGATGTGCTTTGGTTTGTTTTTTGTAAAAGCTCAGGGACATCAAACGCTGGGCAGCGATATCGAGGTCATCATCAGGGAGAGCTTGCCCCACCGCATCAAGAAGGGCATCCGAAGCTTCATGATGAAGCAGTCTTTCACCGACTATCCGCAACGCGGCCAAACGAACCTCGATATTCTTATCCTTGATCGCACTCAACACCAATGACTCATCCCATTCGCCCATTCCGTCCAGGGTCCAGAGTGCATGAGCCCGGGCCAAGCCCTTCTCCGCCTGTTTTACCATATTCTTTAAAAGGGGGATCGCGTTCGTTTCCTTGCGTAAAACCAGCAGTTTCTGGGCTTCGTCCCGCCACCATCCATTTGGGTGGCCCAATGCTTCCACTAATTCCTTCGCATCAGACTTTCCTAAGCGGGGCAACGGTCCGGGTTCGATATCCTCACGAACCAATCGATAAATACGTCCTTTACCAACATTTTTGTCCAAACCGCGACGCAGGATTTCCTCGCGCAGGTAGCTGCCTTCTCTGGTCCAGTTGCCATGCTGAATGATACCACGATACATATCTATAAAGTATAAAGTCCCGTCCGGACCGGTATAGGCATTTACAGGACGGAAATTAGGATCGGTGGAGGCAATGAATTCGAGCCTCTGTTTCTCCAACCGGTTATGCAGGGTGATCATGCCTTCGTCATAGTCTACATCCGAGCACCGGATCATCCGTCCCACAGGTTCGCAAACCCAGTAGGTGCCCTTCATGTCATCTCCAAGCCGGTCTCCCCGAAAAACGGTCTGCCCACAAGCTCCGGTGAACCGTTGTAAAGAGCCGTCTTCCGATCTTCCTAATCCACGCCCACCCTGCAAATCGGAGGTTCCCTGAATCGGCCAAGTGGCTCCATAACCTTGTCCCAGCTTAACTCGTTCGAATAAATGTCTATACTTGTTCGTAAGGGAAAGATCACCCAAGTATTTTCCAGGGAAAATGGTCGCTAAACCTGGTTCACTATTTTTGGTGGCGATGCTTTCACCCCGGTCATTCACCGTCTGGCCCCACTGTCCGGAAAAGACTACTTTTCTCTCTTCAATCGTCTGATCCCGGTATCGGAAAATAGAGGAACTCTTGGTATTGTAAATCCAGTTATCCATAGTCCACTGCAATCCATTAATTTTATGCTCCACATTGCCGAATTCTCTTTTGCTGAAATTCTCGTAAATACTGACTTTTATATCGGCCTTACCATCCCCATTGGTATCTTCGCACAACCAAAGATGGGGCGGCTCTCCAATCAACACTTTATTATCCAGCGTGAGGATCGCCCGGGGCAGAACTAAATTATCCAGATAGGTAGTCGCTTGATCCATACTCCCGTCCCCATCCAAATCGACTAGTTTCACAACACGACTGACCGGGTCTAATTCGCCACTCATATCAATATCCTGCATGTAGCTCCGCATTTCGGCAACATACAGCTCCCCGTTTGGTCCCCAAGCCATGCAAACCGGTTCTTCGATCATGGGCTCTGCTGCAACCAGTTCCAATTTGAAGCCATTCGGCACACGAATTTTTGAAAGGGAATCCTCCGGAGAAAAAGTGGTGGATAGAGGATCGGGATCTATTTTAATTTCTGAACGGTCCTCTGCGTACGCATTTAAGAACAAAAATAAAATAGCGAGTGTAAACAGAATCCAATTAAATGCACGGCAGTGAGATATTTTAAAATGATTACTTATTTGGATCATATAACGAAAATTGAACCGTAATTACTGTGCTTCAACCAATACTCTTACTTGGTCTAAATGTCCGGGGTTTTCCCTTAATTCAAGAATAAGCGAATGTCTATCCGCGGTTAGAATTAACTTATCAAAACCCTTTCTTTCATCACCTTCCGGTCTGGGTTCAATGGTTCGTGCAGAGGGGTAGTCTGCCCCGGGTATGCCAAAAACGACCTCGGATTCATTTAATAAACGATCTTCGGTGATAACACCCACAATGGGCTTCGCAAATGTAATCTGTCCAATGACACTACGGCGACGGTTCGGATTCTCTCCTTCAGGGTAGGCATCCAACTGTAACAAGTAACTTGTCATTGCCCGATGAGGAACAAGGGTTGGTTTTTCCTCATAATGTGACTTCTCATATTCCCCGGGGTCAATCATATCCACCCGCATACTCTCGCTGGAAAGAAAACCTCTCTTTTCAGGAAAGACAACGATGTGTTCGTTATCTTTATAATTCCCGGGATGAAAGTCTGGTCCCGGAGAGACAAATCGCATGGAACCGGTGGTTTGAAGAACACCATAATTAACCGGCAAAGCATTTTCAAACTGACTGGTTTCATAAGAAACGGAATCAATCACCGAAGAATTAACACGTGCACTTATTGATTCTCCCTCCCTTACTAAATGAGAAACTTCATCCACCCCTGCTTCACGGGGCAGACTTACTTCAACCTCGCCATCAAATACGCATACCTCAGTTTGGCCATTCTCGCTCACCGAAACCCCGAATGATGTACCGAGATCCACCACATGAGCTGCCACTGTGTCGACCACAAAACCAACCGCGGATTCTGGGATCGTCGCAGTCACCAAACCCTTATGAAGCAGGACTCGATCTTGATCAAAAACCTCCAATTCTGCTGGTCCCTGCACCGTAACCCGTGCCCCATTTGAAAAATCCAGTCTCAATAACCCACGAGTCAAGGAAAGGATTCCAGGCTCCACTGTTTCCCCAGTCTTGTAGGTAACTCCATCGGCACGGTATGCACCGATAACATGCGCCACCTCGGCAAATGGCCGATTGGATACCTGAAAAATAAGCAGACCAAAAGACAGAACCAGGCAGGCGGCAACCGCCCACACTGTTTTACGGGTAAAAATGCTTTGCCCGGGAAACAGAATCGTTCCCTCTTCCTCCTGCTGACTTGAAAATCGACGTCTTAAAGAAGCATGCAGACCAACCGAGTTTAGGTAGTGAATACGGGCTTGGGGATCTTGAAGCATTCGTTCCTCCAAGGCTTTCATATCAACCTTACTAATGGTTTCATTAAGAGACTGATCAATTAAGTCCTGAAATTCCTTATCTTTCATCAGATCATACTCCCCTCTATTCCAAGTTGAGCTTCGATACATTGATGTAATTTACCGCGAATGCGATTGAGCTTTTTATAAAATTTATTGGCGGTGCCGCCCTTTTGTTTGGCGTAGGATTGTACGGTGGCACCTTCGGCATAACAGCCGGAGACTATTTCATGATCGTCCTGTGGAAGTTTCTCCACACATGAATCTAATGCCCGACGACGGGCTTCCAGTTTATCGGCTTCCTCCGAATTATCTGAGGCTAAGAGTTCAATCATTTTCTCGCTAAAGACATGGCGATCTCTTCGAGCTCGGGTCAGGTGATTGAGTGCTTCATTCTTAGCCACCTGAAAAGCCCAGTTCCGAAAATTAGTTCCCGGCTTAAAACGATCAAAACATCTCCACATAGTCATGCTCGCACGTTGAACCACATCTTCTGCATCTGCGCTTCTTCCCACCATTCCCAGGACAAAGGAAAACATCGCAGGCTCGTGTCGCACATAGAGAGCAACAAAGTCTTCATGTCGGTTGGATTTTGAGCTTGGGGTTGCCATTGAAATAAAGGTTATAACTAGTAAGTTACAATTAAACCAAAATTAGCCTATATTTTATATCTCAGACCAACCATTACATACACCGGGATTGAATAGTATAAATAACCCATACAGATTTGGATTCAAACAGTAATGATTGCCAATATCCATTTAGCTTTATTATGGTTTAAGTACTGAACAGCCTGGATCAAGTGAAACGGGTTTGCCTACCCTGTCGACTGGGTGAGTATAAAGATACTTCCATACCTTCTTCCAGCGTTCGTCGCGGACTACAATTCCGTGTGCTTTGTTCGAGTTGCCCCCAACATCGAAATCGGTGATCAGACGCCTTGAGTTTCCGAAAGGTGGATTGATTTTTTCCACATTCATCAAGGGCCCGAACTTTGCCAATCCGATCATTTGCCAGGAACGGCAGTAGTGCTTACCAATCCATCCCATATCGAGTATATGAGTGAATCCGAAATAACGGTTAGCGGGGGTAGCCGAGGGCAAACCCTGCCAGGATTCGAACTGATCACGCGGCCCTGCAAATGCAACCACTCGGGCGACCTTTTGATGCTTCGCAAAGCGGGCGGAAGTCGTTGATCCATGAGAACTGCCCGAAAGGATGACCTTGTCCCAAAGGAGAGATGTTCCTTCTTCGTTGAGGAAGCGTTCCCATTTCCCTTGCGGGTTTTCCTTGGTCAACCACTTTACAAATTTCAGGGAACGCACAGCCAAGCCATCGGGCCTAGGTATATCGACTAAGGTGCTGTGGTCTTCTCCGGTAGCAGCCTCCAAACGGATTCCACCCAAACATTCTCCGGTATCGTGCACTTCCTTGGGTATGGTGGAAAACCAGCGATTGGCATAGTGGGGTTGGATTAAGTGCAGACCTAAACTGGCCAAGTACTCGGAAAGTTCCCTATTGTAACTCATCAGCCAAATCACTAGGCGATCACGGGACGCAACCTTGGTATCGACCACCGCATGCTGCAAATCCTGATACCTGCCTTTAACCTCCGCGAATGTGAAATTGATCTTCGGATGTTCTTTTGCCAAAGGATTAATTGTGCTTGCCCGGACAGATACTTGGTGAAGTATACCTGCTAGCCCGTCTACGGTTCCTCCCAAGAGAAGGAGGATCACAAATTGAGAAACTCTCTGGAGAGCGGAGAAGGAACTCACGATCGCTCAACCTCAATCGTATCGATTTCCAAAACGGTACCATCCGATCCCCTGAGTTTGATCTCAAGAGATTTAATCACACCTTTCCAGTTGGCTTTTTCACCTAACGGAATGCGGACTTCCTTGACTTGCTTACCCGCGGGTACTTTTACACCGGAGCCGAGGGTCTTACCATTGGCGAGAACTTCAATCTCGACGGGTGCATCCGCTCGTAACTTGATCAGGAAAGCTTGATCGGATCCGTGAGGCTTGAGCTTAAGACCCTTGCGGACCAAAGAAGCTGGTTTACCCGACAGACTGAATTGAAGAAAACCCTGAAAGCCGGCAATATTATCCCGTATTCCCCTGCCCTGCCAGCCTTCGGTCTGCCAACCCCCGCAATCAAATTCATAGGCAAGGCGCCCGTCCTGCGGGTCCCGACCGTTGAGCTTCTCCCACTTGTCGGACAATCCGTCGCCATCGTTGTCTTGGCGGTTGATTTCGTATTCCGGGTTCACCCCCCGCCCACCTTGCCAATCGTCCCCGTTATGACGGAGCGCATTGGAGGATTCCTCACCTTCTCCCTGGTCCCCCTTGACCAGCCAGGCGTCAAGTAACTTGCGATGACGGTTGAGTTCCTTACTGAACCTTGGATCACCCACCAGATTATTCACCTGAGCAGGATCCTTTGATACATCGTAAAATTCCTCCTTGGACCGTTCCCCAAAGTAAATCCTTTTCAAGTCTTCCGAAAGTTTGCCGGCGGCATAAAGTTCCTTGAGGTTTTTCAAATAGTCTTGACCGTCCCGGTACTGCGGTTGGAGCAGGATGCGGTCGAGCTTGTAGTTGCGTGTATAACGGAACTTTTCGGTCCTTATGGTACGCACCCGGTCTATGGTATGATCGAGCCGGTCCTTCGCCGACGCCACCCATTGGCGGGGCTCGAAGTCCTTGGCGAAAAGATTGCGGCCTTCGTACCAATCGGGCAGCTTGATTCCCGCCCAACTTAAGGTGGTCGAAGTCAGGTCCAAGGTACTGACCAAGTCCTTGCGGGCACCTTGCTTAGGCACCCATTTTTCAGGCCCCATGAGCACGAACGGCACATGAAGGCCACCCTCGGTCGGCATCTGTTTGTGCCGGACCAAGTGATTGGCTCCGTGATCGGATAAATAAACCACAATGGTGTTCTCTTCGAGTCCCGACCCCTTGAGACCAGCCAAAATTTTCCCGATGTGATCATCATCGACGCGTACGGCGTCGCAGTGCTGAGCCACGACTTTGCGATACAGATCATTCTGGGGATAATCAGCGGGCACGGTAACCGTGGAAGGATCGGTACGCCTATCCGCAGCCAGTTTCTTGGTATTGATTTTTCCACCCTTGGTTTGAAACTGAATGAAAAAAGGCTGATTTTGCTTGAGGATGTCCCAACTGTCAGCCTGTCCTTTGAGTTTGATCTTCGAGTAGACCTTATCGTTTTCCCATACGAAGTTGTAATCGGTCTTCCCGTGATTGAAGGTCATGTAACCTGCTTCCTTCATAATTTGAGGTAGAATCTTCATACCCTTGGGCAAATAAAGCTGTGCATCCTTGGCTCGGGACGAACGATGCTCATGGGAACCAAACCGGATTTGATTGGCCCCGACCATCATCGAGGATCGGCAAGCTGAACATACGGGAGCTGGAACATAAGCACGATCGAAGCGCACGCCCGCCTTAGCAATCGAGTCAATATGTGGGGTAGCCAATTTGTTGGCTTCATGTCCATAGGTTCCCATCCAGGGCGAAGTGTCTTCAGCAAAGATCCAGACAATATTAGGACGGGAATCCGAACCAAATAGATAGCCTCCTAGGGCAAGCAATAAGATAGAAAGTAGGTTAAAGGAACTTTTCATTTTTTATATTTTATATAAAGGTAATACTATTTCTTCATGGGAAGAGGATCCCGGTATGGACGATGCCAGATATTTCGATAACGTACCGGATTCCCATGATCCTGGAGCCTAAGGTTACCGGTCTTTCCCTTGCTTCCTCCCACTTCCATATTGTCTTGGATCAGAACGCCGTTATGCAAAACTGTGTAAGCACTTTTACGAATGTATTTCCCCTCCTTATCTTGAACCGGGGCATGTACAATCACATCATAGGTCTGCCACACACCAGGAGCCCGGCATGCATTAACCAAGGGAGGGTAGCGGTTATAGATAGATCCTGCCTGACCATGAGAATAAGTAGAATTTTTGTACGAATCCAGAACCTGAACTTCGGGGCCTCCCAATGGGAAAAAGCCTGAATTCCCCCGACCCTGCCCGGAACCTTTTACTTCGTCTGGAGTCCGCCACTCCACATGATACTGGCCATACCCGAGCTTCTTTTTTGTCTGAATCGTACCGGTACCACGAACCACTTCCATGGCGCCATCAATCAATTTCCATTTCACTTCCCCTCCCTTTGTGCTCTCCCAAAGATTAAAGTTCGTTCCATCAAAAAGTACGATGGCATCAGATGGTGCCTTCCCCACTTTATCAGGATTTCCGTAAACTCCGGGGGTCACTACCGGTGGGAGGGATGAATCTTGTTTTGCACTTTCTGCAAATGCAGAAAAAGTAAAAAGAGATAGAGAGAATATGAACAAGTTCTTGTGCGTTTTCATTACAATATATCTAGCCCGTGAAATGTTTTATGCCTAGGAAAAAGCGACATTAATGAACTGATTTTAAAAAGAGTTGAACCCTTTGAGTACAAACCCAGGTAATAATCAACGCCGATATTTGCGCAATCTTTGATCGCTTTCCAATAGGTCAGAAAAATCGTCAACATCGATATCCTTTGTGGCGGAACGCTGTCGTCTCGGATCCAAATCATTGGACACCAGTCCATGAGGACTGAGAGGTTCCTCCTCCCGTCCCAAAACATCCAATACCTTACGGGCTAATTGCCTGCCAACAGGTTCACCCAGTAAGCCCCCAATATGCAGATCTCCGTAGGGATTGTTTTCCCCTTTCTTATGAAACCCAGCTTTTTTCAACCAGGTGGAATAAAACTTTTCGTTGGAAATGAGGGCATGTTGATCACAAATCGCGATCTCCGGATGCCGGCTCATCACTTCCAGTGCCCATGGGTTGATGAATCGCTCCATGGTTTTCTGTACTCGCCCGGTTGCCTTATTATCGGGTCCCAGTTCACCAGGGGGAGGATATCCACCGGGAATCGGAGTCGTGGTGACAAAGATCAGTTTTGCCTTGGTTTTCTTCAATTCTGCAATCACTTTCTCCAAATCTTCCTGATAACGAGCCTTGGTATTAGCTGAATCCCACTGACCAAAATTAAAACTGATCACATCCCACCCCAGTCCGGGTTGGTCATAAGCTCCTAGCCACTGCACAATATTTTCCACGCCCTTGCGGACTGGACCGCAATTAGTGGGAGGATGATAGATATTCAGTTTTCCCATCAATGCAGTGCGAAGAGCTTTGTCATAATTTCCGGAAATCGAATCTCCGATGAAAAGGTACCGGCCAAGTTTTGGATCATCCTGATTTTTAGAGTCCTCGAGCATCCGTAAGCAGACTTCACTTGCATGAAAAACATTTCCTTCCATCTTTCCGTGAACGAAAGCCTGCTGAACAAAGGGTTTGATATCTTTCTGACTCAGAAGTCCCATAATCCGGTGCTGTCCATCATGACCCTGGGTGCCGATTTGGTAGATTGCATCACCAATCTGCACATCCATAAAACGACTGTTTTCACGAATAAATCTTCCTGCTATCCACGGCTTCGCAGGGGTTGGTAATTGGTCGGGGATTGGAGCTATATAAAGTTTTCCGTCCATGATTGGACGCCTTCCCCGCTCTTCCCACTTCCTGATCGCTTCTGCATCCTTGAAGGTTCGTTTAACATATAAATTCTGAGGCAAGTCATAGGAAAATTGTTTATCTCCCATTTTAAACTCAATCCTTCGTGCTTCGAATCCGCCTCTTCGCACACGGGATTGCAAACCGATTTGGACATTATCCTCGAGCAAAACCTCGATCGCTCCATCTGCATTACGAACATAAAAGTTAACCATCTTTTGATCCAAGGGAGTGATAACACCATTGGTCACCCAGTCGCCAGTCGGAGGGTCGGCGTAGGAACTCTCTTCCTTGATTGTTGTGTAAGCAGAAATATTATCTTGTTGAGCTATACACCCTATCAAGAAAAAGAGAGAAATTCTAAAATTCATGCACTAACCAAAATAAGAAAAATTTAATTTAGGATATTTTGTTTGCGAAATAAAAACGCATCCGAAGTGACCAAGGAAAGAATCAGGGCTTTCATGCTTCCGCCACTTTCCCGGTAAGCCTTATGGGCCGCCTGTAAAACCGGGCGATCATGAAGGGTCTCATTGCGCCCCATCCAGAAACGGAAGGCATGACGCACAAACACCTGCTCGACACGTTCACTGTTGGCCAGTTTATCGATCATCTCGAGAGCGCTGGCAACTGGTCCGTCCAAAGAAGGGTCGCCGGAGTCGATAATTTCCCCTTTTGCATCAACCGGTTTTTCAAACTCGGTGGTGCGATAGATTCCCGCATGGTTGTACATCTCAAAAGGGAGTCCAAGAGGGTCCATTTTCTCGTGACAACTCCAGCAATACTTTTCCCGGGTTACCCGCATGCGTTCCCGTAAAGTAGTTCCAGGTTCGTCAGGAAGCTGAGCATCCACTGTGATCGGTACATCGGGAATACCACCGCCAAGCAATCTCTCCCTGACCCATATTCCTCGATGAATCGCGTGGTTGTCCATGGCATCAGAATGCGAGACCAGCCAGCTTGGATGAGTTAGTATTCCCAATCTCTGACCTTCGGGTACCGTCGACAAGTTTCTTTCCGGCTTCATCGATCCATTGCCAAAGGAGCGCCGGCTCACTCGGGCAAAGATTTGCTTGCCGGAAAAATTCGCTTCTTCGATATTCGTATTCACACTTGCCCCGGCCTTTCTTTTCATGCCTGTCATCTTTTTGATTAAGGCTTTAAGCTCTTTTTGCTTACTGGCCAACGTTTTCTTAAGTGCTTTATCGCTCTCATTGGCCTTGGCCTGACCCTCCAGCTTATTGACTTCTTTCGTTAGGATCTTTCGTTCTTCGGCAATTTCCAATGTGGCTAATTCTTCAGCCCTTTTCTTTTCCTCTTGAGCATTTTTCTGCTCTTTCTTGGTATACCTTCTTCCGAACAGCGATCGATCATTTCCTGTATGAACCACTTTTTGAGTCGTCAATAATTCTTTCAGTACCTCTTTGTCATCAGCTAAAATCAATTCAATTAAACGATCCGTGCTGGCAGTGGCATCAAACATGGCACGAAAGTAAGCGTTGTCTCTGGCGGAAGTTCCAGTGCTGGCAAGAGCTTTTTGATCCTTACAAATATACCCGCTCAGATCATAATCAAAGAAGTCCCGGAAGAAACGAAGAACCCGGGGCTTGCGGATGGAGTCGTCATCCAACATTCGTGAAACTTCACGGCGCACATCGGAGCGGGTTCTCATTCTTCCTTGGACAATTGCGTCCCTCAATTTCTCATCAGGTCTGATGTAACTAAGAGCATGATTTACCGCCAATCCAAGTTCCCAATCCTGCAACATGACTCGTCCGTGTTTGTCCGCTTTTCCCTCTTTTGCGAGTTCAGGGCGAAAAAGAGCATCACGATCCAGAAAGATTGAAGAAAGTCCCATAAATGCACCCTGTTCACGCCCAATTTTTTTAATGGATTCGTTAACAATTTGCAGATATTCCGAAACTTCTTTTTCCGACGGCGGACGGAAAGTCAGTACTTCAAAAAGAAAGGTAATAGTTTTTCGAATCGAATCCTCCGTAAATTTTTCCTGTCTCATTAAATCATAGACAGGAGTAATCGGACGAACGACTTTAGTATTATAAACAATTGCAGAGGGTAAGCCACGTAGGTCTTCCTTCGGTTTTACCGCATCGTAGGTTTTAGGATTGTCGGTTATTTGCTCGGGAAATTCAACCAAGCTCATTGGACCGTAAGCCATGTATTTCAGGATGTCCTCCGCCTTATTCAGGATCTGAGTGGCTTCGGAACTGTTAACTGAATAAAAGTCAGCATAATTTTCAAATCCATGCTTCCGGTTCGATGACAGTACCACAGGCACACTCTTCACCGCAGTTTGGTAGGCAACCGTTCCACCCTCCCATCTGATAATACGGTCCGTCCCGAAATAAAGCTTAAGTTCTCCGCCATGGTTGGTGGGTACGAAATCACCCCGTGTTCGCACTCCAGGTTTGGAAGGATTAAATGCGGGCTCCATGTTAATCAGTTCATTGAGTCGTGTTATGTGCTCCTGTGGAGTGATCCGCCAAATTCGAGAGGAAGAAGAGGTAGGTTTAAGCTTAATGTCATTGGGTAGTTCGCCAAAGAGCAGATCATGTTCGAGATAGTTTGCCTTTTTGGGATCGAGGTTCGCCTTGAAGCCACCCTTCTCCTTCATTTCCTCTCTTAACTCCTGAACTACCCAATCCGAGAATTTGAGACGTTCCGTGATCTTGGGCTGAGATTTGTTCGGGGGGGGGCATTTCGCCCATGGCGACCTGTGCCCAAACCGATTTCCAAACCGCGGCATTAATTTCGTCCACCGGTCCAAGATCCAAAAGGTTTAGATCGGCCTCCTTCGTTTCATCATCATGGCAATCAAAACAATGGTTTTCCAAAAACAATTCGCCAATTTGCTTAAAGTCACCACGAATGATTTCACCGGGTACGAAAGGTTTTCCCCGCAGGCTAGGGATAACCAGTATGGCAAATGCCAATAAAGTGCTTCTGCCGAACACAGTTAAGACAGAATTTGCGTAATTGGACCGGTACTGGAATCGTACTTTTTGGCCATCGCCTCGGTCATGTTGAACCGATCACCCTCCACACCGGATACCCGCATAATTGAATTATAGAGGGCATTGATGGGTCGCGTCCCATCCAGTTGAGTGAAGCAACCCGATTTGAAAGCACCGCCACAATTCCCCAGCAACATGACCGGCCAGTTCGCACCATTGGTGTGCTGTTTATCGGCATTATTGCTAGTGTAGACAATCAAAGTGTTATCCATCATGGAGCCACTGCCTTCAGGAACACTTTCTAACTGCTCCATTAGCTTAACCAGCATCCGGGAGTTGTACTGGCGAATCTTGATCCATATCGGATTATCCTTTTGCTTCATATGCCCAAGGTTATGCCCCTGTTGCTCGATTCCTAACCCTTTCCAGGCGCCAAAGATTTCCCCTCGGCCGGAACCGATGGTCAATGTGTTCGTAGTACCCGACTTAAGTGCAGAAATACCAAGGTCTAAGAGTGTGTCGTGCCAATCGGTTTCAAATTCCGGATTGGTGTATCTTTCATCAACTTTGGGAGCAAATTTCTTCAAATGCCCTGAAACTTGAGCCAACCGATCACGCAAACCATTCATATCCTCGAATCCACGAACATACTGATCGTACCTTTGTTTCTCTTGTAAAGGAAGTTGTTGACCTTCCGTGGATGCCATACTTTCAATTCTTTCCAGCATGGAGGATCTTGCTTCATGCTGATTACGAATATCTCCCTCTGAAATACCGCCATATAAAAGTTGGTATAAATGATTGGGATTGGAATGCATAAAGATTGGTTGACCAGCTCCACTGGCAGAAAGATTCGCCACGGTAGGCTTGGCCCGCATATTCTCAATGGAATCCATCCCGATGCAAAGATGGGGCAATAAAGTCTGAGGTAGCACTTTACTCAATTCATAATCGACTGTCGGTCCGCCTGGAGGCACACCATCACTTCCACGATACCCACCTAAAGCTCCGAAAAAAGGACTATGCGCCGGGCTGGTATGCTTACCATGCAAACCGTTGATAATATGCAACCGCTCCTTAAAAGGTTCGAGAGCCTCGATCGGCTCAGGCAACTTGGCCTTGGACAGGGATCCACTGTTTTTCATCCCATCCGGAATGCAGGTACCCGGCTCAAATCCTTGGTTCTGAAGAAAGAAAATTACCCGCTTGGGAGCGGAACCGGAAACGGAGGCAAAAGCAGAATGGGGGAATAATGCCCCAGAAAAAGCGGCACCCGCACCCAGAGCTAACTGCCTGATGGTATCTCTTCGATTAAACTTCATTACTTTTAATAATATAAGGCTAATAGAAAATATCACTACTTTAATACCTTTATTTTAATATTTTTTATATCAACCTCACTTATAAAAATCTTATTTTTTCTTCTTTATACTTTATTGAAGACTTTCAATTTCAGATAGTAAGGAATGCAATCGATGTTTAAATATTATCGGATATTTCTCCTTGCATTATTTTTTCTGCATTCCATTCAGGGAAAAGAAATTAGCTCAGTAAGTTATCAAGCCCAAGTACTTCCGATACTCGAAAAACATTGTATCCAATGTCATGGACCCGAGAAGCAAAAAGGGGATTTGCGTTTCGACACTCTTTCGATCGACTTTCTAAAGGACCGAGCTGCTGCCGAGACTTGGCATGATGCATCGGATCAGATCAAACTGGGGGAAATGCCTCCCGAGGAGGAAAATCCTCTTTCCGAGGAAGAACGAAAATTGATCACTGAATGGATTGACTCAAACCTAGAGAAAGCCTTGCGGGACATTAAGGGCGAACAAAGCGAAGCGGTTATCAGAAGGCTAAACCGGACTGAATATCAGTATACTATGGAAGATCTGCTGGGATTTAAAATGGATTATGTCGATGGCTTAGCAAGAGACCCTCTTTCACCAGACGGGTTTCTAAACAACGGAAAAGTATTGGGAATGTCTTCCCTGCAAATCGAGCACTACTTGAAGACTGCCCGCAACGCCTTCCAATTAATTTTAAATGAGGAGGAGGAACCAACAGTCAAAGTTTCCGAAGTAAAATGGAACAAGGGAAATATCCGCGGCCCTAGCAGCAAATTATATGTGGGGAAATCAGACCATCGCTTAGGAAGGGTAAATTACTGGCACGGAAATTTTCAACAACCTCCTAAATCAGGAAGGTTCACCATTAGAATTAAGGCACGCAGCGAAAAAAATCCTGGTTACCCATCTCCTATCCTCGAAGGTTCCTACGGCTTTTTTGTATCAGGTCTGACATTGAACATTCAGGGATCTCTACCAGAAGTAGAAATAGATTCTAATGAAACGAAAACTTACGAAATTTCCTCGTACGCTAAACTATTTCCAATGACTCTGGCCAATGTTCCTGATGATAAAATCAATGGAGTTCTTACTTTTAGAAACTCACTTGATGACGGAAATCCTCTTCCCAAACAATTGGAAAAAATAACTGAGACTAAAGATAAGAAAGGGAAGATAAAAAAGAAAAAAACAAACTACTATCCGGAAGATCCAAACTTTTCTAAAATCATTATTGAATCAGTTGAGTTTGTCGCCAACGACTATTCATCCTGGCCTTCAAAAATTCATCAGCAAATTATCCTTCCTGAAGAAGATTTGAATAATGAGCGAACTGCCAAGTCCGTCATATCCCGGTTCTTAACAAAAGCTTGGAGAAAACCGGTCGATTCCGAAACAAGTGATAAGTGGTTTCAGCATTTCAAAAAAATCAGCAGAGATGAGAACTCGTCTATTTATGCTCTCAGAGAGACCCTCGCCACCAGTCTCGCATCCACTAATTTCATCTACCTGAGTGAACTAAAACCAAACGAAAGCAAGCCCTCAAAACTTTCTACTCATGAACTGGCAGCACGCCTGTCCTATTTCATTTGGTCTTCTATGCCTGATGTTGAACTTCGGGCACTGGCCGACGAAGATAAACTCCACGACCCAAAAGTTCTTGCCGCACAAGTCCAAAGGATGATGAACGATCGGAAGGTCAATAGGTTTGCCGAAGAATTTAGCAAACAATGGCTTGATCTGGGCGGAGTTGACCGGGTCGCGGTTAACCCGAGATATCACAAAAATTTTGATAATAGACTGAAACCTTACATGCAGGCTGAGAGTCTTGAATTTTTTAAGGAAATTTTCAGAAAAGATGAATCAATAACAAAAATAATCGATGCTGACTTCACTATGCTTAACGCACGGTTAGCGAAACACTATGGTTTAGAGGGCCCCAAATCTCAACGATTCGAAAGAACTTCCCTCCAAGGAACAAACCGTGTGGGAGGTATTCTTGGCCACGCCTCTATTCATTTGTCTGGATCGGACGGTGCAGAATCTCATCCAATACGCCGGGCAGTCTGGGTTCGCGACCGGCTCCTCCACGACCCACCCAAACCACCACCACCGGATGTCCCCGGAATCGAAGAAAGCGTGAAGGATTTTGAAAAACTCAGCCTTCGCGAACAACTTGAGTTCCATCGAAAGAAAGAATCCTGTAATGATTGCCACAGAACACTGGACCCATGGGGGATAGCATTGGAAGAATACAGTGCTGTCGGACTCAAGAGAGGAAAAACAACTGTTCACAAAAAGCCAATCACCTCAGACACCATCTTACCTGGGAATCATCCCGTGGATGGAGTTGAAGAATTACAAAATTTTATTCTTTTGCATCGGAAAGATCAGTTTGCACATGCCATCTGTTCAAAAGTTCTTATTTACGCATTAGGAAGATCTTTAACCCTGGAAGATGAAATTTTGGTAAATGAGTTGAAAAATGAATTCGTTAAAAACAGATTTCGTCTATCGGGTCTTCTTAAAAATATTGTTCTAAGCGAAACTTTCCGTTGGCATTAAATTCACGAATAAAACATCATAAAATCATGAAAGTTTTGGATAAATCATTGATGAATAGAAGGACCATGCTCAAGGCATCTGGAATTTGTATGGCTTTACCCTGGATGGAATCATTGGCCGGTTCATCTTCCTCCCAACCGCCCAAAAGATTTTGCTCCATTTATTTTCCGTATGGAGTCAGTCTGCCCAATCAAGACAGTGAATTTAGTCATTGGAATTGGTTCCCCAAAGGCGAGGGCAAGAACTTCACTTTCAATAAGTCACTGGAACCACTCAATAAATTTCGTAATCAAGTGACTGTACTCGGCGGTCTTTGCCACCCAAAAGTCAAAAGGATCGGCGGGCATGACAGCGGCGACACATTTCTCACAGGAGAGGAAATGAGCCTAAAGGCAAACGGATTGAAAAATTCCATCTCGCTGGATCAGTTCATGGCACACACCCATCGTCTCGGATCACAAACACGGTTTTCCAGCTTGGCTCTATCCTCTGATGGTGGAACCGGCATGCCCACCCGAGCCAATACTCTGTCCTTTTCCAACACCGGCCAACCTATTCCTTCCTTCAATCGTCCAGCGATCGTTTTCGAAAGGCTTTTTGGTCTAAGTGGTGAATCCATTGATGCTCAGAGAAAGGGTCTCACCCAAACCGGGAGCCATCTTGATCTTCTACTTGACGAGGCAAAATCCATGCACCGCAAGTTAGCCAAGACAGACCAGGACAAACTCGATCAGTATCTAACTTCCGTTCGCGAAATCGAACAGGATGTGGAACGTTCTGCACAATGGCTCGATGTCCCCAGACCAAAAGTAAATGCCGAAGGACTAAGCCTGGATGCCGACAATGAGACACCGGAAAAATTAATTTACACTATGTTGGATCTGATTGCTCTTGCCTTTCAGACTGACTCCACCCGTTTTATTACTTACCAATTAGCAAGCATGCATGGCGCTATTTCCATCGCCAATAAGTTCCCATCTCTTCTTGGTTTCCCGAAGGATGCCCACGGTCTTGCCCATGGAGCAGGGAAAGGAGTGGGTGCTGAAAACAAGGGCAAGTGGGATCTCTATCAGACTAGATGCTTTACCTACCTGCTTAATCGTCTTTCTGAAATGCCGGAAGACAATGGATCAGTGCTCGATAATACCTGTCTTCTCTATGGAAGCAGTAACAGTAAAACCCATAACAACACCAACTATCCGCTTGTCCTCGCCGGGGGAAAGAATATGGGATACGAGCACGGACAGTATCTCCAATTTGATAACAATACTCCGCTTTCCAATTTATTTGTCACCATCCAAAAAAAGCTTGGCTCAAAAGCGGATTCTTTTGCGGACAGTAATGGCGAAATGAAAGAGGTCTTGGCTTCTTGAATTAATCTTTCAGGAATTTCTTACCTGTCGAAAATTCCTTGGTTATTATTGCCCGGTCATATTCATCTCCCAAGGCTGTATAAGCAACATAACTTAAAGTATTATCCTTAATTGTGATTACCTGAAAAAACTGCGTTTGCTCCGCTGTTTTATCGGACCGATAACCATCAGCTTTATAGGTTTGAATTTGTTTACGATCGAGCCCGTATTGCTTGGGACCCGAGACGGAAGTAACATAAACTGTTCCAAGTTCACTGGTTCCTTCCTTATCACTTGTGCGGACAGGAACATGTCCCCGGGCATAGGTATGATCATGCCCATTAAGCACAAGATCCACATTATACTTATCCAGCAGTGGCTTCCAATGGTCCCGTGCAAACTGAAAATTACGACCCTTGGCCGGAGAAAATACGGAATGATGGCAAGTTACAATCTTCCACTTAGCCGTGCAGTTTTTTAGTTTTTCTTCGAGGTATTTTGTCTGTTGTTCCAAATGATCGTTTGAATTAAGCACAACAACTCGAAGATCCTGGTAATCCACGGTGTAAACCGTTTCATGCAAGGATGGATCTAAACTTTTTTCCACAGGTAGAGTGAATTGAGGACGCCATTGAATGGAAACTTTCTTCTTTCCTATCGGTAGTCTTGCAACAGGTGAAAACTCGTGATTCCCTACGGCAGGAATGGCCGTCCATTGACTATGAATAAATCCACCAGCCTTAAACCATTGAGCCCACTCATGGTCACGATGAGCATTATTTACAAGATCACCTGCATGAATCGCGAATGAAGCATGGGGAGCCGTTTGGTATGCCATGCGAATCACTCTTGACCAATGATCCAAGATATCGTTTTGAGCATCGCCGAAATATACAAATTGTATGGGTGAGTAAGTTGACTTCGCCGTACGGAATTGAATCCATTCGGACCAATTTTTGGATCCATCGCCCACCCGGTAAGCATAGAGGGTGTTTGGCTTTAATCCTTGAAAACGAACACTATGATAATGAACGATCAATGAAGAGTTGCTTTTATATTGACCGAGATCGAAGGGTTCCGTTGTAGCAACGACCTCCTCTGCATCACTGGTAAACTTGGAATTTACCCCGGCTATCGCAATCTCAGCAACCGCCTTAGTGATGCTCTTATCCGTTCGCCAGGTTACGGCACGACAGGTTGCAGGATCGCCATGAAAAGTAAGTATTATACGATCCGGATCCATACTGGGTATTTCCCAATGTTGAAGACCCTTGTGTGAATCATGGGCAAGAACAGGTAAAAGGGAGTGCAAAAAGACTGCACCGAGGCAAAATAATATTTCTTTAATTTTCATAAGTTTGAATAGTTAGTAAGTTTTGAGATAAGCCACTATATCTGCAACATCCTGCACGGACATGCCTAATTGATGGGCAGATAACATAAGAGAGTTTCGTACCGGTTGAATGTAATGAATTTCATGACTCGGAATCTTTTGGACTAAACCACCAGCACTACGAATGGTTAAAGGATCACTCTCGGAAGTTATGATACCATTGATTCTCCAAAAGTTTTTGCGTTCTTTCCAGTTGGGTTCAAGTGTGACTTCTTGGCTTTCGTAGCCATGCGCGATTCCAGCAGACGGATGAATGATTGCCCGGGCAATCTCCTCGATCGACCGACCTTGCCCCCACCCTTTCAGATTCGGACCAAACTCCACCCCAACCTGATCAAACTGATGACAACTGTAGCAACGGGCCGCGGATATCTTTCCGCGTTTTATATCTCCCTTTAAATTAAGCACATTCGATACCTTGAGCACACCCTCATCTTTTTTCACTCCTGGTACTTGAACGAGAGGCTGGGGCTTAGCATCAATAATCTTCTGAGCCACCAAAAAATCCCGCACTGGATGCTCTTTCCAACGGTGTACCATTCCTTTTACAAGAAACTGTTTAGCCAGGTCTTTAACTCCTTCGTTTTTGGATTCCATAAAAACTTTTTTCATTCCCTCGAATGCATGCTTCGAACGATTCATGGCCAAGGAACCAACCAACTCCATTCGGTGTTTATCAGACAAATCATCCATTAGCATTCGTTCAACCAAGTCTTCGATCATAGTATCCCCATGTAACCGCCAAGCGAGGAGGTGAGCCTGTCTATCCCAGTCTTTAGGACTTGAGATTTCCCGAAGTTTACAATAATCGGACCATAGTTCATCTTCCGAGCCATCCGCAGCCAAACCAACGGATTCCAAATAAGTGCGATCCTCCAGCGAACCAACGGTAATGAGATCAAGCAAAACATCTTTTTTTCTTTCATAGGCGAAATCCCGAAGATGGGTCAGGGAAACACGACGGACATGAGATGACTCGTCCCTTCTGAGCTTTTGTATTAAATGAATGCCCAAGTTTTCCCGATCATATCGCAAGGCACTCCGCAATGCCGCCGTACGATACCGAAAGTCACTGGCACCCATCGTCGATACTACTTTCTCCAATTCAGCATGTCCTTCCTTGCCTAGATGAGGTAAAACCCAGATGGCTCGGCTAGCCAACCACGGGGATTTGCTGTTCAGTAATTTTTTTATTTGGGAAAAAGCAGACTGCCCTTGCGACTTTAGTTTTTGAAATCCATGAAACCGGACATTATGCGCCGGACTCACCAGCATCTCTTCTGCCGTTTTTGGAACCTGCTTACTGGATTTAAATCCCTTGGGTGCGATCCGATAAATCTTACCTATATGTTTGCGGTCGGCCGCCCCGTGTCCACCAACGACAGGATCATACCAATCTGCGATATAAAGTAACCCATCAGTCCCTACTAAAATATCTGAAAAAGCACTACATAATCGATCCTTTCCCTGCCGACTTATAAAAACTTCCCGTTCCAATTTGTACCCTGCCCCATCAGGTTTTGGAACATAACGAAAAATCTGCCGTTTAGCGGGTTCGCAGGAGAAGAGAGAACCTTCATATCTTTTAGGCAAGGAACCGTTCTCATAGTAAGTGATTCCCGTCGGAGAACCACTTCCATAAACATCGCCTGGTGGAAAACTTCCCGGCAAATGGGTTCGCCACTCCGCTTCGGCGGTGGTTTGGCCAGCAATACGATCCGCTGACCATCCAAATTTTCCATCTTCCGAGCAAAAGCCAAAAAAAGCACCCTCTGGAACAAAACTTGTCCGACAGGCTGGTGGATCATCATTATCATTTTGGAACATGTCCCCAAACGAAGTGAAAATTTGCTCGTAGCTATTTCGGTACCCATGACCAACAATCTCCATGCCGGTACCATCAGGATTGATCCGACCCGTAAAACCGGAAACCCAAACATGCCCGTCATCACTTCTTTTTCCCGCAAAAGTCGTTGGGTTCAGATTCCATCCAACTTGTGGTCCACCCTTATTGTAATAAAAACTACCAATATAAAAAGTTCGACCGTCCCTATCGGTTATTTTAGCCCCGCAATTTCCTTGGTTAAAATATAATTTACCATCCGGCCCACCAATTACTGAGTGAGTGGAATGATCATGATTACTACCAGTAAAGCCGGTAAGAAAGATTTCTTTTTTGTCCCCTTTGTCAAAAACTAAGTTTCGGTTCACATCGATGTATTTAATAATGTGTGGGGTCTGGGATACATAGATCACATTATCGATCACCCCGATTCCCATGGGTGCGACTAGTTCGGGGTCTTGAATAAAAACAGTAGATTTATCCGCTATTCCATCCAAATTGGTATCCTCCAAAACGACCACACGGTCGCCCTCTTTTCGGGTACTACTCCTACGATAATTTACTCCCTCCGTAACCCAAATCCGACCCGCAGCATCCACATCCATGTTTGTTGGATTATACAAGAGCGGAGATTCTGCCCAAAGGGTAACATCCAATTCAGGATCATGCACTTTTAAATCATGAATGACCGTATTTGCTAATACAGGGCAATAGAAGAAATGCAAAAATAGTACAGCTATTATAAGGGGAGACTCGTAACTTCGCATAAAGCTACAATATCAAGATCGAGCTTCTGAACAATTACTATATTTACTTTCGAGCAAGTTATCTAACTATTGTACGAAAAGAACTAGACGAATAATCAAAGAAAAAATTATTTTGTTCGGTACTTAAGAAGTAAAGCCACTTGGGTCCTTGATTTGACCAGATAAATGGCCAAGTGGCAGAACTACTCCATAGCCAACCTTCATCCTGTATCCACATCCATAGTCCCTGTACATTACTTTCAACAACATAGACCCATCCAAAATCTAAATGATAAATCCATCCCGATTGAAATGGCATAAATTGACCTAGCCAATTCTGGTAAAATCCGTTCCCAATACTTTCGGCTCCTGTCCACCAATAAAGACTGGGATTTTCCGTAACTTCCTGGGCCACAACAATAGTTCTTTTAACTGCTTCGGAAATATTGCCGGCTATATCCACCACTGAATAAGTTATCTCGTAGGTACCCGCTTTTGATGTATTCACATCCCCAGTAATGGTCACCTTCGACTGCATATCACCAAAAACATTATCTGACGCTTTAAAACCAGACTCTACATAAGTGTCACCTTTTTTAAAGCTTAGAGCTGAGGCTCCAATCAACTCGATCTCAGGCGGTGTTGTATCTGGCACCGTTCCGGCATCCACCATGAATTCAGGAGAGGTCACCAACAGCAGTAAGGAATTATGTACGATCCTCAGAGCAATCTCTTGTCCCTTGTCCTCTTCTCTCAGCACTTGTCTGTGATCGAAACCATGAACACATAATTCAATAAAAGCAGAGCGAAGATTTGGATTTAGTGGAGCAAATAACAGGTTGGACTCATACCAGTCAAACAAATCGTTTACTGCCTCTGTAAATAATTCATCATTATCAAAATCACTCCCATTCACATCATTCAGGAAGCCACTTTCTTTCCCCAGGCCTTTTATCAGCACTGACAATGGTTTTTCTAAATTAATTGTAAAATTTGGCGAATGGTACTTCATTTCCGGTGCATCATCCAGACCGGTTAAGTTGCTTGGATCGGAACACTTGAGCCTATAATTCTTGTAATTACTGATAATCAAATCTAATTGATTTTGAAAATTTGGAAAAAAATTGTCATTGATAATTTCACTTTCCTGGGAAGTAAGCCCATTCATCATCACATTTTCATCTGGCGGAATGAAATCTCGATCGTAAAAATTGAAAACATCAAAAGCACGCAGTGCCGCTTGGTTAATCTTATCTTGGGGAGATCGGAAGGAATACATTTTCTGTAAATACTTAGGGTTACTTTCGTGCAGTAACATTTTCGATTCTGTCTTAGGCCAAGGTCTTGCCTCCATTGCCCGCAGAAACTGAGTAAGAACAAGCAGGGGTTCTTTTACACGCCCGCCCACTTCTATCGACTGGTTATATGCTTCCTTATCAAGAAGCATTACTCTTAGTACAGCCTTCAAATTGCCCCTTATTCCACTTCCGTCGTCATTGAAAACAGTGGCGACTCTTTCAATATATCCGGGAGTAGGGTTGGAGGTAACAAAATGTTTAATTAAATGACGGGAAACAAAGGGCCCGACATTCGGATGATTAAATAAAACCCGGATTGCTGCATCCAAGCCCGATTTAGTTGCACTCCCACTCCCATCTAGCATTTCATCTGAAGCATTTAAATCCAATTTAGTTTCCCAAGATTTACCTTTGAATAAAGTAATTATTCCAGGATCCTGTTCCTTTGAATAAAACTCGTCTAATTCATCCTCATGTTTTTCGGGATGAAATTGCATCAAATGCTGATAGCTTCCATATCCTTTGCCAAGCCGCCCCCAATTCGGAAAAAGAAACAAATTCCAACCGGTGAGAACTTTTGCCATCTCAACAATGTCATTCTGCGTATAGGTCGGGATTGATTTTCCATCAGAGTCTCTTTTTCTCGACCCATCTATCTCAAGTTCATAAGGACCAATTGTAAACAATTGCATGAATTCCCTGGCTAAGTTCTCATCAGGACGCGTATTTTTATCAAGGCTGGCTTTTTGATTCATAACACTTGAAAGAAAAACCCCCATAGCAGGGCTCCTGAGAACATACCGCAATAAAGTCTCATAATTACCAAATGCATTTTCAGCCAGAATATCGTAGTAGTAAGCCAGGCCTTCAGCTCTACCGTTAAGAGGAAAGATTGTTGATGAAACGACTAGCAGTTGACTCAGAGCATAAGCCATTCGCTGGCGCAATTGATCGGAGCCAACCTTACTATTCAGATCTGAATTCCCCAATGCATTATCCCACCACGCTGACATTTGAAAGGCGTCCAAATTATAGGACGATGTCCCCGGAGCAAAGCGGTTAAAAATACGATAACCGTCCGCTCGTGACTTAAGATCCTCATTAGGATAGTCCTGATAAAAATCTACCGTTGGCTCAAGGGTGGTGGCAATCTGCTCGACGCGTTGAAAATGCGACAGCCAATCGTCATCAGGGTCTTCATAAGCAGAAGGGTGCTTAAGTTGGTAATCAAGCCATTCAATTTCGTCTGCAATTTCATTGATTACATTAGAATTATTTAAATCCAAAACCATTTGAGCTGTGGGCCCAAAGGTAGACATCTTCAGCAATTGATTACGATCTTGCTCGCTGAAATTTTCTTTGGAATTTGCATTAAGAATACAAAGCGGAAATACAACGGCGGAAAAGTAAAGGGACATGAAACTTAATTTCGAACTCTTCATTGGAAGTACTCCTCTCAAGATGAAAATCCCAAATTGACAAAACTTGAAGTTGCATCACTCGGATCATTTTGAAAATTCGGAAGATGTGGAAACAGCTCCGTTAAATAGTCAGATTCGACACCCAACCAATGAGCTAATTCAGCCTGAATCTGAATATTAGCAATCGAAGGAATTATTCTTCCCTGTTCACTGTAATCATCAGCTCCTCCGATAGCTAGGCTGGGTAGTTTGCCAATAATTTCAGACTTATCTATACCTCCTCCCATGATCATTTGGTTCCCACCCCATCCGTGGTCCGTGCCATCCCCATTGCTACTTACAGTCCTTCCAAAATCAGAAGTGGAGTAAGTGACAACCTTTTCGGAAAGGCCAAGCTCCTCCAAGGCAGAATTAAAGTGCTCCATACCCAAACTTAATTCCCGCAGAATTCGAGGATGAACCTCTAGCTGGCTGCCGTGGGTGTCAAAACCGCCGTGTTGGACAAGAAAGATTTGCCTTCTGTAACCTTTGGACACTCCCACTTTCATCATCTTTGTGATGGTCTCCAGATTTTGAATTAAGCTTCCAAAATTATTATAAGTCAAACCCAACACCTCCTCTTCCGGGACGGTAAATAAATTCTGACCATAGGAATCCGGAGTGGTAAAATTGAGATCTTCCCCTAAAGCAGCAATCACTGCATCATTGGTGCGCAAAGCATTCATTCCCATTTTTTGGTAAACCCTCTTAAGATAATTCGGAGAAGCTTCTGGAATGCGATTTCTTAAATCAAGCGGAGAAGGGACATAACCTTTCCAATTATTGTACTCTGCGTAAGAATAATCATCTGGATTGATCAGACTTGCACCATTTAAGTAATGGTACATCGACCGTCTATTTAAATTCTCGTCCCACTGCACCCAAGGAGTACCACCTGTAGGCATTAATTTCATTTTATTGAATGCAACTGGATTAGGTTGTACAACATAAGGACGAGTTTTGGCTCCCTCTAACATTCTTGCCCCATTGGCCCGAAGACTAAAATTCATCCCAAAAGGAAATGCATCATACTTTTCAGTACCAAACCACAGGTCTGCAATTCTCCCCGCCCACCCAAATCCACTATCCAAGTCTGCCCGACCGATATCCACCTGCATCCTTTGATTTGAATGCGAAAACAGATACGAAGGTTTTTCTTTATGAACCGAAGCAATGTCTTCTTTGGTAAGAGGTTCCACCAAATTTCCCACATTGGAAATAATCTTTATCTTTTGGTTATGAATAAGGTGTGCTATCTCGGGCATCACTCCATTTACGTTCAAACCCAACCCGGTTTCATACACTCCCTTAAGCCCTGCACTCTCATTATCTTCCGCCGCATAAGGGTTAGTTGAAGAGGTTAATTTCTTATTAGTCAAATCGGGTAGATCAAAAACTGTATTGGCCACTGCAATACCCTCCTCTGGATTATCGCCTCCACCACGAATGTCAAAGTACTCCTGGTAATTCGCTGCATCAGCGGGTGGCAGCATATTAAGACTATCGTTCCCCCCATGAAGATAAACACAAACCAAGGCCTTATAATCATCGCCTCCAGGCAAATTGGGGACTTCTTTGGCAGACAAAATGGGGAGGAAACAACCAGCTGAAAGCCCAAAAGCTCCAGTAGTTTTGAGGAAGGATCTACGAGAATACATCCTTCCACTTACGCGCCCATAATAATATAGGGCAAGAGAAAAACACTTTAAGCAATTAAACCCTTCACCACATGACCGTGTACATCGGTCAGGCGATAATCTCGGCCTTGAAAGCGGTAAGTAAGCTGTTCATGATCAAAACCAAGTAGATGCATCCATGTCGCCTGTAGGTCGTGAACATGAACCGGATCTTTTGTGATACTGAAGCCAAGATCATCCGATTCGCCATGAACATGACCGCCTTTGACTCCTCCGCCAGCCATAATCATGGTGTAACAATCTGGAAAGTGATCGCGACCCAATACTTTGCCTTTTGAAGTGCGGCCTTCACGAAATGGAGTGCGACCAAACTCACCCCCTATAATAATTAATGTCTCATCAAACAACCCACGTTCCTTTAAGTCCTTAATAAGTGCGGATATCGGCTTATCCATTGTGGCACATTTCCGGGTCAAGCCATCCCGAATATCCTCCTTTGGATTGGTCCCATGATAGTCCCAACCCCAGTCAAACAACTGCACAAACCGCACTCCTTTTTCAGCAAGCCTACGAGCGAGTAAGCAATTATTCCCTAGACTTGCACCACCCACTTCAGCTCCATAGGCGTCCAAGGTCTTTTGAGACTCATTGGAAATATCCATCACATCGGGAACGGAAGCCTGCATCCGATAAGCTAATTCGTACTGGGCGATGCGCGTGAGGGTTTCAGGGTGAGCAAAATCTTCCGCCGCTTTTTGATTCAAATCCCGTAAGGCGTCCAAACTTGCTCGCCTGAGACTGCGATCCATACCCGGAGGATTAGAAACATATAGAACAGGATCACCTTTTGAACGACACTGAACGCCTTGATAGACAGAAGGAATAAACCCAGCACTAAATGAATTCTTTCCACCATTTGGCTGAGTTCCACTGGATATCAAAACAACATACCCTGGAAGATCCTGATTCTCCGAACCTAATCCGTAAGTCGTCCAAGCACCAAAAGAAGGACGCCCTGGTTGAGGGAAACCAGTATGCACAAATAATTCTGCCGGAGCATGATTAAATTGATCGGTGTGCATGGACTTAATCACACATAGATCATCGGCATGCTGATGCAAATGAGGAATTGCATCTGACATCCACATACCAGACTTTCCATACTGAGAAAATTTACGGGGCGTGCCCATTAATTTTGGAGTACCTGAAGTGAATGCGAATTTTTTACCCTTAATAAATTCGTCTGGGCACTCCTGATCGGTACGTTTAACAAGTTCCGGTTTATAGTCCCATAAATCCAAATGGGGAGGAGAACCGGTCAGGTGGATATAAATTACTCTCTTTGCCTTGGATGAAAAATGGGATTTTCGCGGAAGCAATGGATTCCCCGGTGCTTTTAA
>JAOFOL010000068.1 GCA_028042835.1 Opitutales bacterium | reverse complement strand
TAGTAACGGTTGCAAGTTCATCAACCACGGTACAAAATTTCATCCTTACTACAGCCTCAGCTTCAATTTCAGGTACAGTAAGATTTGAATCCAACAGTACAGCAGTTACTGATTCTTCATTATTTGTTTGGGCATATCGAGAAGGCACATTATCTAATAAAGAATATTGGAATGAAGTGGAGTCTGATGAGAATGGTACCTTTACCATTCCTGTTCTTCCAGGTGGTAAGTATGAAGTAGGAGCAATTCTATCCCAGGAATTGAGGGAGAAAGGTTACCTGGACTCATTGATTGTAAATGCAAATCTTGCATCTGGAAATATTGTTGATCTGAACCTTACAATTGCTAAACCTACCCAAGATAATTATATCTCAGGTACTGTTTTCGGTGCAGATAACAACCCTGTTGTGAATGCATTTGTTTATGCATGGACAGACGATGGTAGAGAAGTTGGGATCGAAACGAATGCTACTGGAGGTTTTAAATTACTTGCACCTAAAGCAGTCTGGAGAGTCGGAGCGGAATTCGCTGAAATTGATGAAAATGGATCTGAGTCCTACTACTCAACTGATGTAGAAATTGATGTAAATCTTAATCTTGCCGAGTCAAAAAGTGGATTGGTGATCAATTTATCTGCTCCGGATTTTGAGATTCCAGATGGTACAAGTGTAACATTTGATCCAAATACAGACTTTGTAACTCAACTTCCCGACGGTACTGAGCTTACTATTCCTGGTGGTGCTGCTAATGTAGACTCTACTGTTACAGAGGTGCGTATTGTAATTACTCCAACCGCCAAGGGTTTATCAAAAAGTGCTGATGAAAAACCTGCTGATTATGGATATTCTATCGAGTTATTTGATAACAAAGGTAAAAAAGTTGAAGGTAATTTCAAAAAAGATGTTATTCTTTCAATCCCCGTGGATGTCAATGCATCGATTGCCAACGGTATGGATGTCAACAATGTTGAAGCTATGTACTATTCCACTACCAAGGATGCCTGGGATAAAGCTAAAACTAGTACCTGGGATAAAAACAGTAGTACCCTTACTATGACTACCGATCACTTTACTACATTTGCAGCGGTTTCTGCTCCTGATGTATCTGACATTAGCTCTGGACTTGCACGAGTAGATGATGGTGCTAAAGGAGATTGGTATTCTTTGGATTGGCTTGGTTCATTCTATGATGCAACCAGTGGTTGGATTTACCATGAAGATTTAGGATGGTTATACACCAAGGAGGCAGATAATGGAAACTTCTGGCTTTATGATACTACTCTCGGATGGCTTTGGACTGGCCCTACATACTTCGATAAGACCAACTCCGAAAAATCCTTCCTTTATTCAGTAACTAAAGCTCGTTGGTTATTCTATGGAATTAAAAATGGAGAAAGATCTTTCTTTGATTATGAAGAAGGAACGAATGGTTCTTGGATAACTCAGTAATACACCGACATAAGATAATTTATAAAATTCTTGCTTAGAACACGCATAGCCTACAAATTATATAAGACATGAAGATTACGTATATCACTTCTATTTTTTTAGCCTTCACTTCTTTTTCTTTCGGGATACCGGAAGCTTGGAAGTCATCAACAACTTACAGTAAAGACGATGTTGTTCTGTATCCCGAAGGTAGTTCAGCGAAA
The DNA here is from genome assembly GCA_028042835.1 of Opitutales bacterium. Classification (GTDB taxonomy): domain Bacteria; phylum Verrucomicrobiota; class Verrucomicrobiia; order Opitutales; family Seribacteraceae; genus Seribacter. The sequence goes on along the minus strand of JAOFOL010000068.1, from coordinate 3,225 downwards.
AACTACATCGCTTTACAAAGCGGTTCTGGTCAACAACCTGATACCTCAACAGCCTTTTGGTCACTTCTAGACAATGTGGCCGCATCATTTACAGCGCCTCCCGGTGACCCTTCTACCTTCACCACCCCAAACGCAAACGAAGTTTCGAATCTAGCAAACCCGGACACGAATGATACATCCCCAACTACAACAGTATCCCGTTTTCTAGGAATATCCACACGTGGTTTGGTTAGTAGCACCAAGGCAATGTATGGTAGCATTGCTATTACTGGTACTGAAAACAAGACGGTAGCATTCATGGGCAAGGGAAAAACCATGGAGTCACAGGGCATCACTGATTATGTTGCCGATCCTGCTCTTATTATTTACAAGCTTACAGATGGTGCTTGGGGAGTTTACCGCACAATTGACAATTGGGGAGATGCTACTGGTAGCGAAAATATATCTACCGTACAAGGTAAAGAGGGTATAACTTTACCCGTTGATGCAAGTGAGGCTGCAATCGTTCTTGATCTTGCCCCCGGAAGTTATTCGGCTATTCTTACCTCCACTGAGGCAACCGCTAAAGAAGCGTTAGTCGAGGCTTACGAAATTCCCGCAACGAATGGAACTTCTAGATTTTTGGGGATTTCAACTCGTGGATTAGTAAGCAGCACGAAAGCGATGTATGGAAGTATTGCCATTACTGGTACTGAAAACAAGAAAGTTGTCTTTATGGGTAAAGGTAAGACTATGGAGTCCCAAGGTATCACTGATTATGTAATCGATCCGGCTCTTGTTATCTACAAATTAACAAACGGAGTATGGGGTGTTTACAAGACGATCGATAATTGGGGTGATGCAGTTGGCAGTGAAAATATTTCCACTGTGCAAGGAAAAGAAGGTATTACCCTACCCGTTGATGCTAATGAAGCTGCTATTGTTTTGGATCTTGAGCCAGGTAATTACTCGGCTATCTTAACTTCTACCGAATCTGCGGATAAAGAAGCTTTGGTTGAAGCGTACGAGATTGTTGAATAATATTTTTATCTTGAGAATTTTGGGTTAACAAATTGCCTTAATCCATAAGCAAGTAACTCATATCTTTTGTAGCACAATAAGATCTTGGTGGTTCCCAATTAATGATTCAAAATACTTAATCACTCGAAGTTTATCCGTCCAAGTCAAAACGATTTGGTTTAGTGTGTTATATGTATCTCGATAGTCTTCATTTTCAGGTACGGCACCCTTCAAAATTGAATTCTCACCGAAATCATAAAAACCTTTGCATAGAAGCTCTGTGAATCCTTCATTTGAAATATTCCTGAGTGCACTTGCCAAACCATGGAAGGTGAGAATTATATATCCACCTTTTCTCAAAGAACGAGTAAGCTCATCGAGCCATAAAATTTGTAAATCATGATGGAGATGGGTCATCACAGAAATCCCGAAAATCAGGTCAAAGTAGGAATCAGGAAGGTTTTTGTTTGGATTTGATGAAATTGCTAGCGTTTTCATGTTCAAGTGTTCTTCGCACCATCTAAGGTTTAAATCATCGATGTCCGCACCCCAGAGTTCCTTATCTATTGTATCAAAATAACGGCTAACCCTACCGCAACCACATCCCCAGTCTAAAATTCGTGCATTTTTAATTTTATTGATCGTGGTAGTAGATCTAATTATCTGGTTCAATTTGCGAAAGGTTGAATAGCCTTCCAAAAGAAATGAAGGTAATGAGTCTGATCCGTGTACGCGTAATCTACCACTCGGTTCAGGTACGGCAATGCTATCATTCGATGGGTATGCATATTCATGAAAGGGATTAAATGGGAAATTTTGTTTTTCACCATATGAGAATCTAATTTCTTTACCTAAAAGATCATGCTGAAGTTTAAAATCACAAGTGAAACCTGAATTTATTGCCTGAGGCCAAAAGGGAAAAACACTTTCCAGGTCAGGTCTTGGAACCACGAAGTTAGCATTTGTCAAAGAAGCTTCGTAAGATCGAATTTCAAGGTATTCTCTGGGTTGAGAACTTGAAACTGCCCATCCAGAGATAGAAATAGAATCCTCCTTCCATGAAATGGAGTCAATACACCAAGGCTGAATTCTTTCAAGGATTCTTCTCCTTAATTGATTCATTTCTTTGTTGCGAATAGTGCGGTGGTAGATGCAAGTTCTTCGTTAACCTCTTCTGGGAGATTGGTAACAAAGTCTGCAGTCAAGTAATCAGTTGGAGAACCGATCAAGTCCATTACTCTTTTTTGTAAAAATTGTTCTTTCAGTGAGTGAGAGAGAGTATGATACCATCTTTGAAGTATCCATGTAAGAGAAAATATTGGAAGACCGCTTTGAATGATTTTTTGTTCATCTATTTGAAGATGCTTTTCAAAGAGTAATTTCATTCCTCCTTTTGTCATATTAAAATAATGGTCTGGAAATGCATGGACTGGTTGAAGAAAGGCGGCAACACAATAAAGTTTGCCCCCTGGTTTTAACACTCTGGAGATTTCTGCTGCACATTGAAATGGATTTTTCACATGCTCCAATACATTTAACGAAAGAATCGCATCAAAGCTATTGTCTATAAATGGCAAAGTTTCGCCCAAACCTACAACATCTGTACTTTCATAGGGTACAATCTCAAAATTGACAACATTTTCAAGGTAATCATTTCTAAGACCGCAACCGCAATCAAGAATCATTCCCTCCTCATTTTCGTTGATTATTTCTTGTGATTGCAATTGAAAACAGACTAGGACTAAAATACTTGTTAGGGGCAAATGACGACCATATTGGACTTCCAAATATTTCATACCTTAGCATAGAACTCGCAAAATCAAAATTCAAACTAAAGACGAATCAAGATCTTCAATGCTTCACATATAGTCTAAAAGAATATAAAAACCTGCTTCAGAAAGCAGGTTTTTCAAAAATAACATTTTTTGCTGCCCTACCTGACTACAAGTTGCCTGAGAAAATATTCCCCACTTCAAACGATCATAAAAAATGTGAATTAAACAAGTTCATTATGGATGGCGGACATATAGACGAGCATGATGGAACTAATGGTAAAAAATTGGAAAACCAAGAAGAGATTTATTCCATCTACATGTCTTTAGCAGAGATGGGAATAGCTCATTACTTCGCGCCAAGTTTTTTTATTGAAGCCTCATGACTACGAACCATTTAAGGCCTGTTAATCCCCAAGATATTTATAAGCTTCTACCAAAAGAAATAATTGAG